>DASVSC010000312.1:0-5280 GCA_036388295.1 Tepidisphaeraceae bacterium | reverse complement strand
GGGCGAAAGGCCCCTTCGAACTTCAGCCGGCCACCGATCAACTCATCAACACATCAACCGATCAACCCTTAGTACACATCCCGCAGATACCGCTTGTTCTTCGCCAGATCAGCCACGTACGCCGCGGCGTCGGCTTCGCTCAGGTTGCCGTGCTTGGCGACGACCTGCTTCAGAGCGGTGTCAACGTCCTTGGCCATCCGTTTGGCGTCGCCGCAGACGTAGAAGTAGCTGCCGTCCTGCAGCCATTGCCACAGTTCGGCCCCGTGTTCGGTCATGCGGTGCTGGACGTACAGCTTTTGGTCGCTGTCGCGGCTGAAGGCGGTGTCGAGGCGCGTGAGCGTGCCGGCCGCCTGCAGGGTTTCCAGTTCGTCACGGTAGAGGAAGTCGTACGCCGCGTGCTGGTCGCCGAACAGCAGCCAGTTCTTGCCGGGCGCTTTGGTGGCGTGGCGTTCTTCGAGGAACGCGCGGAACGGCGCGATGCCCGTGCCGGGGCCGACCATGATGACGGGCTTGGTCGCGTCGCTCGGCAGGCGGAAGCCGTGGCTGGATTGCAGGAACACGCGCGCCTTCATGCCCGGCCGCAACCGCTCGGCCAGATACGTGCTGGCGACGCCTTTGAGCTGGCGGCCGTCGCCGTTGACGTAGCGGACGACGCCGAGCGTCAGATGCACTTCGTCCGGATGCGCGGCGCGGCTGCTGGCGATCGAATAAAGCCGCGGCTGGATCGGCGACAGCGCCGCGACCAGCGTCTCCGGCTTCGGGCGGGCGGACGGGTAACGCAGCAGCAAATCCAGCACTTCCGTGCCAGGCGCGGGGCCGTCGCCTTTGAGAAGATCGATGAGTTCGCGCGCTTCGGCGTCGTTCGTCGCTGTGTCGGCCAGCAATTGGACGAAGTCGTCGGACGGCGTGGTGACGGTGCGTTGGCGGTGCAGCGCTTCCAGCAGGCTGGTGGAGGTGCCGTCGGTGCCGGGCACGTCTTCGGCGCCGCTGCAGTCCATGGCGTCGAGAATCCATTCGACGCTGTCGATGCAGTTTTCCGGAAACACGCCGAGGCTGTCGCCGACGACGTAATCAAGGCCGCTGCCTTTGAGGTCGAGTGCGATCAGGCGCGTGTCCTTGGCGCTGCCGTCGGCGTTCAGACGGACGTTTTTCAGCAGGCGGGCGGGGAACGGGTGCGTGCGGTCGTACTTGGCTGCTCTGCTGTCGGCGTCGGCGGGAGCGGCTTTTGATTTGACGGCGGTGATCGGCTTGCCGTTGACGCTGACGTCGCCCTTGGCGACCAGTTCTTTCAGCTTCTTGCTGGTGTCGCGACCGCCGGGCGCGCACTTGGTCAGGTCGGTGTCGCTGCCGTCGGCGATCGCTTCGGAATAAGTTTGGCAGAGGTAGCCGCATGCGCCGCAGTCGAGCTGCGCCATGGCGGCCATGAGTTTGCGCTTGTACGGTCGACTCTCTGCGAGCTTCATGCGTTCTTCGAGGCTGAGGGCGGGGTCGTGAAAATCGAAATCGCCTTCTTCTTCGGCCACGCTCGGCTCGGCCGGCTGTGGGGCGAAATCGGTCGCCACGCCGTTGGGCGAGACGGTGGCGGGGGCCGCCGTGCTGCGACCGACGAGGCCGGCGAAGAAGCCGTTGAGCCAGGCGCGCTGCTGCGGCGTGAACGGCGCGCTGTCTGGCAGGTAAGGGGCGGGCATCAGGTTCGCGCTCATGCGGGTACGGCCTCCTGCTCGAACTTCGCGAGCAGCGTTTCGGTCGGATAATTGCGGACAAATTGCAGAAATGTTTCGTCGGGCGAACTGCGGCCGTCGAGGTAACCGCGCAGCATGCGTTCGATGACCTGCGGACATTCGTCGGCGGCGACGCTCGGATAAATCTCGCGGCCGATGCCCTGCTCGGGGCCGTAGCCGCCGCCGATGAAAATGTTGTAGCCTTCGACCTGTTCCTCGCCGCGCTCGACCTTCGTGCCGATCAGGCCGATGTCGCCGATGAAGTGCTGGGCACAGCTGTTGTGACAGCCGGTGAGATGAATGTTCACCGGCTGGTCCAGTTCCAGACGCTGGTCGATCCAGTCGACGATTTTCAGGGCGTGCGCCTTGGTGTTGCTGGCCGCGAACTTACAGCCGGCGTTGCCGGTGCAGGCGATTAAACCGCCGCGCAAGGTGCTGGCTTCAACGCCCAAACCGATGCCGCGCAGTTCGGTCTTGACCGTTTCGATGTCCCGCTCGTCGATGTCTGAAATCAGCAGGTTCTGCCAGACCGTCAGCCGGATCGTACCGCTGCCGTGCTTGTCAGCGATGCGCGACAAATCGCGCATTTGTGCACTGGTCATCCGGCCGACGGGCAGGACGACGCCGACGAAAAACTTGCCCGGCTGCTTCTGCGGATGAAACCCGATGTGGTCGCGCTTGGCGATCGCCGGGCGCGGGTCGCACTGGTCGAGCGGGAAGCGGAGCAGTTGGCCGTTGTAGTGCTTTTCGACTTCGTGGACGAAGCCGTCGAAGCCCATTTTGTCGAGCACGTATTTCAGCCGGGCCTTTTTGCGGTCGGTGCGGTCGCCGTGTTCGGCAAAGGCTTTGACGACGGCGGCGGCGACGGGCACGCATTCGGATGGCCTGAGCAGAATGCCGGTGTCGCGGGCGAAGTCTTTGTGCCCGGTGATGCCGCCGAGGGTAAGGCGGAAATAGACGCCTTGTTCGATGCCCTTGCCTTGGCCGACATGGACGGCGGTGAAGCCGATGTCGTTGGTGTCTTCGAGCGCGCTGATGCTGCCGGCCCCGTCGAATGCGATGTTGAACTTGCGCGGTAGCCCGAACATCTCGCGGCGGTTGAGGATGTAGTGGTGCATCTGCTTGGCCAGCGGACGCGTGTCGATCAGTTCCTGCGGGTCGATGCCGGCCGTCGGGCTGGCGGTGATGTTGCGGATGTTGTCCGCGCCGGCCCCCTTGTTGATGATGCCCAGGTCGTACAAACCCATCAGCACGTCGGGCGTGTGGCGGGTCGGGATTTCGCGGATCTGCAGGTTCGCCCGCGTGGTGCAGTCGGCGTACCCGCCGCCGTATTGCTCGGCCAAATCCGCCACGCCGCGCAGCTGGGCACTGCTGCAGATGCCGCCGGCGAAGCGGAGCCGCGTCATAAACGAGTTCTGCGCGGGGGCGACGTAGAACATCCCTAGGAACTTGATCATGAACACGTCGGTGCCCTTGGGGAAGCGGTCCTCGCGGGCGTGTTCCAGCAGCTTGTCCCAGACGTCCAGGCCGTGCATTTTGCGTTTGGCCATTTCTTCGGCGCTGAGCTTTTTACCTTCCTGGATGAAGCGGTCCTGGGCGAGCAGTTGCATTTCGTCGGGGGCGGGGGCGTAGTCGGTGCCGCGTGGCTTCGGGCCGACGGTTACGCCCATCGTGCCGGCGAACGTGGGCAGAACGGTTAGCAGCCCGCTGCCGGCAGCGAAGCCTTCGAGGTAGCGCTTTTGTTCGTCGTTGAAGTCGGGGCTGGTCATGACAATACCTGCCAAATCACTTGCAAACACGGTGCCGGCCAAGGCGTAAACAGGGGCCTAAACGACGGCCGCTTCCGCCTGCTCCACCGGCTCGGCCTCGACCGGCGCTGTCGGGGGCGGCGGCTTGCGGTGGTCCTGGCTTTCCAGAAAACCGATCAGCCGTTCACGCAGCTCGTAGAACTTCGGGTCTTCGAACAACGCCGCACGGTCGCGCGGGCGGGGGAAGGGGATGTCGACGATTTCGCCGATGGTGGCGGCCGGGCCGCTGGTCATCATCACCACGCGGTCGGCCAGGAAGATGGCCTCGTCCACGTCATGCGTGACCATCAGGGCCGTCTTCTGGTCCTGGCCCCAGAGGTCGATCAGCACCTGCTGCAGTTCGAACTTGGTCAGCCCGTCGAGCATGCCGAACGGTTCGTCGAGGAGCAGCATCTTGGGGTTCAGGGCGAACGCCCGAGCGATGCCGACGCGCTGGCGCATGCCGCCGCTGAGTTCGCCCGGCAACTTGTGCATCGCGTGCCCGAGGCCGACGACTTCCAGGTAATACGCCGCCGACCGTTCGCGTTCCTGCCGACTGCGGTCCCCGGCCACCTGATCGATGCCGAGCATTACGTTCTGAAACGCCGTCATCCACGGCAGCAGGCAGGGGGCCTGGAAGACCACGCCGCGGTCGGGCCCGGCACCGATCAGTTCTTTACCGGCCAGAATCATCGACCCGCTCGTCTTTTTCGTCAGCCCGGCGACCATCGACAGCACCGTGCTTTTGCCGCACCCGCTGTGGCCGATCAGGGCGACGAACTCGCCCTGTTTCAGCGTGAGCGTGAAGTCGCGCACGATGACGGCAGGGCCTTTGGGCGTGTCGTAAGTCTTGTTCAGGTCCCAGAGTTCGAGCTGCTTTTTCATGCGTTCTCCACGGCAGAGGCCGGCTCATTCGTCAGCGTGTTGACGCGGAAGCTGCGGGCGTACGCTTCGGGGTCGGCAGGGTCGAAGCCGTGGCCGTCGAACAGGACTTCGACGCCGCGGTCTTCGGCGAATCCGGTGTAGCCGGCTTCGCGCATCGCCTGTTCGTACAAGTCGAACCGCGCGACGCGTCGGGCGATTTTCTCGTACTCGATCGGCCCCTCGGCCATGCCCCAGCGGCGGACCTGCGTCAGCCACCAGATCACGTGTTTGAGCTGCGGGTAGTTGGCATTGCGACGGCTGAAGGTCATGCCGCCGTCGCCGAAGTCGCGCTCGCGGCCGTCGCCGTAAATCACGCGGCCGCAGAGCCGGCCTTCGATGACGTCGGCGGGGGCGTTCACGTAATGGGCCGCCGACAGGATTCGCGCCGCGGCGGGACGGTTGGCCGGCTCGTCCAGCCAGACACTCGCCTCGTGCAGTGCCCGGCAGAGGGCTTTGACGGTGCGCGGGTTCTCGGCGGCGAAGGCTTCGGTGACCGCGCAGACTTTTTCAGGATGATCCCGCCAGATTTCCTGGCTGGTGATCGCGGTAAAGCCGACGTGCTCGCTGACGGCCAGACCGTTCCAGGGCTCGCCGACGCACAGGCCGTCGAGGTATTCGCGGCGCAGCCCGGCGACCATCGCGGGCGGCGGAACGGTCGTCATGGAAACGTCGACGTCCGGGTGAATCCCGCCCACGCCCAGCCAGTAGCGCAACAACATCGCGTGCGTGCCGAGCGGGTGCGTGGCGGCGAAGGCGAGGGACTTATCGGCGGCGTTGGCTTGGTCGACAAAGGGTTTGAGCTTCGCCGGCTCGGGGCCGACTTTCCCGCTGTAGGCGCACGACAAGGT
>DASVSC010000311.1:0-1970 GCA_036388295.1 Tepidisphaeraceae bacterium | reverse complement strand
TCACGCGTGAGCGGCCGGTAACGGACATGATCGCCGAGGCGCTGCCGGTGACGCTGACGCTTAACCTCGTCACGCTCCCGCTGGTCTACGGCGTGGCGATCTCGGCCGGCATCTTAACGGCGGCGAAACGCGGGTCGGCGTTCGACGTCGGCACGGGCGTGCTGCTGATCGCGCTCTGGTCGCTGCCGGTGATGTGGGTCGGCGTAATGCTGATCGGATTCCTGGCCAATCGTGATTACCTGCCGCTCTTTCCCATCGGCGGTCTGAACGGGCCACTGGCGGCGGGGTGGACGTTCTTCCCGTCGTTCAAAAACGGCCACCCCGGTTGGCTGCTCGACCGTCTCTGGCATTTGGCTGCGCCAATTATCTGTCTGACGTACGGCGGGTTCGCCTTCCTGTCCAAACTCACCCGCGCCAGCATGCTCGAAAACATGGCCGCCGACTTCGTGCGTACCGCGCGGGCTAAAGGGCAGAACGAGCGGACAATCCTGTTCCGCCACGTCTTGCGCAACGGCGTGCTGCCGCTGATCACGGTGGCGTCGTCCATCCTCCCGGGCCTGCTCGGCGGGTCGGTGATTGTCGAGCAGATCTTCAGCCTCAACGGCATGGGCAAGCTCACGCTCGAAGCGATCGGCGTGCGCGACCGCGAAGTGGTGCTGTCGATGACGCTGGTCATTTCCGCGATCAGTACGGTGAGCCTGCTCATCGCCGACCTCTGCTACGTGGCGGCCGACCCGCGGGTGAGCTATGAGTGAGGTCGCCGCCGACACGAGCCTGCGCGACACGTCGCAGCCGTCCCGCGTGCGCTCAAGCGGGCTGGTGGCGCTCGCCGCCACAGACGCATTGCGGAATCGCGGGGTGCGGCTCGGTTTGGTGTGGCTGGCAGTAATCGCGTCGTTGGCAGTCTTCGCGCCGCTGCTCGCCAATTCGCGGCCGATTTTGCTGAAAATGGACAACGCGTGGTCAAGCCCGATGGCGGCCGGCCTGCAGTGGTCCGATGTATTCGTCTTCGTCGGCACGCTGGGCGCGGGCCTGTTGCTGCTGACGTTGCGCCGGCGCGGCGGCGTGCTGCGGGTACTCGCGATCGGCATACTGCTGCTGACGACCGGCACCGTCAGTTATCTGTCGCTCGGCGACCGCACGGACCGCATCACGGTTTATTCCGCTTACCGCGAGGCGGAAGCGGCAGGGCGGGTGCAATGGGCACTGCGCGCGCCGGTTCCGTACTCGCCGAGCGATTACCTGCGCGACAAGTTCGACCCCAACAACACCCACCCTTGGGCCCCGCGGCGCGGCCATTGGCTCGGCACGGAAAACAACGGCAGCGACATCGCGTCACGCATGATCCACGCCTGCCGCGTGGCGCTGTCGGTCGGCTTCATCGCCGAGGGCGTATCACTGATCATTGGCGTCACGCTCGGCGGCCTGATGGGCTACTTCGGCGGCGCGATCGATCTGCTGGGCATGCGACTGATCGAAATCTTCTCCTCGATCCCGCAGCTGTATTTGCTGCTGACGTTCGTCGCGTTCTTCGACCGCAACCTCTACCTGATCATGCTGATCATCGGCCTGACGAGTTGGACGGGATACGCGGTGTTCATCCGCGCGCAGTTCCTGAGCCTGCGGAACCAGGATTTCGTGCACGCCGCCCGGGCCGGCGGGCTGCCGACGTGGCGGGTGGTGTTCCTGCACATGCTGCCCAACGGCATCTCGCCGGTCTTGGTCTCTGCCAGCTTCGGTGTGGCGTCGGCGATCACGGCCGAGGCGAGCCTCAGCTTCTTAGGCCTCGGCCCGGTCGACGCGCCCAGTTGGGGCCAATTACTGAATCAAGCCGTCGGCGCGAGCCGCTTTTACTGGTGGCTCGGCCTGTTCCCCGGCATCGCAATCTTCTTCACCGTGCTGGCGTACAACGTGATCGGCGAAGCGCTGCGCGACGCATTAGACCCCCGGGGCCGCAAACGAGAGTGACG
>DASVSC010000310.1:0-28096 GCA_036388295.1 Tepidisphaeraceae bacterium | reverse complement strand
AAGCAGGGTCACCGCCGCTCGCGCAGCGAGCGTTGGATTCCCTCTCCCGGTATGGCCGGGAGAGGGTAGGGTGAGGGCTTCGACCGGACAGCACCGAACGTCGGCCGACGAATGCTTCTGCGAAGTCTTTCGTCGTCGGCCCTCACCCTAGGTTGTGTCTGATGGGTCGTTTGGACGGTAATTGTTTGGGTGGTCGTGCGGGACGGAAGTGTGTTTTAAGTGTCTTCAACGGGCTTCAACAATGCCTCCGAACTCGAAGTTCCAGGCTTCACCTGACCCATCAGACACAACCTAACCCTCTCCCGGCCATACCGGGAGAGGGAACCAGAGACGGCCCTCCGCGATCTGTAGTTCGAGCGTCGTTTGGACGCACAGCCGCGCGTGCCTACACTTCGCCCGTCATGTCGCGCCGGGTGGGATCGAAACACAAGCTGCTTGCCCTGATTTTCGGCTGGCCGTTGGCCGTGCTCGTTGGCTGGGCCGTTGCTCGAATCACGCACGTGGACTGGCTGGCCGCAGTGTTTCCGGTCGCGTGGCTGGGGCTGCTGTTCACGCAGCTCCGCCGTTACACCAACCTGTCGCGGTAGAACTCGATCATCTTCGCCAAGCCGTCGCTGCGCGACACGACCGGCTCCCAGCCCAGGACCTTCCTGGCCCGCGTGATGTCGGGCTTGCGGATCTTGGGGTCGTCCGGCGGCATTTCTTTGTGCACCAGCGTGCTGGTGCTCTGAGGGATCAGGGCCAGGATTTCCTTGGCGATGTCGAGGATCGTCAGCTCGTTCGGGTTGCCGAGGTTGATCGGTTCGACGAAGTCGCTTTCCATCGTCAGGTTAATGCCGCGGATCAGGTCGCTGACGTAACAGAGGCTGCGCGTCTGCATGCCGTCGCCGAAGATGGTGAGCGGCTCGTTGTGCAGGGCCTGCTTGATGAAGGTGATGACCACGCGGCCGTCGTACGGGTCCATGCGCGGGCCGTAGGTGTTGAAGATGCGGATCAGGCGGGTGGCGACGCCGCGCTCGCGGTGGTAGGCCATGGTGCAGGCCTCGCTGAAGCGTTTGGCCTCGTCGTACATGCTGCGCATGCCGATGGGATTGACGTTGCCCCAGTAGCTTTCGGGCTGCGGGTGGACGGCCGGATCGCCGTAGCATTCGCTGGTGCTGGCCATCAGGAAGCGGGCTTTTTTGGCTTCGGCCAGTTCCAGCAGGTTCCAGGTGCCCTGGCTGTTCACTTTCAGCGTGGCGACCTGGTGCTTGACGTAGCCGATGGGGCTGGCCGGGCTGGCCATGTGGTAGATGCGGTCAATCGCGCCGTCGATTTGAACGGGCTGAATCACGTCGGCCTGAACGAACGTGTAGTGCTTGTTGTCCGTTAGGTGGGCAATGTTCTCTTTACGGCCCGTGATATAGTTGTCGAGGCCGACCACGTCGTGGCCTTGGCCGAGGAGCAGGTCGGTAAGATGCGAGCCGAGAAAGCCGGCCGCGCCGGAGATGAGGATGCGCATGAGAAGGGTCCTTTGGACAGGACTATAAATCATGGCGCGTGCGCGAACGATAGTGTGAGGCAAAATTCCTCGTCCGACGCGTTATAGGTCGTCGCCCGGCAAGCCGACGTGAAAGATAAACCACTTGCGGAGGGAAGAACGATGCGGACCGTACGCGACTCAGTGTGGTCAATGGCGATCGGCGGCGTCTTGGGGCTTGCGATACTGTCGCACGCCGCCCCGCCGGCCGGGTCGTTCGAGCCGAAACTGTCGCGCGACGATACCGACGTCAGCCCCGACGGCCGGGTCACGTTCCACGGGCCGTTCTTTAACGAGGGCGTGACCGCCACCTGCGACGCCCTGCCGGCTCACGACTTCGTTCGCGTCGAGTGCGAACTGCTGATCCTGCGGACGTGGGACGGCAGCGTCCCCTTCCCCATCAGCCAGACCACCGGCGACGGCCCGGACGAGTTTCGTCTGAGCGTGCCCGGCGGGCCGGTGCTGCTGTCGACCACGTTCAGCAACCTGCCCGACCGGCCGCGCGGCTTCCACGAGCACGGCAAAAAGCAGAACTACCCGTCACCCGTCCCCGGCGACCTCCTGCCGGCATGGACCGGCTCGGCCGAACAGAACACGATGGGCTACCACTATCCCAAGCCCGGCCCGCCGCAACTCGTGCCGATGGACGCCACGTACCGCCTCGTCCTGCTGCTGCCGCACCAGGGCGCGTCGCTGACGTTGAAGTTGGAGGCAATGGGCCTGAAAAGTCTTCTGGACGAGAGTTGGGGCGTTAAGTCCCTGACCGTCACCCCGCTGGTGGCCGACGCGGTGACGAGGCCCGACGACGCGGCTATCGCCAGCGCCTTTGCCACTGCTCTCGACGCCACTACCACGACGCAACCCGACGCGGTCAACACGCTCGTGATCGGTACCGACCGGACCGTCGCGTGGATAAAGGCGAATGTGCAGCCAAGCCCGGTGGACGCCGCCGCCGTGGCCGGCGCGATCGCCGAACTGTCCGGCGATGACACGCGCATCGCCGAGCGCGACGGCGCGGAGGAAAAGCTCCCCGGTTTTGGCATCGCCGCCGAACCGTACCTTCGCGACGCCCGCCTCGCCGCCCGGGGCGAGGCCCGCGTGCGGATCGAGCAAGTGTTGTCCCGATTAAGCACCGCGCCGATTACCGACGACGCCACACGGCGCGTCGCGTTGGCGACCCGCGTACTGGAAGTCATCGCCACGCCCGAGGCTGCCGAACTGCGTCGAGCATTGGTGGGCTCGAAATAAGCCATCCCATGGGTTGAGCAGGCTCGGTCCGCCGTTTTTATGGCTGCTGGCAGAGATTAATGGTTAAACCTAGCCTCAATCCGTAAAGGCATACTTCACGATGCACCGGATCGCGCTCACGCCGTCTTTCCAGGTGATCTTTTTGCCCTCTTCGTAGCTGCGGCCGTAGTAGGCGACGCCCACTTCGTAAATCCGCAGCCGCGGCCGCATTTTGGCAATCTTGGCCGTCACTTCCGGCTCGAAGCCGAAGCGGTTGCTCTTGATCTGAATCCGCTGCAGCACGTCGCGTTTGAAGACCTTGTAGCACACCTCCATGTCCGTCAGGTTCAGGTTGGTGAACATGTTGGACATGGTCGTGAGGAACTTGTTACCCAGGGTGTGCCAGTAATAGAGCACGCGGTGCGGCTCGCCGATGAAGCGGCTGCCGTAAACCACGTCAGCCTTGCCTTCGACGATCGGCTCCAGCAGCTTCACGTAGTCGTCGGGGTCGTATTCCAGGTCGGCGTCCTGCACCAGCACGATGTCGCCGGTGGCCAAGGCGAAGCCGTCCCGCAGGGCGGCCCCTTTGCCCTCATTGACCGGCTTGTGGCGGATGACGAACGCACTACCCGGAAACTTCGCCGGCAGTTCGTCCAGCCGGGCGGCGGTGTCGTCGCGGGAGCAGTCGTTGACGCAGATAATCTCCCGCTCCATGCCCCCCGGCAGCGCCGCGGCCACCACGCGGGCGATCAGTTCCTGGACGGTGGGGCCTTCGTTGTAAACCGGGATGACGATCGACAGCTTCATGGTTGCTCTAACGCCTTCTGCTTTGCGAACTCTGACGGACCCATTCGTAGTCGGGCATCCGGCGTCTACGGTAGCTCAAGACGAATAAGGAGCGAAATACAGATAACTTAGTGTCAATACCGCCAAGCCTCCCGCCACCAGGCCGAAATGCCGGCGCGGAATCAATGGCACCACGGGAGCGATCAGGCACGGCAGGATCCACGTCAGCCCCCGCGGATGAATGCGGGCGCCCCAGAACGAGCCGATGCAAATGACGAACGCGTAACCGCAGAGGCCCCATGTGACGAGTGCCAGGTGAAGCGGCGTCGGGCACCGCCACGCACGGCGGACCAGCAGTGCCAGGCAGACGATCCCGGCTAGTGCGATACCGCATTTGAACAGGAAGGCCTGCTGAGCCAGTTCTCCGTTGCGTATCGCCATCACGAATGAACCATAAGGGTACGTGAAAAGGCTCCCGCTGCTGCCGTAAGCGCCCTCTTCGGTGCGGTAGATTTGCGAGCTCTCGAAAATGCTCCAGTAAAGCTGTGTGACCAAGCCGTGAATGGCCAAACCGCTGACGGCCAGTGCGACGCAAAAGGCCAAGGACCGCTTCATCCCGAAGGCGCGATACACGCCGACGGCGGCCCCGGCCCCGGTGAAGACGGCGACCGGCCGGACCAACGTCGCGTAGGCGATCAGGGCCGCGGCAACCACGAGTTCAACGCGACCGCCCCGCAGGGCTAGGATCAGCCCCGCGACGCTGAGCAGCAGGGTCAACTGCTCGTTCATCACCATTGTGGTGTCCAAGACCATCGTCGGCGGAAAGACCGCGGCCACAACGCCGTAGCCGTAGTCGCCCAGCAGGTGCGACATCAGCACCAGGAATGCCGCCCACGCGACCGTACAGAAAACCAGCGAAAAGATCTGCGGCTCCATGCCCAGCCGGATCGCGCCGGCGATCACCAGCGGGAAGCCCAGGAACACACGCCGGTCGTACCTCATCGCTTCCGGCCCGCCCGCCAACTGCTGGCCGACGCTGATGTAACTGGCGCCGTCTCCGAGGATCGCAACGTCGATCGGCGCCTGCGCCCGGGGCGTGCGGCGTTTCAGGGCGTGCAGCGCAAAGAGGTGCATGACGATCGCGAGCAGGACGATCAGCACAGTCATTCGCCAGGAGAACGGGAGCTCGGGTGTGGTGGAGGTCATGCGTCGCCGGTGCGGAGAAGGATATTACTCGACGAGTCTTGTCCCAGCCACTTCGCCCCAACCGCCCATAATCAATGGTCCGGTAGGGCTCAATGCTCACTGCCGGGGAAATCCGCCGGCAGCCCGTCCGGACGCAAACGGCTTGTTAAGCGGCCAGTCCGTATTCCTGCTGGGGCTCTTCGAGCGTGTCGCGGCTGGCCTGTGTCCAGTCGGTCAGGAAGCCGGTGGCACTGGCGAGCAAGTAGATAAGGAATATCGGGAACGTGCCGACGCCCAACAGCAGCCCTTCGAACGCCGCCGCGATGCCAATAGCCGCCCAAACGCCGGCTACCAAATCGATCAGGGCATGCTCGTCCCCCAAATGCCGACGATTGGCATTCAGCCGCACGAGCTGGACGACCAAAGCGAGCATCGCCGCCCACAACGGCAGCGTGCCGATGATCCCGAAGTTCGATAGAGCCGACAGGTAACTGCTCTCCAGCGCCGTGACTTCGTTCGTGTCGGCGCCGAGCAGCACGTTGTTGCTGAACCGCTCGAACAGAAAGCCCCACACCTCGCCACGCGTATTGTGGCCGTTGATAATACGCGACGCGATGGCCGAGCTCCCTTCGAAATAGGGCAACGCGATCCACACGCCTAGCAGGATGAACGGCGTCAACAGTAGAAACCGGCCCAGGCTGCGGTGGAAGAGCACCAACACGCCGATCGTCGCCGACAACGCCCCCGTGCGGGACCCCGTCCAGACCAGCAGCAAGAGCATGACCGCGATCTGCGCGACCAGCGCCGGCCGGGCCCATTTGAAGCTGAGCGAACGGGTCGCCAGGTGGCACGTCACGGGCAAAGTGAACGCCAGGATGACGGCAAAATGCTGCGGGTTACCCGTCACGCCAATCAATCGGCCGTTGGCAAGGATCACTGATGACTGCAGCACTAACTGGTAACACGTTCCCAACGCCGACAGCCCACCCGCGAAGCTGATGCACCAAAGCAGCGTGTAAAAGTCCTTCAAGGATTGGAGCCACCGCGATACGGCCACGCCCAGCGTCAGGAGCAACATCGAATAGATGACAAATCCGATCAGGCTCCGCCCGCCGTTGCCGAACACCAGCAGTCGCAACAGAATGCTGATCTGGAAAAGGAAAAACAAGATCAGCGGCAGGTGCACGAGCCGCAAACGCCAGCCCCGGACCGACGTCAGCAACGGCAACAGCAGCAAACCCAAAAATGTGAACTGGATCGGCCGGGCATAGGCCCGAAATTGTTCCAGCGGCGCGGCCAGAGGCACGTATGAAATGGTCGTGCTCGCGAGCAGCGGAAGCGTTGCGGCGTAAGTGCTAATAGTCAGACAGAACCATTTGACCCACGGCAAAATGAGCACAGCGACGCCAATGCCCATCATCACCAGCAGCACACCCAAACCCGCAGGCGTGCCCAACAGGGCCACGATCTGCTCCAGGTATTCCAGAACCATCTGAGTTTCGCGCATACGGCCTTTCCAAAACACCCGGAGCTGAACAAATCCTATCTTCAACGACCGACGCCGGTGTAGGCAACTCATTTCATCGACCAAACGCCGCCGCCGGATCAGAAGCAAAGCCGCCCCGCCCGCGTTTTCACAAGGGCAAGACCCTGCGTCGGTTGTGAAGTCCGGCCCACGCGACCCGTTCCATCATCCGTCGACGCAAACCAGTAGCCAGAATACAACGTAAGACCTATACTTCTATCTTTCCGCCGCACACTTTCAGGAGCACGAACGCGATGGCTGGCATGACGATGACCGAGCAGATTCTGGCCAAGCATTCAGGCCGTGACCGCGTCGAACCCGGCGAGAACGTCTGGGTCGATGTCGACGTCCTGATGACCCATGACGTCTGCGGCCCCGGCACCATCGGCATTTTCCACAAGGAATTCGGCCGCCAGGCGAAGGTCTGGGACCGTGACCGCGTCGTGATCATCCCCGATCACTACATCTTCACCGCCGACGACAAGTGCCACCGCAACGTGCAGACGCTGCGCGACTTCGTCGGCGAGCAGGGCCTGAAGTATTACTACGACCCGGACTTCATCACCATGAATCCGGGCATGCCGAGCCCCTACCGCGACCCGACCAAGACCAGCTATAAAGGCGTCTGCCATAAGGCCTTGCCGGAAGAAGGCCACGTGCGCCCGGGCGAGATCATGCTCGGCACCGACAGCCACACCTGCACCGCCGGCGCGTTCGGCATGTTCGCGACCGGCGTCGGCAACACCGACGCCGCCTTCACCCTTGGCACGGGCAAAACCTGGCTCAAAGTGCCGTCGACCATGAAGTTCATGTTCCACGGCCAGATCCCGCCCTACCTGACCGCCAAGGACCTGATCCTGGCCGTTATCGGCGAAATCGGCGTCGACGGGGCCACCTACCGCTCCATGTACTTCGGCGGCCAGGGCATCAGCAGCCTGACCCTCGAAGACCGCATGACCCTCACCAATATGGCCATCGAGGCCGGCGGCAAGAACGGCATCTGCGACGTCGACGAAAAGACGCTCAATTACGTCCGCGCCCGCTCCAATCGCCCGAACTGGGAAGTGCCCGTGGAGCCGAAGGACGCGAAGTATTTCGCTGAGTACGAATGGGACCTCAGCACCATGGAGCCCATGGTCGCCAAGCCGCATTCGCCGGACAACAAGGACACGGCCCACAACTGCCGTGATGTGAAGCTGGACCGCGCCTACATCGGCAGCTGCACCGGCGGCAAGATCACCGACATGATCTTCGCGGCCAACATCCTTAAGGGGAACCAAGTCAAAATCCCGACCTACGTCGTCCCCGGCAGCACCGAAGTGCACAAGGACATGCAGCAGCTCAACCTGCGCGGCCAGATCAAGGACGCGAACGAAAAGAGCATCGAAGACGTGTTGGCGGACGCCGGCTGCATCCTCGGCCCCAGCGGCTGCGGTGCCTGCCTCGGCGGGCCCATCGACACCTTCGGCCGCCTCAACAGCCCGATGAACTGCATCAGCACGACGAACCGCAACTTCCCCGGCCGCATGGGCGACAAAAAAGCCGGTGTTTACCTCGCCAGCCCGCTGACCGTCGCCGCCAGCGCCCTGACCGGCTACGTGACCGACCCGCGCGAATACGTGAGCAGCCCGATCGAAACCGGCACCGCCGGCGTGCGGTAAGACGCAGGAACCCTCGTGTGGGTGGCAAGGCTTGTACCCAAGCCTTGGCGTCGACTCGTCGACCGCCAGGAAAACCAAGGCTTGAGTACAAGCCTTGCCACCCGTCCGTTACAGTCGTGCTTGTGTGGCTGGCGCGCAACGAGTTGCACCGTCTGCCCGTTCCCGGCACCGCCCGCTTCCTGACTTTCTCGACCTATCGCCGATTGCGTCTGTTCGACAACGATCGCATCAAGGACCTGTTCGTCGACTATCTGAACACCGCAACGGTCGCCTACAACGCTCGCATGATTGCGTGGGTCGTGATGCCGGAACACGCGCACTTGATCCTTTATCTCAATCAGCCCGACGCCGTCGCCGCATTTCTGATGACGCTCAAACGGCCCCTGGCCCGCAAGGTGCTTGACCGTTGGCGAACGCTGAACGCGCCAGTCTTACCGCGCCTGACCTCAGCGACCGGCGAAACCCACTTCTGGCAGCCCGGCGGCGGCTACGACCGTAACGTCGTCGGCGACGAACTGATCGAAAAAATCCGCTACGTCCACAAGAACCCGATCACCCGCGGCCTGTCGCCCGACAGCGTTTCCTGGCGTTGGTCCAGCGCCGCCGCGTACCGCCAACTCCCCCACGCCCTCGGCCCGCCAATCGCCTTTGATCTGATTCCTAACCACAATAGCGACCTGACCTAACCGCCCTCCCACGCCGACCCGCTCCGGGTGGCAAGGCTTGTACCCAAGCCTTGGCAGAAGCCGACCCCCGTCTGAACCTCCAAGGCTTGAATACAAGCCTTGCCACCCGCCGCGGCGATACTTCGCTACATTTGTAGTTTACCATCGGCGTAAGACGCCGCCGCGGCCCGGGAGGGCCGCGGCGGTGTGAGCGCGTAGAGGTGGTCAGCGTACCGGTGTAGTAGAACGCGGCGGCCGGCGGGGTCGAGGAAAAAATCGGCGGGGACGGGTGTGGGCGGCGGGGCGGGGCGTTCAAAAACGGGCGACGCGTTTCCCGCCGGGGCGGTCTTCTCCTACCATCCCGGCCGATGTCTCCGCTATTGATTGAGAACGTGACCAAGAGCTACGGCCCCGCGGGCCGGCGCGTGCAGGCGCTGGCGGGCGTATCGCTGGACGTGCCCAAGGGGAAGTTCGTGGCCGTGATGGGGGCGAGCGGGTCGGGCAAGAGCACCCTGCTGCACCTGATGGCCGGGCTGACGACCGCGGATTCAGGATCGGTCAGTGTCGACGGGCAGGACTTGTCCGTACTGAGCGACGCCAAGCTGACCAAGTTCCGGCTCGGCCATATCGGGTTGGTGTTTCAGAGTTTCAATCTGATCCCGACCCTGACGGCCGAGGAGAACGTGATGCTGCCGTTGCGGCTGGACCGAAAGGTGACGGACGCGGACGTGAAACGGGCGGACGACACACTGGCCCTGCTGGGCCTAGCCAGCCGGGCCCGGCACCGGCCGGACGCGCTCTCGGGCGGCGAGCAGCAACGCGTCGCCATCGGTCGGGCCCTCATCAACGACCCGGCCGTCATCCTGGCGGACGAACCGACCGGCAATCTGGATTCGGCCAACTCGCAAAGCGTCTGCGAACTGCTGCGCGACCTGTGCCGTTCGCACGGCAAGACGATCGTGATGGTCACCCACGAGCCGGCCGTCGCGGTTTACGCGGACGAAGTCGTGGTGATTAAGGACGGCCTGCTGGTCGACCGGTTCGATACCAGCGCGTTCCCGGACACCCAAGCGCTCGCGACCCGCTATCAGCAGGCGGTCGCGGTTCGATAACAAGCAGGCTTACGCCGCCAGCGGCTGGGTCGACAGGTACAGACCGAGCAGGCCGCGTTCGCCCTCGCTCATGTCCAGCAGTCGGCCGGCGATTTCGAAGCCGCCGCCGGGCAGCTTCACCACGCGGGTGACGCTCAGGTAGCCGGCCCATTCAGTGGCGGGCGATTCGCTGTCCTTGTCGATGAACGGCCGAATGCCGGCGTAGTTCGGCAGCGACAACTGCACGGCCAAGCGGCTGTTCGGGCGAACCGCCCCGCTCTTGGTCACGAACCGCATGCCGCCGGCGGAAATGTCCATCAACTGGCCCAAAGCCGTATCGGCGGGCGAGCCGTCGATCACGGCGTAGACGGGCAAATCCTGCTCCGCCAGGTCGTGGCGGCGGTGCTGGCGACGTTCCACGTTCTGCGTGAGCGTCATGTACGAGACGGCTTGGGTCTCTTCGATTCGCTTCGGCTGTGCCAGCATCGCAAGGCTCCTGTTAGTTTGGGCAATCTGCAGCGTCTACACTCTGCTTATCGACGTTCAAGAGGTAAAACTTTGTTAATTTGGGGGCTTTTGTGTTCTTAATCCGGTTCATTTATATTGGACGTTCCGTGGCAGCGAGTCACAGCAGCCGGGCCGGACCCACTGTTTTGGGCTGCCTCATATCTTTTTGACGTTAGATCGGGACCCCCGATGTCTTCTAATGATGAGCCGGACGGTGACGGCCTGTTCCCCACCCGAGGCCGACGTGACGGCTTTGTCGATCTGTTCATGACCCTGCAGCGCACTGCCGACCGCCTGATGCAAGGGTTGGAAGAGGCGTTGCGCCGCACGGGCATCACGCCGGTGCAGTACCTGGTGCTGCGGTCCCTGCGCGAGGCCGGGTCGGCGGGCATGCCGTCGAACCAGATCGCGCGCAACATGACCACGCACGACCCGGACATGACGCGCCTGCTCGACAAATTAGAAGAACGCGACGTAATCACCCGCTGGCGCGACAAGGCCGACCGGCGGGTCTACCGCGTGAAGCTCACCCGCGACGGGGCCATCCTGCTGCGCGAGCTGTCGCAGATCACCCGCGAACTGCACCGCAAACAGTTCAACACGCTCGACGCCCGGCAGATCAAGGCGCTGACCCGCACCCTCAGTACGGTCAACGACGCCCCAATCCCGGCGAAGAAGAAGGTCGACGGCGACCGCCGTGCGGACAAGGGCAAAGCCCGCGTGCGGTTGTCGCCGAACACGTGAACTGTTGTGGCTCCCTCTCCCGGTATTCCGGGAGAGGGAACAAGACGATCCCGATTTAAGATCGATCACTCTCCCGCATGCGGCAGCTTCGCCTGCTCACGCTTGTCGCCAGGCGGCGGCAGGCGGCCTTCGTCTTCTAAAATCTCGCGGACGTAGTCCTTGATCCGGTTGTCGTTGAGCAACTGGCTCATCAGCACCCGGCGGTAGCCGATGTTGCGGAGGGATTCCTGCACGGCGTCGCTCCGCTCGGCGTTGAACTTCGTGTTCTGCTTGTGCAGTTGCTCTTCCATCGCCTCGTTTTCCAGAAGCAGCGCGTACATCGCGTCGGCCTTCTTGCCGCCGCTGTTGAACAGGCCGCCAAAGCCGGCCGCCTTGCGGCGGTAGTCTTCGACGCGCTTCGTCAGCTGTTCGTTGTCGGCCGTCAGTTTGTCGTTGGCGATCTTCAGGCCGTGAATCTCCCCCTCGTACAGCTTCTTAAAGCCGGCCTGCGTGGTGAACAGATCGCGGCGGCTGCTGTCGAGCTCGCGGGTGTATCTCCCCGCGGCGACCCACTGCCCGATCTTGTAGCCGAGCACGAACAGGACGATGCCGGCAATGGCGGCGGTGAAATAGAACAGGTATTGAGCGGCGACGGTATCGAAGTGCGGGACCATGTCGGCATTGTAGTCACGCAGCCGGCGATGCAATCCATAGGAGCAATTGCCGGCCCCCATGATGCGTTGTACGGTTGCCCGCCATGATAATCACCGCCCACGCATACGCCCGCGCCGGCCTGGTCGGCAACCCGTCCGACGGCTATTTCGGCAAGACGATCAGCTTCGTCATCCGCGACTTCGCCGCCATCGTGCAATTGTGGGAAAGTCCGCACTTCGAGATCGTCCCGACGCCCGAAGATTTCGCTAAATACAACAGCGTCAACGACTTCATCAAGGCGCAAAGGCTCTACGGCTATTACGGCGGCCAGCGGCTGATGAAGGCCGCGGTCAAGCGGTTCTTCGAATACGCCCGCGAGCAGAACTGGCACCTGCACGACCGCAACTTCACGCTGCAGTTCTCCACCACGATTCCCCGCCTGGTCGGCCTGAGCGGCAGCAGCAGCATTATCGTCGCCACCATGCGGGCGTTGTCGCAGTTTTATAACGTGACGATCCCCAAGCCGATGTTTCCCACCCTGGTGCTGTCGGCCGAGCAGGACGAACTGGGCATCACCGCCGGCCTGCAGGACCGGGTGATCCAGGTCTACGAGGGCATGGTTTACATGGACTTCGACAAAAAACTGGTCGAAAGCCGCGGCTACGGCGAATACGAAGAGCTACGCCCCCACACGCCCCCGCCGCTGTACGTGGCCTACGACGCCGACCGCGCCGAAGTCAGCGATGTCACCCACCGCAACCTGCGGCAGCTGTTCGAGAAAGGCGACCCCACCGTCGTCGGCGCGATGCAGCAATACCGCGAGCTGACCGACCGCGGCAAAAAGGCCCTGCTGAGCGCTGACTGGGCCGAGCTGGCGCGGGTGACGAATGAAAACTACGACCTGCGCCGCACAATCATGGAGGTGTCCCCGGAGAACCACCGCATGGTCGAAACCGCCCGCGCCGTCGGCTGCAGCGCCAAGTTCGCCGGCAGCGGCGGCGCGATCGTCGGCATCTACCCCAGCGGCAAACACCTGCAGGACCTGATCGAAGCCATGAGCACGATCAACTGCACGGTGATCCGGCCGAACATTTTCGGATAATGGAGTCGAAGATTAACCACGAAGATACGAAGGCACGAAGATGGCCCTTACGATCCAATCGCCGCTGAGTCCGGAAATGGAAAAGCTGGCAGAGGTGGTCGTGGACTGCATTTTCACGGTCCACAATGAACTGCGCGCGGGTTTGCTTGAATCGGTCTATGAAACGTGCTTGGCGTGGGAGCTGGCTTCGCGCGGTTTGAATGTCACACGTCAGATAGTCTTACCCATCACCTACCGCGGCCGTCGCTTAGACGACGCGCTACGGCTCGATTTGGTCGTCGAAGGTCAGATCATCATAGAAATCAAAGCCGTCCGTCACATGGACCCGATTTTCAAGACACAGCTCATCACATACCTCCGCCTGAGCAACCTGCGCCTCGGCTTTCTCGTCAACTTCAATTCCATCCTCATCCGCGATGGGATCACTCGCATCGTCAACTAGCTCTTCGTGCCTTCGCGCCTTCGTGTTTAGACTTCTCCCGCAACACGCTCATGATTACCAAATCCGTCATCCCCGCCGCCGGCTTCGGTACCCGTATGCTCCCCGCCGCCAAGGCGATTCCCAAAGAGATGCTGCCGGTTCTGGATAAGCCCACGGTGCAGTACGTGGTCGAAGAGGCCGTCGCCGCGGGCGCGGGGGACGTGCTGATGGTCGTGTCGCGCGACAAGAAGGCGGTCGAAGACCACTTCGACCGGCACCCGGAACTCGAAGCCCGCCTGAAGGCCGGCGGCAAGGAGGCGTTGATCGCTTCGCTCACCGAACTGGCAAGAAAAGCCCGCGTCCACACCGTCCGCCAGGCCGAGCAGCGCGGGCTCGGCGACGCGGTCTATCAGGCCAGGCAGCACGTCGGCGACAACGCCTTCCTCTGCCTGCTCGGCGACACCATTTTCAGCGGCACGCCCTCGCCGGCCGAGCAATTGATCGCCGCCCACGCGAAGTTCGGCACCACGGTCATAGGCCTGGAAGAAGTCGCTCCCGACAAAGTCGAACGCTACGGCATCGTCGGCGGCACGATGTTGGATGCGTCCACCATCCGCATCGACACGCTCGTCGAAAAGCCGAAGCGGGAGGCCGCCCCGTCGAACCTCGCGATCGCCGCGCGATACGTGCTGACGCCCGACATCTTCGCGTGCATCGAACGCACGTCGCCCGGCAAAGGCGGCGAGATCCAGCTCACCGACGCCATCAAACTTCAACTGCAGAGCGGCCCGATCCATGGCGTCGTGCTGAAGGCAAAGCGCCACGACATCGGCAACCCGATCGACTGGCTGAAGACGAACCTGATCTACGCGCGGCGCGACGAAGCGACGTGGAAACAGATCGCGCCGCTGCTCGATGAACTGATGAAATGATCGCGTTCAACTTCGCGCGACGTGCTGGCCGATAACTTTTCGAACACGTCGCGCGAAAAATTTTCGTCGCAATGGTGTTGTGAACACAACTTCGTGTTGACTGATTCAATACGCTTGATAGATTCTTGGCAGCGAGATTTTTTGCAGGCCGGAAGTGGTGGCTCCCTTCCGGCCTTTTTGTTTGCGCCGATCGCATCGGGCGGCGACGTTATCCTTCCCATTCAGTCGTGAAGCGATTCGGTTTTAAGCCGCGGGTGTCAACCCGCGCGAGCATTGCGGTGTCGCGAACGAACCGAAATCGCTCTGCTTTTCAGGCGTTTTCGCGCGGGTTTACGCCCGCGGCTCGAATCGGGCGTCCGATTCACCGCTTCAGTGCGATGAACTTTTCCAGGCCCGCGACGGTGAAGGTGTTGATGACGCTGCCTGCCGTCGCGCCCGCGCGCCGCGCGACGCTGACGCCGAGCACGGCGCGTTGGTTCAATCCATTCGTGCTGTGCGCGTCGGTGTTGATCGACAACTTCGCGCCCGCCGCGAGGGCCGCTCGGGCATTCACGTCATTTAAATCCAGGCGCGGCCAGCCGCTGTTGATCTCCAGCGCGACGTTGGCCGCGACCGCGCGCTCGATCACCTTCGTGATGTCCAGCGGCAGCCCCGCCCGCGCGTTGATCAGCCGGCCGGTGGGGTGGCCGATGACGTTCACGCACGGCGTGTCGATCGCGCGCAGGATGCGGTCGGTCGCTTTGTCGGTGTCCTGCTTCAGCGACACGTGCGGCGACGCCACCACGAAGTCGAGTTCGCGCAGCACGCTCTCTTCGTAATCCAGTCGGCCGTCCACCAGGATGTCCACCTCGCTGCCGGCCAGCAGCGTGATTCCCTTTATTTTCTCGGCCACTTTGCGAATCGCCGCCACGTGCTTGAGCAGCCGCTCGGCCGTTAAGCCGTTGGCGATCGTCTGGCTGCGGCTGTGGTCGGTGATGGCGAGATAGGCGTAGCCGAGCGCCTTGGCCGCCTTGGCCATTGCTTCGATGGTGTGCTCGCCGTCGCTGGCGGTCGTGTGGGTGTGCAGGTCGCCGCGCAGGTCATCGAGGGTGATCAACTCCGGCAGTTCGCCGCGCCCGGCCTGTTCCACTTCGCCGCGGTCTTCACGCAATTCCGGCTCGACGTACGCCAAGCCAAGCGCTTTATAAACGTCGGCCTCGGTCTTACTGGCGATCGGCTTCAGCACCGGCGGCTGGCCGGTCTGCTTCTCGGCCTTCTCGTGTGCGGCGTGGTCGTACAGGCCCCATTCGTTCAGCGTCATCCCCTTGTCGAGCGCGATGCCGCGGACCTTTTTGTTGTGGTCCTTCGAGCCGGTGAAATACTGCAAGGCCGCGCCGTAGTGCAGCTCGGGGATGATGCGCAAATCGACCTGCAGCCCGCCTTCAACTAGCACGCTGGCCTTGGTCGGCCCTTCGCCGAGAATCTTTTCCACCAGCGGCAGCGTCACGAACGCGTGCGTGACGGCGCTGGTGTCGGCTTTAGGACCGACGGCGGCGACGATGTCGACGTCGCCGATCGTTTCGCGCCACCGCCGCAGGCTGCCCGCCACGTCGGCGTGCTTCACGCCCGGGAGCGCCCGCACTTCGTCAGCCAGCCGCTGCGCGATCGGCATTGCATCGACCAGGCCAATGCGCCCCTTGCTCGATTGCAGCAGATCGATCCCTTCGCGGATCGATTTGATCTTCTTCTCCCCCATCCCCGGCAGGCCTTCCAGCTTCCCCGCGTCGATGGCGGCGATCAATTCGCCCATGCCCGTAATGCCCCGCTCTTTCCAGAGCAGCTTGATCGTCTTAGGCCCCAGGCCCGGCACGTTCATCAACGGGATCAGGCCGACCGGAATGCTGCTGGCCAATTCATCGATGTCCGGGCTGCGGCCGGTGCGGACGAAGTCTTCGATGATCTTGCGACTGGATTTGCCGACGCCTTCGATGTCGGCGACTGACCCGTCTTCGACGGCGGCTTTAATGTCGATCGTGCTGTCGCCCAGCAGGCGGGCGACCTTGGTGAACGCGATGGCCTTAAACACCGCCTCGCCCTTGATTTCCATCACGGCGGCGGCGGTCTTGAAGAGTTGTTCGAGGTCGTGGTTGAGGCTCATGGCCTAACCATATCACTTCACCAGCACGTGACGCAGGCCTTTGATGCGGTCGAAGTGCGCATCGAAGCTGATCAGAGTCTGGTCGTGTTCGACTGCGGTCGCCGCAATCCATGTGTCGTTCTGCGGCAACTTCTGACCCGTGCGGAGCGACTCGCGTCGAATGTCAGCATACACCTCGGCGGTCCGCACCGTGGGAAGCATGATGTTTACCCGTGATCGGAAGCGTCGAAGGGCTTGGTGCATTTTGTCAGGTGTCTGCGGACCGATACCGGCCAAGAGTTCTGCCAGCACATGGACGCTGATGTACAGCGTGTGATCGCCGGCAATGGCAGCGTACGCTTTCGGATTATCGCGCAGTGCCTCAATGGCAAAGCTTGTGTCCAAGAGTGCCGTCATTCCAGCGTCCGGTCAGGATCGTCCATGCTGGTCCGCCGGTCGGCGTAGACTTGCTGGAGCCACGCCTCGCCTTCTTCCCATGTGATGCTCCCGGCAACAGCGTCCCGCAACCGCTCGCCGGCCGTTCTGGTGTCCTCGTCCGGAGGCGGCACTTCGATGTCGAACGTAACCTCTGCCCCCATCGGAACATTGTTCGCGTCATGTGGCACGAACGCCTTCCCGTCGAACACCGCTCGAATGGTTTTTGTCATCGTTTGCCACCGGATTGTGCCGAACCAAAGTATAACATGGGGACAGCCTGACTAGAATGTAACAGTGCCTTGGACGCCCCGCCCGGGCGTCTTACCTTTGAGACAATATGGCCGACTCTTTCGTTCATCTGCACGTCCATACCCATTATTCCATGCTGGACGGGGCCTGCCGCATTCCGGACCTGGTCGCCCAGACGAAAAAGCTCGGCATGAACGCCCTGGCGATCAGCGACCACGGCTGCATGTACGGGGCGATCGAGTTCTACAACGCCTGCCGGGCGGGCGGGATTAAGCCGATCATCGGGCTCGAAGCGTACATAGCCCCCAAAAGCCGCCTCGACCGTGTGCAGATCGACGGCGAATCCGCCTATCACCTGCTGCTGCTGGCGACCAACCGCGAGGGGTATCAGAACCTGCTCAAGCTGTCGTCGCTGAGCTACCGCGAAGGGTTTTACTACAAGCCGCGCATCGACAAGGAAGTGCTGAAGGAGTTCAGCGCCGGCATTGTCGCCACCAGCAGCTGCCTGGGCGGCGAAGTGGCCACCAACTTCATGAAGGGCCGCAAGATGGCCCAGGCGAAGGAGATTGCCGAGACGTACCTCGACATCTTCGGGCCCGACCGCTTCTTCATCGAAGTCCAGAAGCACATCAAGGAGCAGGACGCGGTCAACCCGGAACTGGCGGAACTGGCGAACAAAATGGGCGTCGGTCTGGTCGGCACGAATGACGTGCACTTCCTGACGGCCGAGGACCACCACGCGCACGACTGCCTCTGCTGCATCAGCACCGGCCGGCTGATTACCGACGAAAACCGAATGAAGTACCCGTCGCAGCTCTACCTGAAGAGCCCGGCGGAGATGAAGACGGCCCTGCAAGGCTTTCCGCAGGCGATGGAAAACACGATGCGGATTGCCGACATGTGCAATCTGGATCTGGATTTTTCGAAACGCTACGCCCCGGTTTACAAGGTGCCGGCGGACAAACTCGTAGGGGCGACATATATGTCGCCCGCGGAGCGTGATCGGCCTTCGACGGGCGACATATATGTCGCCCCTACAGACGACGCCGCCCCCGCAATGAAAGACGACGAGCGCTACCTCCGCCAACTCTGTGACGATGGATTGGACTGGCGCTACGGAACGCGCGACGTCGACGCCGCCGTTCGCACGCGTCTCGACTACGAACTGAAAATCATCTGCTCCAAGGGCTTCGCCAGCTACTTCCTGATCGTCTGGGACTTCTGCAACTACGCCCGCGACAACGGCATCCCCGTCGGCGCCCGTGGCAGCGGCGTCGGCACCATGGTCGGCTATTTGCTGGGCCTGTGTAACGTCGACCCGCTGAAGTATTCGCTGCTGTTCGAACGGTTCATGGACCCGAGCCGTAATGAGATGCCCGATATCGATATCGACATCTGCCAAGACGGCCGGCCGAAGGTCATTGAATACGTGCGCAAGAAGTACGGCCACGTCGCGCAGATCGTCACGTTCGGCACGCTGGCGGCCAAAGCCGCGTGCAAGGACGTCGGTCGGGTGATGGGCGTGCCGTTGCCGGAGATCGACGCGCTCACCAAGCTCATCCCGCCCACGCCCGGCATGACGCTCGACAAGGCGTTCAAGCAGGTGCCCGACCTGCAGCGCATGTACGACGAGAAGCCGCAGATCAAGCAGGTGATCGACGTCGCCAAGCGCCTGGAAGGACTCTGCCGCAACGCCGGCGTGCATGCGGCCGGCGTCATCATCGCCGACCAACCGCTGGACGGCATCATCCCGCTCTGCCGTGACAAGGAAGAAAACGTCCTCACCCAGTACGAAGGCCCGATCGCCGAAAAGTGCGGCCTTTTGAAGATGGACTTTCTCGGCCTGCGCACGCTCAGCGTCATCACGCGCTGCGTCGAGTTGGTCAAGCACAACAAGGGCATCGAGTTCGATATCGAAAAAGTCGACATCACCGACCAGAAGGTCCTCAGCCTCTTCGGCCGCGGCGAAACCAAGGGCGTGTTCCAGTTCGAATCCGGCGGCATGCAGGACCTTCTGATGAAGATGGCCCCCGACCGCCTCGAAGACCTGATCGCCGCCAACGCCCTGTACCGCCCCGGCCCAATGGAACTGATCCCGTCGTACTGCAACCGCAAGCACGGCCGTGAGCCCGTGCCGAGCGTCCATCCGATCATGGACAACATCCTGAGCGAGACCTACGGCATCATGGTCTACCAGGAACAGGTCATGCAGATCTTCAACCAGCTCGGCGGCATCGGCCTAGCCGACGCGTACAAGCTGATTAAGGCCATCAGCAAAAAGACGGTCGACGTCATCGCCAAGTTCAAGCCGCAGTTCCTCGAAGGGTCCATGGCCAAGGGCATCACCGAAGCCCAGGCGAAGGAAATCTTCGACCTGATCCTGAAGTTCGGCGGCTACGGCTTCAACAAGTCACACTCCACGCGCTATGCCTTCGTCGCCTTCCAGACCGGCTACCTGAAGACGTACCACCCCGTCGAATACATGGCCGCCCTGCTGACGTACGAAATGGGCTCAACCGACAAGATGGTCGAATATATCGACGAAGCCCGCCGGATGAAGATCAACGTGCTGCCGCCCGACGTGAACGTATCGGACAAGGTCTTCACGCCCGTTACGATCGAAACCGGCCGTGGGAAAAACAAGAAGAAGGAAAGCGTCGTCCGCTTCGGCCTCTGCGCCGTGCGCGGCGTCGGCGAGAAAGCCGTCGAGAACATCATCGAAGAGCGGGTGAAAAAGGGCGCGTTCGCGAACATCTACGACTTCTGCGAACGCGTCGACACTCGTTCGGTGCAGAAAAGCACGGTCGACGCGCTAATGCGCTGCGGCGCGTTCAGCACCGTCAGCCCGAACCGGGCCGCGCTCCTGAACGTCCTCGAACCCGCCTACGAAGCCGGCCAGCGCCAGCAAGACGACAAACGCTCCGGCCAGAACAGCCTGTTCGGCGCGCCCGACCCCGCCACGGCGTCGGCGTCCTCGGCACAGAACGTCAGCCTGCCGAACATCCCCGACTTCGAGCCGGCCGACCTGCTGAAGATGGAAAAGGAGCTGCTCGGCTTCTACATCACCAGCCACCCGCTCACGCAGCAGCAGCGGTGGGTCGAGAAGTACACCACCGCCAGCACCAAAGAGTGCATGACGACCAGCGAAGGCGTCGAAATCGTGATGGGCGCGATGCTCAGCAGCGTCAAAACCAAGGTCGCCAAGACCGGCCGCAGCGCCGGGCAGAAGTGGGCCATCCTGGAGTTCGAAGACCTGGACGGCAAAATCGAAGGCATGTGCTTCGCCGAGGTGTACGCGCAGATCACGGCCAAATACCCGGACCTGCTGAAGACTGACACCGTCGTCTTCGTCCGCGCCAAGGTCGACCGCAAGCGCGAGAACGCCTGCCTGATCGTCAATGAAGTTTTCCCCGTCAGCGAGTCCATTAATCGGTTGACCAAGCACGTCGTGCTGAAGCTCGACGCACGAACGCACGACAGCGGCGTGCTGGCGGGCGTGACACCCTTGTTCAAGCAACACAAGGGCAACACGCCCGTCTACGCCCAGACGACCGACCACGCCGGTCGCAAGGTCACGATGCAGCTCGACCGCGAGAACAATTTGAAGCCCAGCATCGACCTGATCGAAGACCTCGAACGCGTGCTCGGCAGCGGCACGGTCGACGTCCTCGGCGACGGCAACAAACGCCTGAAACGCCTCGAACAGCAGCAGAAACTCTTCCGCGAAGCCGTCGCGGAACAGACGCCCACCACGGCGGACGCGCAGGCGGCGCTGATCGCGGAGATGGACGAAGTCGACGCATAAAGCGAATGCTTCGGCTTACGGCGGGTTAGAGCGACGCGGGATTCGGCGTAGCGTCTTTGTAGGGGCGACAAACAAGTCGCCCGCGTGGCTTGATCGACGCTCCCGGGCGACATGTATGTCGCCCCTACAACAATAGATATCGCGATGACCAAGGCCGCGTTGCTTTCGAGCGACGAAGATCACAAGGTTCCACGGTTGTACCGCCGGACCCGTCTGACTCCCTTTCCCGTGATAACGGGAGAGGGAACCGGATGCCGTATCAGGATGTGTGGTACGCCGTGCGATCCAGCAGTTTCTGCTAGAACCGTCAGTCGGTTGGCCGCGTCGACGGCGAAGTCGGCCGGGTTGTCGCGCTGCGGGCAAGCTCCTTCTGCTCCGGCGGGCCGGGCAGATCGAACTCCGTCGCGGTGTCCGGCGGCTGCCAGGTAAATGTTTCCGGCGGTGACGACTCGGCAACGGCGCGGGTGTACGTCAGCGTTGCGCCCGCGGCTTTGACGGCAGTCGCCTTACGTGACTTCATCAGGGGCGCGTAATCGATGTCGGACGCGCGGATCGTCGCGTCGCGGGCGTCAAGGCGCAGCGTGATCTGCTTGGCCGGCTGTTCCAGGACCAGGCCGAAGTCGTCCGGGCGCGTGGTCGGGGCAAGGCGGATCGTCGTGGCCGCCCGGCGGAGCAGCGCCGCGGGGTCGTCGGTCAGCGTCAGCAGCAGAATCGGGTTCTCGTCCAGCAGCACCGAAACCAAAGCCGAATCAACGTCGGCCGCGGGCTGGCGGCCGGGCGCGCGGTCGGCGTCGGCCGGCAGCTTTGTGTACGCGCCGCGTCGCTGGTCATAGATGAACGTGCGAATCGTGTCGCTGACGATCAGGCCGGCGTAACCGGCGTCGTGCCGGAAGCGGCCGACGCCGTCGGTGCGGCCGTCGACGGGCAACTGGTACACCTGCCGACGCCCCGCTACGTCGAAGGTGCCGACAATCTGCCCCGTCACGTGCAAGGGCCCGACCGCCGCATACGCCGCGGCCAGCCGGGCCAGGACCGGTTCGGCGTCCGGTTCGACGCGGGCCATGGCTTGCGTGGTGGCCGGGGCGGTCGCGGGCGCGGCACCTTCGGGCGACATCGGCATCGGGTGTGGCGTCTGCGCCAGCGCG
Source organism: Tepidisphaeraceae bacterium (assembly GCA_036388295.1). GTDB lineage: Bacteria > Planctomycetota > Phycisphaerae > Tepidisphaerales > Tepidisphaeraceae > RYN-431. Next base: position 6,345 of record DASVSC010000310.1, on the reverse strand, counting down.
GCGACGCCGAGCGTCAGCACCCACAGCAGACTTCGCGGCCGATAGATCAAACGAACGCCCCGGCGAGGGCCTCGCGCATTTTTGCGGTGCCGATTTCCGATTTGCCAAACCCGGTTCGCGCACCAGCGGCCTCGGCGGCCTTCTGGCTGTCGGCGTAATTACTGATCAGCATCATCGGCAGATCGGGATAAGTGGTGTGCAGCCGGCCGATCAGGTCGACGCCTTGGCCGACTTCGAAGTTGCCGTCGAGCATGCGGTTGACCAACAGCAGTCCGACGCCGTTCGCGACCGCCGCGGCCAAGCCTTTGTCGTCTGAGATCATCAGGACTTCGGAATCCTTCACGGCGTATTTAACGGCCGAACGGAGCATGTAACTGTCAGGGCCGCAGTGGCCGACGAGCGCGATTTTGGTGGGCATAGGATACTTCCTTCTCCTGGATTCTACGCCAACGCCGCAGGGGTTTCGACTGTACCCTTGTGCCTTATCCGCCGTGGTTCATGCGTTCGCTGCATTGTGGGATTAATTCCACAATGCGGGCGTGGTGGATCAATTTCACCCTTACGGCTGTCACGGCTTCAGCTGTGCGACAGGCCTTAGCCGTCGGCCGGTTTTTCGCCGGGCGGGAGTTCGGGTTCGGGCTCGGTTTCGTACAAATCCTGGGCCAGACGGGTGAGGAAGAACTGCAGTTCCTGCTCGGCGATGGCCCGGGGGAGCGGGTCGCGCAGGTCGTACTGGTGAGTGTGGTCTTCGCTGCTGTCGTCGCCGCGCTTTTCGCCTTCGGTGATGATGTGGTGCTCGAACGTCACGGCGTCTTCGTGGCTCTGGGCGATGACCAATTCTCCCCACCGCCAGGCCAGGTGAACACGAATGGCCAGTTGATTGCCCCACGACGTGACGCGGTGGACCACGCGGCTGGCGGTGAGCACTTTGACCATGCCGTCGACGGTCGGCAGCACCGAGCCGGTGAGGAAGGCGTGGTAGTTGTCGTTGTATTCCTGCTGACGCTCCACCGCCTCGCGCTCGGCCGCCAGCTTTTCGGGCGGGACGTCGACGAACGGCACGACGCGGGTGAGCCACCATTTGGAAAAAGTCTTATCGAACATAGCTCGCAGGATAATACCGGCAAACGCCTAAACATGAGCCGCGGCCGGCAATCGTTCTGAGACGATGTCGATGTACCGGCCGATCAGCACGTCGGTGCTGTAGTTCGCCAACGCCCGGGCGCGGCCGGCCTCGCCCATCGCGGGCCATTGTCCCCGGTCCGACATCGCGCGTTCGATGCCGGCGGCGACGGTTGCCGGCGTGACGCGGTCGATGTGCCAGCCCGTCAGCCCGTCCACCACCGTCTCCGCCGGCCCGCCGAGTGCGTGAACGAGCATCGGGCGACGCATCAGCATGGCCTCCACGACGGTCAGCCCCAGCGGCTCCGGGTCGTGACGAAGGTTCATGACGACGTCCGCTGCGAGGTAGTAACGCTCGACGTCGGCCACCTCGCCGGTGAAATGAACGCGGTCCTGCAGCGCCAGTTCGGCGACACGCCCGCGAAGCCGCTGGGCGAACTCAGAATCGATCGGCCCGCCGATCAGCAGCAATTTGAGTGTCGGGAGTTGCCCGCTGACATGTCGCAGCGCTTCGACGGCAGTCAAAAAACCTTTCTCTTCGACCAGCCGTGCGGCTAATGCGAACACGATGTCATCGGCCCTAAACCCGAGTGACGCCCGCGGGTGCGGCTGCACGACGTCGGGGTTGAACCTGGACGCATCGGTCGGAGGCTGCCAGACGGTAGCGATGGGCGCGTGGCCCGGCATTTCGAGCGTCGCTGCGGTGTACGCGCTGTTGGCGAGCACGATAACGGAGTTACGCCGGACGGACCGCTGGTACAGGCGACGATTGAGCTGAAACGGGTATCGACTACCGATCACGTTCGGCATCTCCCAAACGACGCGTTGCCAGCTTCGGTCGACGCTACGCGTCGCCAGCGAAAGAAAATTGGGCATGACGATATGAACCGCGTCGGCCTGCTGGACGGCGGTGGTGCTTCGAATGGTCGGGGCCGCTTTCGCGATAAACCGTGCGATGCGCCAAAGTTGCATCGGCTTGGATGCGATCGAACCGAGAAAAGTCGGTGCGTCACCCACGTTCAACACCGTCAACGCCAGCCCGGCCTGCCGGCAGATTGGGCACATCGGACCGTCGTTTAATGAGACGATTGTCGCGCTGACCCCGGCCTTGGCCAGGCCGGCCGAGGTGGTCAGAATTGTGCTTCGCACTCCGCCGCCTTCATCCCCATTGATCAGCCAAGTCACATTGTTGAGTCGCCGGGTGCCCATTGAATCACGACGGTACTGCATCGCCGATGTCGCCCGCAACCGCTTACGGGCGACGCGTGGCGACTTCACCGGTCACTCCGATCGACCAAGAAATGGACGGATGTGTCCAAAGAAAAAGGCGCGAGAGACAAAACTGTCTCTCGCGCCTTCAAACTCGAAGTAACTGCGTCCCTCAGTAGGACGATGAATTACTCTTTGACTTCGTACTCAGCGTCGATCACGTCGTCGTCCTTCTTCGGCCCCGCCGCGCCGGCGGTGCCGCGGTCGGCCTGGGCTTCGGGGGCGGGCGAACCGGCACCACCCGCGCCGGCGGCTTCGGCCTGGCTCTTGTAGATCGCCTCGCCCAGCTTCTGGCTGACAGTCAGCAGGGCTTCGGTCTTCTTCGTGATCACGTCGCCGTCGTCGCCCTTGAGGGCTTCGCGCAGCTCGTTGATCGACCGTTCGATCTCCGTGCGGACTTCCGGCGTGACCTTGTCGCCGTGTTCCTTCAAATCACGCTCGGCCTGGTAAGCGACGCTTTCGCCCTTGTTCTTGGCGTCGATCGCTTCGCGGCGCTTCTTGTCCTCGTCGGCGTGGCTCTCGGCCTCGCGCCTCATCTTCTCGACCTCTTCCTTCGACAGGCCGCCGGAGTTGGAGATCGTGACCTTGGCTTCCTTGTTCGTGCCCTTGTCCTTGGCGGTGACGTTGAGGATGCCGTTGACGTCGATATTGAACGTCACTTCGATCTGCGGCACGCCACGCGGGGCGGGCGCGATGCCTTCGAGGTTGAACGTGCCGAGCAAACGGTTGTCTTTCGACATCGGCCGCTCGCCTTGCAGGACGTTGATGGTGACCGCGTTCTGGTTGTCGGCGGCCGTGCTGAACGTCTCGCTCTTGCTGGTCGGGATGGTCGTGTTGCGGGCGATCAGCACCGTCATCACGTTGCCCATCGTTTCCACGCCCAGGCTCAGCGGCGTGGCGTCGAGGACCAGGATGTCCTTGACGTCGCCCTTGGCGATGCCGGCCTGAATAGCCGCGCCGATGGCGACGACTTCGTCCGGGTTCACCGTCTTGTTCGGCTCTTTGCCGGCGAAGAGGTCCTTGACCATCTTCTGCACCATCGGCACGCGGGTGGAACCGCCTACCAGCACCACTTCGTCAATGGCCTTGGCTTCCAGCTTGGCGTCCTTGAGGGCGCCCAGGACCGGCTGACGGCACTTGTCGACGAGCTTGGCGATCAGCTGCTCGAACTTCGTGCGGGTGATTGTTTCCTGCAGATGCTTCGGGCCCGAGGCGTCGGCCGTGATGAACGGCAGGTTGACGCTGGTTTCCATCGCGTTGGACAGTTCGATCTTGGCCTTTTCCGCCGCTTCTTTCAGGCGCTGGAGCGCCATCGCGTCTTTGCGTAGGTCGATGCCCTCTTTCTTGCGGAACTCTTCGGCCAGGTAGTTGATGACTTCTTCGTCGAAGTCGTCGCCGCCGAGGTGCGTGTCGCCGCCGATGGAGAGCACTTCGAAGATGCCGTCGCCGACGTCGAGGATCGACACGTCGAACGTGCCGCCGCCGAGATCGAACACCAGGATTTTTTCGTTCTTCTTGCGGTCCAGACCGTACGCCAGGGCGGCGGCGGTCGGTTCCGGCAAGACGCGCAGGACTTTCAGGCCGGCGATTTCACCGGCGTTTTTGGTAGCCTGGCGCTGGGCGTCGTTGAAGTAGGCCGGCACGGTGATGACGGCTTCGGTGACGGTTTCGCCGAGGTATTCTTCGGCCGTCTTTTTCAGGTCCTGCAGAATGAACGCCGAGACCTGCTCGGGCGTGTATTCCTTGCCGCGGACGCCGACCTTGACGTATTCCTCGGGCCCGCCGTGGATTTCGTACGGGACCATCTTCTCTTCGCCCGCCACTTCGCTGTGCCGACGGCCCATGAAGCGTTTGACGGAGAAGACTGTGTTCTTGGGGTTTGTGACCTGCTGGTGCTTGGCCGTCTGGCCGACGAGCACTTCGCCTTTTTCGGTGAAGCCGACCACGCTGGGCGTGATGCGGCTGCCGCTGCGGTTGATCAGCACTTTCGGCTGATCGCCTTCCATGATTGCGACGACCGAGTTGGTCGTGCCCAGATCGATACCAATAATCTTCGCCATAATGTCAGCTCCTTAGACGCCCGTCTCAGGCTAGGGCGGTGCCTAACTGATATCAAAGACGATGCCAGAAGCGACGCACGGAGCATGGACTCGTAAATGCTTTTCCTGAAACGGGTTATTGACGACGAAGCGGGAGGGTCAAAAACGACGCTGATGCCAATTCGACAGTCTTGCGGACGGGCGATGTCAGCTTGGCGTTTGGCGGTTGAGGAAACGCAAAGGTTTCAAAGACGCAAAGAACACAAAGAAGAGGAGATAGGGCGGGATATGGCGGAACGATCACAAGGGCGTTGAACGCCCTCGCCGCGACTCGCCTCGCTTCTCTCTGCCCTACCTTTGTTTTTTCTTCTTTGCGATCTTTGCGTCTTTGAAACCTTTGCGTTTCCTCAACCCCCGCCCCGGCGAACCGCCCCTTGCCATCCGGCCCCCGTCCGCATTTGATTGGCGTGATGCCGTCCACTCGCCCCACCGCCAAGTCCGACGCCGCCTTCGCCCGTGCCAGCCAACTCATGCCCGGCGGCGTATCGTCGCCCGTGCGGGCCTTTAAGGGCGTCGGCGGCACGCCGCTGTTCATCAAGGAAGCCCACGGCTGCACGATCACAGACATCGACGGCAACCACTACGTCGACTACGTCGGCAGCTACGGCCCGATGATCGTCGGGCACACGCACGACTGCGTCGTCGCCGCCATTGGCAAAGCGGCCGACCGGGGCACGAGTTTTGGCGCACCCAACGAGGGCGAAATCCGCTTGGCCGAGATGATCACCGGGGCCCTGCCGGCCGTGGAAATGGTCCGCTTCGTCAACAGCGGCACCGAGGCGGCGATGAGCGCCATCCGCCTGGCCCGGGCGGCGACCGGGCGGGATCTAATCGTCAAATGCATCGGCTGTTACCACGGCCACACCGACGGCCTGCTCGTCAACGCCGGCAGTGGCGCACTCACGCTCGGCACGCCGAGCAGCCCCGGCGTGCCCGCCAGCACCGCCAGCGGGACGATTTCCGTCCCGTACAACGACCTCGCCGCGGCGAGAGCGGCGTTCGAGAAATACCCCGGCCAGATCGCCTGCTTCGCCGTGGAACCGGTGGCCGGGAATATGGGCCTGGTGCTGCCGGCGGACGGCTATCTGCAGGGCCTGCGCGATTTGTGTGACCAGCACGGCACGCTGCTGCTCTTCGACGAAGTGATGAGCGGCTTCCGCGTCGCCTGGACCGGCGCGCAAGGCATCTACGGCGTGCGGCCGGACGTGGTCTGCCTCGGCAAAGTCATCGGCGGCGGTTTGCCCGTCGGTGCCTACGGTGGACGACGGGCCGTGATGGAAATGGTCAGCCCCAGCGGCCCGGTCTATCAGGCCGGCACGCTCAGCGGCAACCCGCTGGCAATGGCGGCCGGCATCGCGACGCTGGAACTGATGCAGGAACCAAACGCCTACGACCGCCTGAACGCGACGACCGCAAAACTAGCCGACGGACTGAAGGCGTTGTCACGTTCGACGGGCGTGCCGTTGGCCGTTAATCAGATCGGCGGCATGGTCTGCCCGTTCTTCGTCCGAGAGGCCGGGCAGAGCGTGTCGAACTATGCCGAGGCCACCGCCTGCGACACCGCCCGCTACGCCACGTTCTTCCACGCGATGCTGGACGGGGGCGTTTACCTGCCGCCGAGCCAGTTCGAGGCGTGGTTCCCGGGCCTGGCGCACGACGACGCGGCGATCGAGAAAACGCTCGCGGCGGCGGAAGCAGCGCTAAAAGTTGTCGCTGCGTGAAGCGCCGAAAACGACCGAGTTTCCCCTCTCCCGGTATGGCCGGGAGAGGGTAGGGTGAGGGCTTTGCCAGCGGACTTCGACACTTTAAAAGAGTTGACCGCCGACTGCGACTTGAACGACGATCATTCCTTGCT
>DASVSC010000309.1:0-28852 GCA_036388295.1 Tepidisphaeraceae bacterium | reverse complement strand
CGCGTGAGGCGCGTCCGGAATCGGCGGCTCGCGCCGCGTCGTCGTCGCTTCGGACTTACCAGCGCAATTTAGTTACCGCCCCAGCGACGCGATGATCTGCTTGGCGTCGCCGATATGCTTCAGGCGGATGCCGAAGTTCTCGCCGACTTTCACGGCGTCGCCGATGGCGATCGGCTTGTTGTTGATCAGGAGTTCCAGCGGCCCGTCGGCCGGCTTGTTGAACTCCAGGATCGCCCCGACCTGCATGCGCAGCACTTCGCTCATGCTGAACTTCTTTTCCGCCAGCTTCACGATCACCGGCACCTGCAGCTTCAGGATGCGGGTCAGGTCGGGCCGGGCGTTCGGAGAATGAGGGCTGAGGCGTGGCATGCGGTCCGTTCATTATCGGCCCGTCCCGCCCTGTCGCAACAGGCAGACCCGAAACACGCGCCGGGCGGCCGGTTGTCTTTCCGCGCACGCCCTCACTACAGTCGGGCTTTCTCAAGAAGCCCCCAATAACCCTCGGAGCCCCGCACCATGCAATACACGACCCTCGGCCGTACCGGCTTGAAAGTCTCCCGCCTCTGCCTCGGCACGATGAACTACGGCCCGCAGGCGACCGAAGAAGAGTCGCACGCGCAGATGGATAAGGCCCTGGAACTGGGCATCAACTTCTTCGACACCGCCGACGTGTACGGCTGGAAAAAGGGCGAAGGCGTCACCGAGCAGATCATCGGCCGCTGGTTCGCGCAGGGCCAGGGCCGGCGTGAGAACACGATCCTGGCGACCAAAGTCTACGGCGACATGAACGCCGACGACCGCGACCTGACGATGAAGGCCGGCCTGAGCGCCGTCAAAATCCGCCGCGCGTGCGACAACTCGCTCAAGCGGCTCAAAACCGACTACATCGACCTCTACCAGATGCACCACGTCGCCCGCGACACCAGCTGGGACGAAATCTGGGAAGCGTTCGAAACATTGGTGCGGCAGGGCAAAATCCTCTACGCCGGCAGCAGCAACTTCGCCGGCTGGCACATCGCCGAGGCGCAGGGCGTGGCCAAGAGCCGCAACTACTTCGGCCTGGTCAGCGAGCAGACGAAGTACTCGCTCATGTGCCGCTGGCCGGAGCTGGAAGTGCTGCCGGCGTGCGAGAAGCTCGGCATCGGCGTAATCCCGTGGAGCCCGCTGGAAAGCGGCTTGCTCGGCGGCGCGCTCGAAAAGGCCGACAAAGGCCGCCGGGCCCAGGAAGGGAACGTCAAGCGGATCGAGAAAGAGCGTTCGAAGCTGGAGCAGTGGGAAAACTACTGCCGCGGGATCGGCGAAAAGCCGGCCGACGTTGCCCTGGCGTGGATGCTGCACCACCCCGCCATCACCGCCCCGATCATCGGCCCGCGCACCATGGACCAGCTCACCGGCAGCGTTCGCGCCGTCGAGATCAAGCTGACGACCGACCAGTTGCAGGCGATCGACAAGATTTTCCCCGGCCCGAAGGTCGATAATCCCGACGGCACCGCCGACTGGACCCGCCACCGGGCACCCGAAGCGTACGCTTGGTAATGCGTTAATATATTCCTAGCCAATAACTTACGATCGACAGGCGGGGCGACGAATCCGTCGCCCCGCCTGTCGAATTTTCTGGCATTCAGTGAAACGTGGTTTATACTCCCTTCACCCCCGGCCTGATCGTACGGTCGGCGGGTCGGGAGAATGCAATGCTGTCGCCGCGTAGTCGGGTTCATGGGGGTTTGGTTCTGGCCAGCGGCCTGCTCGGCATCAGCCTGAGCGTGCTGATCCTCGGCGCGTCGCGCGGCCAGGCGACGAACGCCGGCCTGCCCGGCTCTAACGCCGCCGATTTTAGCCTTCGTGACAGCAGCGGCAAGATCCACGGCTTGGCCGAGTACCGTCGCTCGCCGCTGGTGTTGATCGTCGCCCAGCACGACGGCCGCAGCACCGCCGTCGCCGATCGCGAACTGAAGCAAGTCCACCAGACGTTCGCCAACGACACCGACGTCAAAGTCCTCGGCATCCAGGTCGCCGACGACGCCGGCCTGCTGACGGCCTCGGTGAACACGCCCGGTATTCTGGAAACCCGCTGCCCGCAACTGCCGCTTCTGAAAGACATCGACGGCTCGACCGCCCGCGCGTACCGCGTGATGGACGCCCCCACGGCATTCGTCATCGACGAAGCCGGCGTCATCCGCGCCCGCGTTCCCCTCGACCACGACGGCGCGGCCGTCTCGGTGGCCGGGACGGTATCGTCGCTGCGGCCGGTGAAGTCCGACGTGCTCGGACTGACGACGACTCACTAAAACAATTCGCGTCTCAATCCGTTTAGGCACGGCCCGCTGAAGCGAGCTTGTCATTCCTTGTCGTTGACGCAAACAGGCCCGCTGAAGCGGGCCGTGCCTCAGGTCGACGTCAGGGACACACCAACTGACCCGTGCAGCGTACGTCTGCCGACTGCAAACGACGTCGCCCTCGCGGACGTGGGCCTGACGTTGGTACACTCCGCGTCATGCACGTCGTCATCTTCGAAGGCTCGCACTGGGCCGACTTTGCGCCGTTGACGCTCACCCGCCCCGTGTTCCAGTTGTTCAGTGGCACGGCCACGCTGCTGGAAAAGCAGCTGCGCGCCACGCGCCCCACGCGGGTGACGCTGTGGGTGCGGGACGAACTGGCCGACTACACGCGGACGAAGGTGGCGGCGGCGCTCGGCGTGCCGGCGACAGTGAACACGCCGCTGGACGACGAACCGGCCCTGATCTTCGCGGGCCGCACGCTGCATTTCGCGACGCTGGAACGGCCGCCGTCGGAATGCGTGGTGGTCGAGGACGACGGGCTGATCAAGCTCGCCTACGCCCGCCGCCCGGGCCTGTCGCACGAGGACGTGCTGAACCGCACCGAGGCGTGGACCAGCCTGCACGACCTGCCGCGTTCGATGCCGCAGGCCCGCTTCGGCCGGCACTGGGGCGACCTGATGGCGTGGAACGAGGAGTCGCTGCTGAGCGATTCGATCTACTGGGACGAAGCCCCGCCGGCCGGCGGGCACCAGGTGCAGCCGGAAAATATCCACGCCCGCGCGGGCGTGACGGTCATGCCCGGCGCGGTGCTCGATGCCAGCCACGGGCCGATCCTGCTGGACAGCGGCTGCGTAATCGGCGCGAACGCGGTGATCGAAGGGCCCGTCTACATCGGCCGGCAGACGCGCGTCACGCCGAACGCTTACATCCGCTCGGGCACCAGTTTGGGCCCGAACTGCCGCATCGGGGGCGAAGTGTCGAACTGCGTGTTCATCGGCTATTCGAACAAGAGCCACGAAGGCTTCATGGGCGACAGCTACGTCGGCGAATGGGTCAACTGCGGCGCGGGCACGACCACCAGCAACCTCAAAAGCACCTACGGTGAAGTGCGCCTGACGATCGGCAGCCGCCAGCTCGACAGTGGCCGCATGTTCCTTGGCGCGGGGCTGGGCGACCACGCAAAGCTCGCCACGAACACGCTGCTGCCCAGCGGGGCGTACGTGGGCGTCGGATCGATGGTCGCCCTGAGCCGCCGGGCCCCGAAGTTCACGGCCAGCTTCCGCTTCGTCACCGACGACGCCGACGAACCGATGAGCGTCGGCAAGGCCGCCGAGGTGGCCGGACGGATGCAGCAGCGCCGCGGGATTCACTTCGACGCGCTCGACCGCGTGGCGCTGGAAGCGGCGGCGCGCAGCGCGGCCACCGTGGAAGCGTGAGCGTCGTGACAGTATGACTGCCGAAGGCGCCTCTTGTTCCCTCTCCCGGTATGGCCGGGAGAGGGTCAGGGTGAGGGCCGACGACGAAAGACTCTGATGAAACGAACGCCGGTCGACGTTCGGAGCGCCCCGGTCGAAGCCCTCACCCTACCCGCGTGCCTGCGGCACCTCCCGGCCATACCGGGAGAGGGAACTTCGGCGAATCCTTCTCGGCTTCTAGCTACGCAATTTTCGCCACCCATGTCGTTTTCTGCGGCTGGTCGGTGTTGATGCCGCCAGTGGTGATCACCAGGTAATCGCCGACCTTCTGCACGACCACGCCCTGCCGCGGGGCGGGCAGGCTGGCGAGCGTGGTCCACTTGTTGGTGGCCGGGTCGTATTGGTAGACGCCGCTGGTGGATTTCTGCGGGTCGACCTGCCCGCCGGCGACGATGATCTTGCCGTTCAGGACGAACGTGTTGCTTTCGTTGTGGCTGAGCGACCGCGGGAGATTGGCGAGCCGGACCCAGGTGTTGGACTGCGGGTCGTAGCGGTGCAGCAGGTTCTGCTGGTCGTGTTCCTTGTCGTGCCCGAACTCGCCGCCGACGGCATAGATTTTCCCGCCGATGGTGACGCTGCCCAAATGGTCGCGCGCCGAGGGTAAGCTGGCCAATTTCTTGAAGCCGCCGCTGATGTTTGCCAGGTCGAGCACGAACGTGTCGCCGGTGTTGGTGTAGCGGTCGGCGTAGTTGCCGCCGAAGGAATACAGCTTGTTGCCGACGACCTGTGCGGTGTTCGCCCCCATCGCGTACGGCAGCCGCGCCGACAGCTTCGTCCAGCTGTCGCTGGCGATGGTGTATTTCCAGACCTCGCTGGTGGGTTGCGACTTGGCCAGCGAGCCGCGGTGGCCGGCGACGAAATAGACGACGCCTTTGGCCGAATCGACCGCCATGCCGCTGTGCGTTTCGGGGGCGGGCATGTCGCGCAAACGCGTCCAGCTGTTGGTGGCCGGGTTGTAAACGTCGACGCGCTTGGTGCCGTTGAAGCGGCTGTCGGCCCAGCCGCCCATGACGTACAGCTTGTTGTTGTGGGAAAAGCCGTAGGCTTCGAAGCGGGTGATCGGGCTGCTGGCCGCGGTTTTCCAAGCCGACGTGCCCGGCCAATTGCCGGACGGCGTCGGGGTAGGCGTCGGTGTCGGGGTTGGCGTGGGCGTAGGAGTCGGCGTGGGGCTGACGGTGCCGCTGGTGATCCGGACGAAGCAGACGGCGCTTTTGGAACTGGACGACCCGTTCGTCAGCGTCAGTTTTCCGTCAGTGACGTTGACGACTTTCGTCCCGTCCAGCCAGCGCCGCGACGACGTGGTCGCGCCGCTGACGACCGTGATGCCCTCTGCCTTGATCGCGGGCGACATGTCGTACGATGCGTCGCCGGCGACGACGCGCACGGTGTACTGGCCGTTCGGCACGCTCATCTGCCACGTGCGATTCGCGTTATTAACGTCGCGCATCGTGTTGAAGGTGTCGTACGCCTGGTTCGGCGACGCCGGCGCGTTGCGGTCGCGGGCGGCGTCGAAGTTGGCCTGGTCCCAGCCGTAGGTGTAGCCGTTGCGCGTGGCGTAGACGGAGCCGACATCGGCGACCATGCCCGGCTGCGTGGCGGCGCTAACGGGCTTGAAGTCGAACGTCACGTCGACGGCCATCAGCCGGCGGGTTTCCAGGTTTTCGAGCAGAGGTCGTTTGTACATCGATCACCAATTTAAAGGCTAAACGCGAAGCGGGCGCATGAAATCCGCCTCATAAGTTCGATTTCGGACTCATCAACGCCGCAGCGGCCGCCCGGTGTGCTGCTTCGCCAAAGCGTCCATCTGGTCCACGTAGCGGTCAATTTTGTATTTTCGTTTCAGGCCGGCTGCGTTCATATACCGCACCGTGCCGAAGATTTTCCGCGCCGGCCCCCACGGCCGGTCGTGCAAACCGAACACCCATGCCACGTTCGTATACGCATTGGCGTCGCGGCCGCAGAGAAAATATTTGTTGTTCAGATAAGACAGCAATTCAAACGCCGCCTGCGGAGACGGCGTCCATTCCAGAACCTTTTTGCCCCAGTACATGCGCATGTAGTTGTGCATGAACCCTGTGATCGTCATCTGCGTCTGGGCCGCGTTCCAGTACGCGTCGGCGGTGTCGGCCGATTCCATTTGCTGCCGCGTGTACATCACCGGCCGCTCGTCCGCCGTGTGCTCGGCCAGGGTTTTCTTCGCCCAGATCGGCAGGCACTCGTAACTGTCGTATTGCGGCACGAAATGGCAGAAGTTCATCGACAGCTCACGCCGTACGATCAGCTCTTCTAAATACGAATCGCGGTCCGAACCGGGCGTCTGCGTCTGGTCGCGCACGCGCAGCGCCAGTTCCAACGGCGACACCTGCCCGAAGTGCAGATACATCGACATATAGGAGTGGCGATCGCCCGACGGTTCATTGCGGCCTTCGGCGTAGCCGTCCAGCTTGTGCTTGGCGAAATCGGCGATCATTGCCGCCGCCCGGTCTTCACCGCCGGTGAAGAACACGGTCGGCGCGACGCTGCGGTCGAGCTTCAGCTTCTTCAGCGCGGCCGCCGGTTCCGTCACGTCGATGTTGCCCGTGACGTCGAGCGCCAGCGACGGGAAACGCACCTTCACCGGCGACACCGGCTGCAGGAACTGGTCCCACTTTCGGTGAATCTTCGGGCGGATCGTACGGGCGGCGAACTCGTGTTTGTCGCTGGCCTCGTCGACCGGCACGACCACGTCGCTTTCCACCTCCACCACCCGGCATTCGGCCCCGTCGGCCACGGCATCGCGCCAACGCTTCTGGTGGCGCAGGTACCCGCGGTCGCAGACCACGCAGGCGGCCTCTTTCGAGTAATGCAGGGCCGACTGTTCCGGCGAGCCGTGGCGGACGACGAAGCGGATGTCGCGCCGCTTCAGATTCGCCTCGACGTCGCGCAGGCCCTGCAGCATGAAGGCGTAATGCCGTTCGTTCGCTTCCGGGTAGTCGTCCATCAGCCCGAAGCAGACCACCGGCGGCACGCCGACTTCATTCGCCAGTTCGATCGCGTATTCGAGCGCGTGATTGAACCGCGTGCGCATCGCCTGCTGCATGAAGTACAGCACGTACCGCCCGCCGCGCACGGGCCGGTCGGACAACACGCGCACGCGGGCCGGGTCGGTCATCGCCGCATGTTACTCGTCCCACAGGCCGGTCCAACCGAAGCCGTTTTCAAACTGCGTGAAGGGTGACGGCGTCACGACCCGCGCGGCCATCGCGGTCGTCGCGGCCGGGCGGACGATGGTGAAGGCGTAGCGGATCGCCCCGCCGCGCACGTTGCCCGAATCGTCCGCCAGCGCCCGCCGCGGGATCTGCAACTGATAAGGCCCCGGCTGGGCGTCGCGGCTGATGCGGATCGTGACGTCCGTGAAGCCATTGCCTTCGACCAGGGACAGCGACCAGTCGCGCCCCGCGATGGCCGCACCGGTGCGGCGGTGGCGTAAGCGGATGTCGTCGCGCGTGAGCGTGCCGAGCAGGTTGTCGTCGAGGCGGAACGTCAGCAGGCTCTGCGAACCTTGCCGAAAATCCGACGCCGTGACGGCCGGCGGCGTGCGGTCGGCGACCCAGTTGAACAGGTTCCTGGCGAACTGGCGGTTGTCATTCTTCGTGATGTCGGTGCCCGCGCCGTTCGAATTGAAAAACGTGTTCCGGTCGAAGTACGCCGCCACACGGCCGGTGCCGGCGCTGGCCAAAACCAGCGACGCGTCGCGCGAATCGACGGTGCGGGACCGGCCGCGTGAATTGTTAGCCGTGCTGGCCGGGTTGTTGTCGAAGGTGGTGCCGCGTGCGCCGACGACGCGCCGGACGACCACGCCGCCCGGCGGGGTCGCGGCCAACCGGACGGGGCTGACGCCTTCGCCGTCGAAGGCGTTCACGCCGATCAGGACCGGGTTCTTGGCGTCGACAAAATCGCCGGCGGAACGGCGCAGGGCGTACTGGCCACTGTCCTGGTTGAAGGCCATGCCGTAGCGGGCGAGGAAGACGTTGTCCGACGCCGGCGCGTCGGCCCAGCTGCTGCCGAAGTTCCCGTCAGAAACAAACAGCACGCCGCCGCCGTCGCGTACGTACCGGTCGAGCGCGTCCACCTGCGTGCGGCCGTACGCAGCGTTGTTCGAGGCCATGACGACGGCGGCGTATTGCGTCAGGTCAAGGTCTTCGAACGCGATCGCCCGGCCCGTGGTTTGTCCCGTAGAGGGTGCGTTGCGTTCCAGCGGCTCGGCGATTTGCCGAATGGTGTACCCCTCGCCGCGCAGGAGCGAGGCCAGCGACGCCCAGCCATGATTCCCGCCCGCGGTGGAACGGTTGTTAATGTCCGCGAGCTGTTCCGTGCGTTGCGTGTCGTTCGTGGCTTCAAGGAAGCCGCCGGAGCGGTCCGCGCCGCGGACGAACAGGATGGTGCCGCTTGCGAAGTGGCGACGCGGTTCCATTGATTCGACGACGGCTCGCATTGCGACTCCTCCCGGGCGGGACAACGGACGCGCCGGCGGCACGCCCTATTGAGGACGTCGCCGCTTATTCGACCGTTACACTCTTGGCCAGATTGCGCGGCTTATCGACGTTGCAGCCACGCAGCACCGCCGCGTGGTATGCCATCAACTGCAGCGGCAACACGGTCAGCAGCGGCTGCAACGGCTCGAGCGCGTCGGGCACATAAATGATGTGGTCGCTGTAGCGGCGGATGTTTTCATCCCCTTCCGTGGCCACCGCGATGACCACGCCGCCGCGGGCGCGAACCTCTTCGATGTTGCTGATCACCTTGTCGTACTGGTAGCCCCTGGTGGCGATGAAGACGACGGGCATGCCGTCGTTGATCAGCGCGATCGGCCCGTGCTTCATCTCGGCCGCGGGCATGCCCTCGGCGTGGATGTAGCTGATTTCCTTCAGCTTGAGCGCCCCTTCCAGCGCGATCGGGTAGTGATACCCACGGCCGAGGAACAGCCAGTTGTCGCGGTCGACGAACTTGGCCGTGATGTCGCGCACCACGTCGTTCTGTTTCAGCACCTGCCGCATCTGGTCGGGAATGGCACACAGGCCGTTGATGAGCTCTTCGCACTGCGGCTGGCCGAGGAACCGGCGACGGCCGATGTAGATGGCGAGCATCGTCAGCGTGGCCAGTTGGCAGGTGAACGCCTTCGTGCTGGCCACGCCGATTTCGGGGCCGGCGTGCAGGTAAACGCCGGCGTCGGTCTCGCGGGCGATGGTGCTGCCGACGACGTTGACGATGCCCAGCGCCAGTGCGCCTTTGTCCTTCGCCTCGCGCAGCGCCGCCAGCGTGTCGGCCGTCTCGCCGCTTTGGCTAATCGCCAGCAGCACGGTTCCTTCTTCCACCAGCGGGTTACGGTAGCGGAACTCACTGGCGTACGTGCATTCGGTCACGATCTTGGCCAGATCTTCGAACAGATAGTCGGCCACCATGCCGGCGTGCCAGGCGGTGCCCTGGGCGGTCATGATAAAGCGCCGCGCCTTGGCAAGGTCACGCGCGAACGCCGCCACGCCGCCGAGCACAATGCGCCCCTCGCGGCTGTCGCAACGACCGCGCAGGCAGTTGGAAATCGCCTGCGGCTGCTCGAAGATTTCCTTGAGCATGTAATGCTCGTAATCGCCAAGCTCGTACTCTTCGAGCTTGCTTTCGAGCTGCTGAATGGCGGGCGTGATTTCGACGTCGTCGATCGTCGTCGTGCGCATGCTGTCGGGCTTCAGCACGGCCATTTCGTTGTCGTTGAGGTAAATGACCTGGGCCGTGTGTTCGACGATGGCGGCGGCGTCGCTGGCGACGATGTATTCGTCCCCGCCGACGCCGATGATCAGCGGGCTGCCCTTACGCGCGACGATCAGCGTGTCCGGCTCGTCCTTGCACAGCACCGCGATGCCGTACGTGCCGGTGACTTCCGTCAGCGCCGTCTGCACGGCCTTGGCCAGGAGCGACTGCCCCGGCTTCAGCGCCGCGCCTTTGGTTTTCAACTCTTCGTAAACGTGCCCGACCAGCACGGCGAGGACTTCCGTGTCGGTCTGGCTCTTAAACGTGTGGCCGACCGATTCGAGGAACTTTTTCAGCACCGAATAGTTTTCGATGATGCCGTTGTGAACCAGCGCGATCGACCCGGCGTTGTTCGTGTGCGGGTGGGCGTTGACTTCGTTGGGCGCGCCGTGCGTGGCCCAGCGCGTGTGCGCCATGCCGATGTGGGCGGCCGGCAGCGGGTCGACGTCGGTCAGCTTCGTTTCCAGCACGCTGATCCGCCCCACCGCGCGGCGCACGGCGATCTGCCCGCGCTCGTCAATGACGGCCACGCCGGCGGAGTCGTAGCCGCGGTATTCCAGGCGCTTCAGCCCTTCAATGAGCACCGGCTGGCAGATTTTCCGACCGACGTAGGCAACTATTCCACACATAAGACGCACTCCTAAGGCCGTGAAAGATACTCGATCATCGGCGCGTGGGGGAGCCGAAGGTGAGCCCGAACGCCCGATAAAATCAGTCGCCGGGCAGCCCGGCCAGCCCGGCGACGTACGCCGCCACCGCGGCCGAGGCGTCGGGCCGGCCCATGGCCTTGGCCGCGGCGGCCATGGCCTGGCGCTTCGGCGCGTCGTACAGCAGCGACTGCAGCACCGGCCGGAGGCGCTCGGAATTACGTCGGCGGTCCTTCTCGTCGTCCAGCAGCACCGCCGCCCCGGCGTCGGCCAGCACCTTGGCGTTCGCGCGCTGGTGCATGTCCTTGTGGAACGGGTACGGCATCAGCACCGACGCCAGGCCGCACGCCGTCAGTTCGGCGCACGTGCTCGCGCCCGATCGCGCGACGGCCAAATCCGTCACGGCCCAGACGTCCGCCATCGCCGGCGTGAAATCGATGACCACCGCGGCCAGCCCGGCGTCGCGGTACGCCGTGCGTACAGCCGCGGCATGATCCCGGCCGGCCAGGTGCAGCACCTGCCAGCCCTGCAGCTTCGACGTGCGCAACGATTCGATGACCGCTTCGTTCACCGTTTGTGCGCCTTGGCTGGCGCCAGTGACCGTGAGCGTCGACAGCTTCGGGTCCAGGCCCAGCCGCTTGGCGGCCTCGGCGCGCGGGGGCAGGCGGATCAGGTCGTCGCGCACGGGACAGCCGGTGACGACGAGTTTGTCGTGGTGCGCGGCCGGCACGTGCTCACGCGTGGCGTCGAACCCGCAGCAGACGCGCTTGGCGTACTTGAACAGGAACTGATTGGCCTTGCCCGGCAGCACGTCCGGGTTCAGGATCGCCGCCGGCATCCCCTTTTCCGCACAGAACTTCACCGCCGGCCCCGCCGCGTAGCCGCCCAGGCCCAGCACGGCGACGGGCTTGTGGTCGTTCAGGACGCGCTTGAGCAGGTCTTTGGTTTCCCGCCACGATTTCCAGAACGACAGCAAGCCGCCGACGCTTTTCACGGGCGGCAGGATCGGCTGCTTTTCGTAGTCGAAGCCGGTCGGCGTGAGGATCGTTTCGTCGATCGCGCGGGTCGTGCACAGAAACAGCGGCCGGGCGTTCGGCCAGCGGGCGGCCAGGGCCTGCGCCACGCTCACGCCGGGATACAGATGGCCGCCGGTGCCGCCGCCGGCGAAAAGGATCGTGGGCCGATCGGTCATAGGCCCGCCCTATTTACCCGACGCGGCTACGATCCGCTATGAAACGCCCCCACGGCCGACGTAAGCGCCGCCCCGCCGACGAACCCGCCTACACCTGCCCCACCTGCGGTGAAACGGTGGTCCTGCCGCTCGACCGCTCCGCCGGCGACGAGCAGACCTACGGCGAAGACTGTCCCGTCTGCTGCAATCCCAACACGATTCACGTCGAGTTCTTCGAAGACGGCGAACCGCCACGCGTCTGGGCGGAGGCCGAATGAACCGGCGCGATTGCATTCCGCCTCGGAAACCTAAAGATGTGGTCGTCCGATTCACGTCCCGAGGAGTTGCATGGCCGACGTTTTGCCCGCACCGACGACCGACCGACCGCCCTCGAAAGGCCGTCCCGCCCTGCCCGTCATCGAAGGCGGCCTGGCCACCACCGCGCTCACGCTCGGCGGCCTGTATTGGCTGGCGCACTCGGACAGCGACGTCAATCCGATGGGCTGGTACGCCAACTACGTGATCCCCGTCGGCGCGATATTGGTCGGCCTGCTGGCGGGTAGCGGGTACGGCATTATGTCGTGGCTCAAGGGCGTCAAAATCCGTCGCGGCCTCCTGGTCACGGTCGTGCTGCTGCAGCTCGTCGCGTACGGCGTGGCGGAATACCTGGCGTATCTCGACGTCGTGCACCGCGCGACGGTCGAAGCCGAACAGGCCGGCGACCGATTCGAAGCCGCCTCGTTCTTCGAATACTTCCACTACAAGACCGAAAACTTCGCCTGGAAGGCCAAGCACGGCAACGGCATGGGCGAGCCGCTCGGCCACTGGGGATACTTCTTCGTCGGTCTGGCCGCCCTCGGCTTCGTCGGCGGCGGGCTGATCGCCCCGCTGATCTGCTCGGGGCTGCCGTACTGCGAAGGGTGCGAACGGTACATGAAGCGCAAAACGCTCGGCCTGGTGCCGGCGAGTGTGCCGTTACGGAAGATCAAGAAAAAGGACGTCGAAGGTCAGGCCGCCTACGACGCCGAAGACACCGCCGTCGCCGACGGGGCGCAGGCGCGCATCGATAACCTGACCGCGCTGGCAGCCGCCGGCGACGGCCAAGCCTTCGGCCTCGCGGCCACCGCGGTGTTCGGCCCGACGAAGGCGACCGGCAAGCTGCCGCGCCGCGTGAAGACCGAGTTGATCCACTGCCCCGCTTGCGCCCGCGGCTGGGTACGCCACACCGGCTTGGCCGGCCAAGGCAACCAGACGCAGAGCACGTTGCTGGGACAAACGGAAGTGCCGTCGGAGTTCACCTCGGCGGTGCGGCAAGCGACGACGAAGTAAATTGAGATGCCTGCTCATCGCGTCCTAGAGCGCCGCGGCCTTGAAGGTAGTGATGGCTTGGGTGGCAAGGCTTGTACTCAAGCCTTGTCTTCTGGCGACACGCCAAGGCTTGAGTACATGCCTTGCCACCCAAACGCTACGGCCAAAACCGCGTCGCTCTAGGCAGCCGGCGGGCATGCCCGCCGCGTGAGCGGTAGGTTGCTGCCCTTTTCGTACACGTCACGCCCCGTTCATCACGTCCGCCAGTGCCGCCGCCACGCGCCGACCGACCGGTTCCCAGCCGCCGGGGGTGTCCTGGCGGAAGCAGCGGACGGTCGGGTACCACGGCGTCGTTTCGCCGACGGCCAGCCAGCGCCAGTCGCAGGCGGCGGCCAGCATCGCCCAGGCGGGCTTGCCGAGTGCGCCGGCAACGTGAGTAGCGGGCGTGTCGACGGCGATCAGCAGATCCAGGGCCGCCACCGCCGCGACGATGGCCGCCGGGCCGGCCAGATCGGCGGAGACGTCTTTCAATGGCGTTTTGCAGAACGACAGTTCCTGCTGCGGCGGCCCCTGCTGCAGCGCGAACCACGCGACGTCCGGCACGGCCCACAGCGGTTCAAGGCCGGCCAGCGGCACCGACCGCACCGGCACCGGCGACGGGTCGCCCGCGTCGCCCCAGATCAGGCCGACCCGTAGCCGCGCTTTGGGCGCGAGGGCGACGAAATGTTCCGTCCATGACGCCAGCAGGCCTTCGTCGGCCTTCATGTACGGCACGCCGGCGGGCACCGTGCCCAGCGTCGTCCCGAACGCCAGCGGCAGGCTCAGCAGCGGCAACCGATAATCCGCGTTCGGCTCGGCCATGCCGATGGGGAATGCACGATCGACCCCGGGCACCGCTTCCAGAATCGACACCAGATCGCCGGGGCAGACGACGTAGACGACCGCCCCGCGGCGATTGAGCAGGTCGGCGTAGCGGATGAACTGCACGAGGTCGCCGATCTCGCGTTCCGGCAGGATCAGCACCGATTTGCCCCACAGCGGCGCGACGCCGTCCCAGCGCGGGGCGGGCGCGGGCCGTCCGGCCAGGGCGAACCGCGCGTCCAGCAATGGCCAGCCCGCGGCGTAATCGCCGGCCTTGAGCATCACTTCGCCCAGTCGCTCAGCGGCGGCCGGCCAGTTCGGGCGTAGCGACAAGGCTTTTTGCAGGTGCGTGCGGGCGGCGGGCATATCGTTCGCACGAAACGCCGCCTCGCCGCACAACCGGCTGGCTTCGGCCCAGTTCGGGGCCAGGGCGACGGTGGCGGCCAACTGCGGGGCCGCGGCGGTGGCATCACCGAGTTCGAGATACAGGGCCCCGAGCAACGCCCGGGCGTCCGGCGACGTCGGCGCAAGGCCTACCGCCCGCGCGGCCATCTCGGCGGCGGCGGCGTAATCGCCCGCGCCGACGTGCTGCCGGGCCAAGTTCAGGGCGGCCGACGCGGCGGGCGTCAGGGCCGGCCGGTGCGCGCCGGGGGCGTCGTCGAGCCGATAACCCGCGACCAGGGCAAGCTGTTCGGCCAGGAACGTCGAGTCGTGCATACGGCTTTCCAAGGGAGGGAGACGGCCTACAACATAAAACGCCGCCGCGGTTTTCCGCAAGCGCCGTCCCTTAACTGGCCGATCCCATAGAAAATAGCACATTTCCCAAAGGCGGGCGGCGGAAACGGTTTGTACAATCGTCCCGGCGGCGGGCGGCCAGGCACCTTTATCGGGCCACCGCAGCGGGTCGAAAGCGGACGACAGTCGGTTATGATCCGCTCGGCCGATTCGCTTGGCGCTAACGCCTACGGCGAATCGGGTCGATCATGCGTATAGATCGATGAGGCGGCAGGGAAGCCAGGACCGGCGCCCCTTGTCGCGTCGGGGTTTACGGAACTAAAGGCGTTCGATCATGGCCAACGGAATGAATCGCGGCGGTGGCAACGGCGGCACTCCCCCCACCGGCGGTGGTGGCGGCAGTGGCAGCGGGACGGGCGGCGGCACGGGCACTCCGCCCGGCGGCTTCCGCGGCCGGCGCATCACCACCTGCAGCTTTTGCGGCAAATCCAGCCGCGACGTCGGCCCGATGGTCGAAGGGCCGTCCGACGTCTACATCTGCTCCAACTGCGTCGACCTGGCCCACAACATTATCCGCCAGGAAAAGCGGAAGATGTCGACCAGCCAGCCGCTGTTCACGACGATCCCGTCGCCCCGCGAAATCAAGGAACACCTCGACACTCACGTCGTCGGCCAGACGTTCCCGAAACGCGCCCTCAGCGTCGCCGTGCACAACCACTACAAGCGCCTGAGCGTGCAGCAGACCGCCGGCGACACGCCCAGCGACGAAGTCGAACTCGACAAGTCCAACGTCCTGCTGATCGGCCCGACCGGCAGCGGCAAGACGCTGATGGCCAAGACGCTGGCGCGCGTGCTGAACGTGCCGTTCGCCATCGGCGACGCCACCACCCTCACCGAAGCCGGCTACGTCGGCGAGGACGTGGAAAACGTCCTGCTCCGGCTTCTGCAGGCCGCCGATTACGACCTCGAAGCGGCCCAACGCGGCATCGTCTACATCGACGAAATCGACAAAATCGCCAAGACCAGCGGCAACGTCAGCATCACCCGCGACGTCAGCGGCGAAGGCGTCCAGCAGGCCCTGCTGAAAATGCTCGAAGGCACCACGGCCAACATCCCCCCGCAGGGCGGCCGCAAGCACCCCGAGCAGCAGTACATCCAGATGGACACCAGCCAGATCCTGTTCATCTGCGGCGGCACGTTCGTCGGCCTGGAAGACATCATCAAGAAACGCCTCGGCAAGAAGATGATCGGCTTCGGCGCGGAAGGCCAAGCCAAGATCACCGAAGACAGCCGCAGCGACATCCTGCGTCAGGTGCAGCCGGAAGATCTGGTCGAGTTCGGCATGATCCCCGAGTTCATCGGCCGCCTGCCGCTGATCAGCACGCTCGAACCGCTCGACGTGGACGTCTTGGTGAACATTCTGACCGAGCCGAAAAACGCCATCACGAAGCAGTACAGCCGCTTTTTCCGCCTCGAAGGCAGCGAAGTGGAGTTCACGCAAGGCGCGCTCCGCGAGATCAGCCGCCGGGCGTTGAAACGCGACACGGGTGCCCGTGCCCTGCGTGCGGTGTGCGAAGAGATCATGCTCGACGTCATGTACCACCTGCCGGACAACCCCGGCGGCAAGTACATCATCGACGAAGACGTGGTCAACGGCCGCAAGCAACTGTTCGGCCAGGCCCCGCAGAAAAAGAGCGCGTAACCCGCCTCGGTAAACTGAAGTACGGCGGGCGACGGTGAGCATCACCGTCGCCCGCCGCATTTTTGGCATACTTTCCGTTCCTTTTCCCAGATTTCCCGAAGCGTCCGCCCCACGGCGACGTCTTTAGAGCGATTCCCGCGGCACGACGTTCGGGGTGGCCACTTAAGTGGCCACCACCGCAGCAAATTAGGTGTTCGAACGCGTTACGACGTGCCCGGACGTCGCCGTATTTTTCGCGCATGACGCCCTGTGCGTGTCCGTCGTCTCTTGCAGAAGTCGTACCTATGACCGCTCGCCCGCCCCGTGCCGTTTTGATCGAATCCCTCGAAAACCGCCGCCTGATGGCCGGCACCGTCGGCACCGCCACGGTCGCCCCGCAGCCGCGCGTCGCCACCGCCGTTCAGCCCGCGGCCGTCGCGCAGCGGCGCGTGTTCCTGACCGGCAACAGCATGACCGACGGCGTCAACTACGGCGGCCTGGCCACACTTCTGGCCCGCGGCGGCGCCAGCGTCAGCATCGGCCGGCAGACCGGGTCGGGCTACTCGCAGTACGCCAACCTCAGCTTGCGGCCCGACTACGTCACCGGCGGCGTCGACCCGGCCCGGCCGGGCAACGGGAACCCGTGGGGCAACTACAAAAATGCCTTCACCACCGGCACCTGGGACGTGTTGACGATCCAGCCGCACGACCGCCGTCTGCGCCGCGACGTCTACAACACGGGCACACCCCAGGAACACGACGAGGGCGAACTGCCCAACTCCATGTCCTTCCTGCGTGTGATGGCCAAGAACAATCCGAAAGGCCAAGTCTACGTCTACGCCCGCGCCGCCCGCCGAACCGACCTGACGACGACGAACGAGCCGACCGGCAAGCCGTTCGATTACTCAACCGAGTGGCTCAAAACGTACAACGACACCGCGCCGAGCAATCTGCCGTACTTCACGCGGTCGCGCATGACGCAGTTCATGCCGATGCTGCGCGACGCCCAGAAGGCCGACGCCGCGACCGCCGGCCTGCCGCCGGCGCGCCTCATCCCGGTCGGCGAGGCGTACTACCACATCGACCAGATGATCAAGGCCGGCCGGTTCGAAGGGACGAAGATCAAGTCGGTCCTCGATTTGTACCGTGACCAGTCGCACCCGAGCGACGACGTCGCCGGCTACGTGACGGCGCTGACGTTCTACGCCTCGATCACCGGCCGCGACCCGCGCGGCGTCGCCCCGCCCAGCCAGTACCTGTTCAACGGCAGCCGCGTGGCCGAGCCGGCGGTGCAGGCGCTGCTGCAGCAGGCCGTCTACCAAGCCATGACTACGTCCGCCTACAGCGGCTACACCACGCCGATCAACAGCCCGACGCCGACCCCAACGCCCACACCCAAACCCCCGGCACCGCCCGCGGGCACCGCGACGTTCCGCGGCTACGTCATCCGCGACAAGAACGCCAACGGCACGTGGGACCACGGCGAAATCGGCCTGCAGGACCGGACCGTCTGGGTCGACCTCGACAACGACGGCCGGCTCGATTCGAACGAGCCGACCCGCCTGACCGCAACGAATGGCGCGTTCGAGTTCAAAAACCTGGCGGCCGGCACGGTCTACATCCGCGAAGTCGTCCCGAGCCGGTGGAAGCAGACCTCGCCGACGAACAACGCCCCCCTAACGGCCAAACTGACGGCCGGCCAGGTGAAGAGCGGACAGTACTTCGCCGTCCGGATTGTTTAGCGTGTTCCGTCCTCTGGCGTATGCGTAGCGTCGTCTGGTCCCCTCTCCCGGTATGGCCGGGAGAGGGCTGGGGTGAGGGCTTCGACCGGGCGTTTTCGAACGTCGGCTGGCGTTCGATCGATAATGCCTTCCGTCATCGGCCCTCACCCTGACCCTCTCCCGGCCATACCGGGAGAGGGGACCAGACGACGCTATGCGAAACGGCCCGTTACTTTGACGCGACGGGGCTTTCGTCACGCCAATTTCTCTCCGCGCCCACCCCACCCAAACCGCCCCCATCAGGTCTTCCGGAGCGTGCTGCGGCAATATTCCCTACGCGCCGCCCGGGTTCATCGTTGCCGTTGTCCG
Source organism: Tepidisphaeraceae bacterium (assembly GCA_036388295.1). GTDB lineage: Bacteria > Planctomycetota > Phycisphaerae > Tepidisphaerales > Tepidisphaeraceae > RYN-431. The sequence goes on along the minus strand of DASVSC010000309.1, from coordinate 10,821 downwards.
GACGCCGTGGTATCGTTTTTGCTGACAAACGCCGTTTACCGATTCACTCGATCGCAAGTCTTCCAACAGCATGAGTTTATCGCAATCATTTTCCATGCGGATGGACCAGCGGCAGGTTCTGACGCCGCGGATGATCCAGAGCATGGAAATCCTTCAGCTGCCGCTGGGGGCGCTGGAAGAACGCATTGACCAGGAGATGCAGGTCAACCCGGTACTGGACGTCCGCACCCGCGACCCGGACGCCATGCGGGAAGCCCCGACCGGCGACGCGCCCGCCCCACTGAACCGGACCGAAGACGAACGCAGTCTGGTCCTGAATGACGGAAACTCCGCCGCCGATTTCGAACGGCTGGACCGGCTCAGCAACTACCTGGATAACAACGAGGAGTTCGTCCCGACCAGCGGCCACCGCCAGAGCCACTGGGAAGGCCAGGACCGTGACGGCAAGATGGACGCGATGGCCAACACGGCCGCCCGCGTCGGCACGCTGACCGACCACCTGCTGGAGCACTGGGCCTTCGTCGAGGCGTCAGCGGAGATCAAAAAAGTCGGCGCGCAGTTGATCGATTACGTCGACGCCGACGGCTACCTGCGCACGCCGTTCGACCGCATTCTGATGGAAAGCCCGGAGCCGGTGCGGCTGGAGCAACTGCAGGCCGCCCTGCCTTACATCCAGCGCCTCGACCCGCCGGGCGTGGGTGCCCGCGATCTGGCCGAGTGCATGCTGCTGCAATTGGACGCGCTCGAAGAGGACGAAGAGCTGGCCGAAGGCCATGACTTCGATCTGGAACGGGCCCTCGTCCGCGATCACCTGACGGACTTAGCCCAGAACCGTTACCCGCTGATCAGCCGTCGCCTCGGCGAAGACATCGACACGATCAAAGCCGCCGTCAAACGCCTCAGCCGTTTGCAGCCGCACCCGGGCCGGGCGTTCGGCGCGGACGAAGCCCCGCCGATCACGCCGGACGCCACGATTTATCTCGACGAAGACACCGGCAAGTACGAAGTGAAGATGGCCCGCGACGTTGCCCCCAGCCTCTACATCAAGGGCCGCTACCTGAAGATGCTCAAGGCCAGCGGCGACAAGAAAACCCGCGAGTTCCTCGCCAACAACGTGCGCAACGCCAAGTGGCTGATCGAAAGCATCGAACAGCGCCGTGGCACAATCGAGCGCGTCATCCGCATCGTCGTCGACACCCAGCGCGAGTTCTTCGAGCACGGCCCCGAACACCTCAAGCCGCTGCCGATGATCAGCGTCGCCGACCAATTGGGCATTCACGTCGCCACCGTCAGCCGCGCGGTGAGCGAAAAGTGGGTGCAAACCCCCCGCGGCGTCTTCCCCCTCCGCCGCTTCTTCTCAGGCGGCACCCAAAGCGCCAGCGGCGAAGACATGAGCTGGGACGCGGTGAAGGAGAAGCTCAAAATCCTCATCGACAACGAAGATAAAAACAACCCGCTGAATGACGACGAACTGGTCGAAAAGCTCACCGAACAAGGCATCGACATCGCCCGCCGCACGGTAGCGAAGTACCGCAAAGTGCTGAACATCCCGACGGCCCGGCAGCGGAAAGCGTATTAGTCGATTTGGGACCGTCAGGTAACATCGGTCCATGAAACGTCGGCTCTACCTGCTCACGATCGAGGCCGGCGTCAACAACCCAATTTACGATTACGGCGGGACTGGCGATAATAAGATCCATAGCAACGGCACGGCCGACACCCTGTACGGCGGCACGGGTAATGATCAACTCGTCGGCGGCGGCGGAAATGACCGGGCTTACGGGCAAGGGGGCAATGACATCCTCACCGGCAGCAGCGGGAACGACACCCTCTATGGCGACGCCGGGACGATACGTTCTACGCCGCCGACGGCGTTTATGATTATCTCGTGAGGGGCAGCGGCGGTGACAGCGCCACCAACCGTAACGCCGTCGATAGCTGGACGGCGTAAAGCCTAGTTAGTGCGTACACATTAACAATCCGGAATTGTCGCGACACGCAAGGAAAAACCTATGTATGAAGTATTAGAATCCAGGTGTCTATTCGCTGGGGCAATTTACGTAGTTTTCAACAATAATGAGTTTTCGATCACCGGCGACAAAAAAACGAATCGGGCAGAAATAGGAGTCGGATTAGACGGTTGGGGCGAGCCGTACACAAATACAAGAGTTCAAGCTATTGGGACGAAGCTATATGTAAATGGGGTGTTAGAATTGAATGGTGCCACAAGTATCACTCGATTAGGTATCGTCCCGACGATCAACATGGGCAGCGGGGATGATTTCGTGGAGATATCTGGTGGCTATGGCTTTGTCGATTATCCCCCGCCGCCCATGACGATCTCGATGGGCGAAGGGGACGATCATTTGAGTCTAGACGGCGGCCAATGCAAATCGCTTTCCATCGACGCCGGAGCGGGCGACGACACGGTGACGCTGCAGGGAGTGGTCGTTAACCGTGGCACGTCGATTTTCACTGGCCCGGGGCGGGACAAAATCAACATCGAGAACCGAATCGACACCGACGAAAACGGGAACCCACTGCAATTTCGTAACCGCTTCAGCAAGCTGCAAATCGTTGATCATTCCGGTCCGCTGCGGCTGAACATGAGTCAGGCGCTGGTTCGCAAACAGGCTGTCTTCGCGACCGGCAACGCCATTGACCGCCTCCGGATCGATCGCTGCGATTTTCTCCAAGACGTCCTTATCTCGACCCGCGGCGGGAACGACTTGATCGACCTCACCGACACCCGCTTTCGGGCCGGAAAGGACGTCGATGCGGGCACCGGCGATAATACCGTTGTGTAGCATGCGGTTCATCGCACCACGACTGTAGACAATTGGCGGGTGGCAAGGCTTGTACTCAAGCCTGGGTGCTTCGGACGCCGGTCGGGTTTTGGCAAGCCTGGGGACAAGCATTGGGCCCAAGCCCTGCCACCCGTTCGGGGTTCGGATCAACCCGGCCAATGGCTGCAAATTTTCGCTACGAATGTGGTGCTTCGGGGCGTGACGCCGCGGCCGCGAACCGGGTGCGGGTCGCGGCGGGATGAGGGCGGAGGGCGGAGGGCGGCGAGCGTGAGAGGGTATTCGAACGGGCCGCCAGGCCGATTCAAGCGGAAAACCGGGCGAATTTCGGGCCGAAATTGCCGAAAAGATTTTAGTTGGCGCGGCAGGCCGGGGCGGTAGAGTCGGGGTGGCCAGGGCCGCGACGCGTCGAGGTGACACGCGGCGACGGTGCCGGTGACCAACCGAATGGGCCGCGGGATGGCCCGCGCGGATCCGTGGCGGGTTCCACGGACCGGGCGGTGCTCGCGCGGGTTCACACCCGCGGCCACCGCCCGGACCGCATCATTCACCGGTCAGCCTTATCCTTGCAGCAGGCTCAGTACCTGCCGGGGCGAGCTGTTCGCCGTGGCGAGCACGCTGGTGCCGGCCTGGGTGAGGATCTGGTCGCGCGTCAGCTCGGCCGTCTCCTTGGCGAAGTCGGCGTCGCGGATGTTGCTCTCGCTGGCGGTGACGTTCTCCAGGGCGATCTGCTGGCTGTTGATGTTGGTCATCAGCGTGTTCTTTTCGAACGCGCCCAGTCGGCCCCTGAGCGTGGCGACCTGGCCGATCGCCTTTTCGATGATGCGGCTGGCGTTGGCGGCCTTCCCGTCGACCAGGGCGGCTTTTCCGCCGCTGATCAGGTCGTTGAGGAAGCCGTCTTTCTGGTCGCCCAGCTTGCTGGCCGCGACGCTCTGCAGGCCGATGTTGACCTGCTGGTTGGCCGTCACCTTGCTGCCGAGCTGGAACAGCGCGCCGCCGCCGGTGATGGCGAACGCGCTTTGGCCTTCGCCGAAGGCTTCGTTGAGCGCCACTTCCATGTCGAGGGTGGCGGTGGCGACCTTGAGGCGCAGCCCGTCGGCGACGGTCAGGGCGCCGTTGATGGTGGCCTTGGCGTCACGGCCGGTGTCACGGGAGCGCGGGTCGCCGTTGGCATCGACGACGTCGAAGGTGCCGCTCTGGGCGCGGATGGAGACGAACTCCTTGCTGCCCCAGCCGGTGCTTTCGAACGACACGCCGCTGGCGGGGTTGGCCGAGTTGATCAGCTGGGCCTTAACGCCGGTGGCGTCGCTCAGGCGGTTGATCGCGCTCATGACCGCGCCGGCGGTGGTGCCGCTGGCGAAGGTGAGGGTGTCGACGCCTTCGTTGCCGTTGATCTCCAGGGTCACCGTCTTGGCGATGGCGCTGGTGCGGAACTGCAGCTCGCCGTGCTGGGCCGACGTGATGACGTCGACGTTCACGGGGATGTTCACCGCGGTGCCGAAGTTGGCCTGGTTGATGCGCAGGCTGTTGAACGCCGAGTTGCTGGCGCCGCTGGTGAGGTAGTCGAGGCTGCCGTCGATCAGGCGAAGACCGGCGAAGGTCGTCGTGTTGCTGATGCGGGTGATCGACTGCACGGCCGAATCGACCTGCAGCTGATTGGCCTGGACTTCTTCCGGCGAGAGCGCCCCGCTGTTGGCCGACTGCACGACCATGCCCTTGATGTTCAAGAGCAGGCTGCTGACTTCGCTCAGCGCGGCTTCGGCGGTGCTGATGACGTTGTTGGCGCGTTGGCCGTTGTCGATGGCCTGATTGATGCCGCTGATTTCGCTGCGAAGCGATTCAGAGGCGATCAGGCCCGACGGGTCGTCGGCGCCGCGATTGATTTTCAGACCGGTGCTCAACCGCTCGAGGGTGGCGTTGAGCTTGCCTTGCGACGTGTGCAAGCCGCGTTGCGCGGTCAGGGCAGCGACATTCGTGTTGATGCGGGACATGGATCAATCCTCCGTGATTGACAGGGTTACGCGGGCGTCCTTTGCCCACGGGGCGACGACTCACGTCTGTCGCCCGATTGGTGCGGCTCCCGAAAGCCGCGGTTAGGGGTTACGGCTTCTTTTGTTCGCCGGGCTTCGGCCCGACACTGTTGGGGTTCACATTGCCCAGGCCGGTGATGTCTTCCGGCTTCACCTGGGCGGCGGCACGGTTCTCACGCTTAATGGCCTCGTATACTTCTTTACGATGCACGGCGATTTCCTTGGGGGCACTGATGCCCAGTCGGACTTTGTCGCCGCGGATGTCCACGACGGTGACTTCGATGTCGTCACCGATCATGATCGTCTCGTCACGCTGACGGGACAGAACTAGCATAGCTGGCTCCTTCCAAATGCGGGGCGTACGGCAAGTACCCCGCGGGCCGGTGCGCTGGCAGGCAGCGCGGGCGAAATCCGTTTCGCCCTCGAACGGCCAATGTCATTGAACAGACTCGACGCTCCGGACAACCGGTTCCGGCTCAACCGGCTTTAGCCAGTTGCTCATGGCCGAGGCGCAGCAGGGGCTGACGCGTGGTCCACTTCTTGTCCGTCAGCACGACCTGCGTCGCCAGCTGGTTGGCCACGTTCAGCACCAGCGGGCCGAGCAGGTTGCCCGTCAGCCAGTCGCCGATCTTGTTGCAGATCACCAGGACCTGCGTGCTGGCCACGTCTTCGAGCTCGATCTCCAGCTGCGTCTCTTCACGCAGCGGGACTTCGTACTCTTTGAAGAACGTGCTGGGGTCGGTCACGACGAACGCGAGGCCGGGCTCTTCCAGGCTCTGCAGCCAGAAGAAGTAGTTCTCCTCGTTCGTCTGAATCAGGGCGAAGCGGCTGCGGCCGGGAAAGCCGAGCAGCCCCTTCGTGAAGGTCACGATGCGTTCGTCCTCGACCTCAAGCGTTCCGAATCGGCTCGTCACGATCTCCATTGCGAACTCCATTTCCTATGCCGACGTTTCGTCAGCAGCACACCCGCCGTTCCCTGGCGGGCAAAGGGTCCAACCTTCTTGGCCGGTCGCGACTCCGCAACCGGCGTGCCGTTCGTTCCCGGCTCCACCGGAATCACCGAACGGCTTTGTTTCAAACCGCGTACGCGTCCTTCGCGTCCGCGTCGCGTGCCGGACTCCGCCGGTCCACGCCAGGCCCGCGGCGTCCACGCCGCGTCCACCACTTATTCACACCACTCACACCCGCAGGTCTTGCGCCTCTTCGGCAGCAACACCTGCGCGTCGGCCGCAGTTTCGGCCCTTTAACAGCAGGCCTTGCACCACGAAAATAGTGAATGCAAGTGCCGTGCCACATTCGCAGAAAATCTTACTCATCGAATGAAATCCATCAGCGACAAGCTGAGCATGGTCGACGTCGTCTGCATCGAGGCCTGCAGGCTGGTCTGCAGCAGCGAATACCGCGTGGCCGCTTCGGTGAAATCAGTGTCTTCCAGCTGCGACAGCAGCGCCTTCGTGGCCACGTTCTGTTCGTCCATTCGGTCGGTGCGGCTCTCGACCGCCTGCAGCCGTGCGCCGACTTCGCCGCGGTTGCGGACGATGCGGTCGTAGTCGCCTTGCAGTGCTTCGGCCGCTTTCGTGATGGCGGCCTGGTCGCCCTTGCGGAGCGCGGTGCTGAGGGCGGAGACATTCGCGAACACGCCCTGCGCCACGACCGGGTTTACGTCGCGGCCGGTGATGACGCCGGCGACGGCCGGGTCGTTCAGACCCAAGTCGGCAGCGGCATCGGAATAGTTCACGGCCACCAGCTTCATCGTCGCGCCGCCGCCGGCGGTGTCGGTCAAAACGATGCCGTTGCCGTCGGTGGCGAAGGAGGCGGTCACGCCGGCGCCCGCGCCGCCGGCGGCGGTGTTGATGGCGTCGATGACGTCCTGGGGAGTTTGAGTTGAGTCGGTCAGGTCGACATCGAACGCCGTGCCGGCCGAATCGGTGATGTTGAAGTCGACGCCGGCGATCGTGCGCACACCACTGCCGCTGTTCAGTTCCGCCAGCTTGGAATCGGGGTTGAAGCTGCGCAGCCCGAGGTCGGCGGCGGTCGTGCCGGCATTCTCGGCCACGCTAAGAGTTGTGCCCTGCGTGGTGTTCAGCAGCCGCAGGCCGGTGCCGTCGGCGTTGACGTCCATGCGGACGCCGGTGTCGGAGCCGTTGACGGCGTTGATCAGGTCTTGAACGGTGTTGGCGGCGGACAGATCGATTGTCGCCGACTTGCCGCCGTTGGTGATTTTCAGGCCGCTGGTATCCATGCCCGCGCCGCCATTGAGCGAGGACAACGGCGTGAGTGGCGTGAGTTTCGGGTTCGTCGACGTGCCGACTACTGGCGCGCCCGCCGCCATGGGCGACGCGGTTTTGACGCCCAGGTCAGCGGCCGTGGTAACGCCGCCGAGGTCGTCAACGCTAAGGGTTTCGCCCGCCCCGCCGCTGACGGTAATGCCGTCGCCGGTGGCGTTAAGGGCTGCGGTGACGCTGCCGAGCGCGGCGTTGTTGATGGCGCTGACCACGTCGCTGATCGTGTCGGCGTTCGTGAGGTCGATTTTCGTCGTCGTCGTGCCGTTGCCGATCGCGATCATGCCGCGTTGCACGCCTTTGCCTTGTGCGCCGCCGAGGTCTGCTAAGCGCGTCGCACCGTCTGCAATAGGCGTCAATGGATTCGCGCTTTCGATGCGGGTGGACAACGCGCCCCAGACTTCAGCGCCGTTGACCTGGAAGGAGGCGTCGGTCGCTTCATCGACCTGGTTCTTCAGCGTGATTTCCGAACCGACGAACCGCATGCCGCCGGCGAATTGTTCGAACGGGGGTTTGTCGAGCTTGCCGCCGGCGAACAGGTAGCTGCCTTCGAAGCTCTTGTTGCCCAGGTCGGTCAGCTGCGCGTAAATGCTTTCGATCTGGGCGGCCGCGGCGTCGCGGGAGTCTTGCGTTACGTCGTCGCCGACGTTGGCTGACGCGAGGGTCTGTCCCTGCTGCAACAGGCCGGTGATGTCGCCGAGGGTGGTGTCGACGCTGCTGAGCGTGTTCTTGGAGCTGGTGAGGTTCTGGGCGTAGGCGGCACGCTGTTCGAGCGTTTTGCGGATCTGCTGGGCGAGGTTCGCGTCGGCCGGGTTGTCGCTCGGCGTATTGAGCTTGCGGCCCGTGACGAGCTCGTTCTGCACACGCAGCATCCGGCCCTGCGTGTTCTGCAGTTGGCTCAGCGCGACGCCGGTGCGAAGCTGATTGCTGACGCGAGCGATGTTGACGGGTAAGACGGCCATTGTTTTAACGCACCATGTTCATCATCGTGTCCATCAGTTCGTCCACAACGGTGACCAATCGGGCCGCGCCCTGGTAGGCCCGCTGGTAGCGCATCAGGTTGACGGCCTCTTCGTCCATGCTGACGCCGCTGATCATTTCGCGCTGGTTCTGCAGGGTCTGGGTGACGGCGTCCGTCGACTGCACATCAGTGCTGGCCTGGCTGGTTTTGGCCGCCAGCTGGCCGATCAGTTCGCCGTACGAATCCTTCATTGTCGCCCCACGCAGTGAGGTGACGCTGGTGCTTTCCAGCTTCGCGATCGCCAGGGCCGTCTGGTTGTCGCCGCTGTCGCCGTTGCGGGCGGCGGCGATCAGGTTGATGTCTTTCTTGATCGAAGCGGCGATGTCGATTGAGCGGGCGTCCGTGCCGCTGAAGAACGTGTTGATGCCGAGCGCGGCGAGGACGCCGCTGCTGTCCTGGCTGAAGGTCAGTTCCGACTGCGGCGCGTCGTCGGCCGACATTTGTAAACGGCCGCCGTTGTTGACGGCCGTGACGCCGTCGACGGCGTTGATCTGGGCGATCAGGGAGTCGAACGTCGTGTCGCTGCCGTCGCCGTTGAGGTCGAGTTTGACCAGCGTGCTGGTGCTCAGACCGGTGGCTTTGTCTTTGACGTGAACCACGAAGCTGCCGTTGGCGGGCAGTTGCTCCAGGCCGGCGTCGGGGCTGGTCAGCGGCTTGGTCGAGTCGATGACGCTGGCGCTCCCAATGACGGACGGCAAGCCCGCCAGGCCTTGGCCGGAGGAGTGGATTTTGTTCAGTTCGAAGGACAGGCTGCTGGCGAGCGAATCGACATGATCGGCTGCGTCGCGGATCGATTCGCCGACTTTGCCGAGTGCACCGAGTTGGCCGCTTTCCAGCTTGAGGACGCCGTTGTTCTTCTTGAACGCGGGCATCAGCACGGTGTGCTCGCCGACCTGCTTCTGAACGCTGGTGATACCGCTGGACTGGGCGTTGAAGACCAGCGGCTCGGAGCCGACGTAGACATTCATCGAGCCGTTGGACGTTTGCACCGTCTGGATGTCCATCAAGCCGCTGAGTTCTTTGATCAGTGCGTCGCGTTGGTCGCGCAGGCCGTTGGCGCTGGCACCCTGGTTGCCGCCCTCGGCGGCGGTGACGCGGGCGTTGAGCTTGGCGATTTCGCCGGCGATGTGGTCGGCCCGCTCGCTCAGGCCTTTCACTTGGTTGTTCAGGTCGCCCTGCAGGGCGTCGAGGCTGTTGTCGATCTGGTGGAACCACTCGGTCACGCTCGTGGCGTTTTGCAGCACGACCTGACGCAGCCCCGCGTCCTGCGGCTTGTTGGCCAGGTCGGACCAGCCTTTGAAGAACGTGCTGAGCTTGGTGGACAAGTCCGAATCGGACAGTTCGTTGAAAACCGATTCCACGCGGCCGAGCCAGTCCTGGCGGGCGTTGGCACTGCTGCCGTCGCTGGTCGCACCGCGGAGGCGGGCCTCGAGGGCTTCGTTGATCTGCCGGGCGATGCCGTCGAGGCGCACGCCGTTGCCGACGAATTGTCCGGGGCCGACCTTGGTGTCGACCGTCGACCCGAGCTTGACGCTCTGGCGCGTGTAGTCGGCATTCCCGACGTTGGCAATGTTGTTGCCCGTCGTCTGGATCGCGCTGGTGTTCACCGCGAGTGCCGTACCGCCGATGTTGAGCAGGCCGTTGAGGCTCATTAGCCGACGGCCTCCATCACGCCGACGCGGTTGGCGACGGTGCGTTGACCCTGCTTCGTGTAAACGGCCGCGGTCTTGACCGCGCCGGCGACCAGGCGAACGACGGTGTTCAGGTGGCCCATCATGGCGGCCGCGACTTTGGCGGAGACGCCGGTGCGGGCGGCGATATCGGCGGTGAGTTCGCGCAGCTCGTCACGGAGGCGCATCAGGCTCATGCGGTGCGCGGGCACGGCGACAGCGATTTCGGCGAGCGTGACGTTCGCCTGCAGCTTGTGCGTGCGGACGACCTGGGCCATCAGCGCGAGGCGGCGCTTTTCGTGATGCACGGCGCGGCCACGCGAAGCCTCGACGGCGTCGGCGGCGGCGGTGATGTCGGGCAGGCTGAAGGTGCGCATCGCGTCGAGGTGCGCGTTCACCGCCGCCAGCAATATGCGGTGCTCGGCCACCTGGGCGGCGAGGGCTTTTTCAAGCTCGGCGATCGTGGGGGACATATTCGCGCTCCTTTGCGGCGTTCTCGACCGAGGCCCGCTTCTGCCGTTCGTAAGCGGCGTCGGCGGCGAGTTTGTATTTCTTGACGATCGGCCGGGTCAGCTTCGCGGCCGACCGGCTGGCCATGCGTTGGGCGAGGTGCTGGTCGTACAGCCCGCTGAACGCCTGCCCGCCGCGACCGCCGCTGAACAAGTCGCTCTTGAACGGGCTGTCGTGCATCTGCTTGAGCATGGTGGCGAAGAACGTGGTGCCGATCAGGTTCTGCGCCTGGGCCTGCAATTCGCCGTGCGGCGTCAGCTTCGCAGCCGCGATCACGTCCGTCCGCGCCGATTCGGCGCGAAGCGTCGGCTTATCCTGCGCGGGCCGATGGGCCATGCCCTTGGCAAACGCGAAATCAGGCTGGTTTTTCAGGGCAGTCGTCATCTGAAGGTCTGATAACGCAACGGGCGTGCCAGGAGGAAAAGAGCAGGCGGCGGGCAGCAGGCGGCCGGCAGCGAAATGCAAAAGACACGGCCGGTGCCGTGTCTTTGTCTTCGCTGCCGG
>DASVSC010000308.1:0-12555 GCA_036388295.1 Tepidisphaeraceae bacterium | reverse complement strand
AGCCGTTGACGCGCCGTTTGATCAACGAAGGGGCGGATGATTACGTCGTCGCCCCCGCCGAGGCGGGCGAGCTGCAGCAGACGCTGGTCGGCAGCCCGGAAACGCACGTCGCCCCCGAAGAAACGGCCGTCGACGCACCGGACGAAACGCTGAAGCCGCTGCTCGATTTGCCGCTGACCGACCTCGTGCTGTCGGCCATGCTCGACCACCCGCAGCGTGCGCTCCATGCCGCGGTCGACGCCATCAACCAGCGCATCGGCCCCGCCGTCAGCCTGCACCTGCACGTCGACGGCGAATGCCCCCCCGCGGCGAATGACGACGGCCGACTGGTGCTAACCCATCCCCTTCGCGGCGAAAGCCTGTCGGCGGCGTCGCTGGTCTTGAACGTCGCCCGCCACGCCGACAGCCGGATCGACGAAACCGCCGCCCAGCACGCACTGGCCCACCTCTGTGGCGTGCTGGCCAAGGTCCGCCAGATCGACGACCGCCAGGCCCGCTTGCAGAAGCTGGCCATCACCGACGAACTGACCGGTTTGTCTAACAATCGCTATTTCCGCCACTTCCTCGCGCGCATCATTGAAAAGGCGAAAACCAAACGGTTCCCCGTCACGCTGCTGTTGTTCGACATCGACAATTTCAAGAAATACAACGACACCTTCGGCCACGGCGTCGGCGACGAAATCCTCAAGCAGACGGCCGGCCTGATGAAACGCTCCACGCGCGATCACGACTTGGTCGCCCGCATCAGCGGCGACGAGTTCGCCGTCGTCTTCTGGGAAAAAGAGGGCCCGCGCCAACAGTACGACGCCAGCCAGCCGCCCGGCCGATTGCCCAGCACGCCGATGCAGATCGCCCAGCGGTTCCGCAAACTGCTCAGCAACAAAGACTTCACCGAGTTCAGCCTGCTCGGCCCCGCGGGCAAAGGCGTCCTCACCGTCAGCGGCGGCATGGCGGTTTATCCTTATGACGGCCGCACGCCCGAAGAACTGATCGAAGCCGCCGACCGCGCCCTGATGTTCGGCGCGAAAAAGGGCGGGAAAAACAGCATCTACCTGGTCGGCGAAGACAAGGCGATCGACGAAGCGATCTGACCCCTCTTTCCCATATTCTCAATTTTTTCTATTGTGCGAATCCGCACACCCCTGTAGCGTGCCGGCGCAGCGCGTCGGGATTGGTGTCCCGTCGACCTGCCACGTCAAAGGGGATTGCACATGTCATTTCGTCTCATCACCGGCAGCGCGTGCCTGACTGCGTCCATTTTTCTCACACCCGCCCGCGGCGAATTCGTCACCGAACATAGCGGCAGCTTCGCCGAGCGGCCCTTCTATCGCGCCATTGCCCTGCAAGGCGCGACGTTCGAAGGCGGGGCAGACAATGCCTTCGCCATTCCCAACGGCCTCGACTACTTCAGCAACACCGGCCCCAAGCCGCAGGCGCTCGTCAGCGGCACGATCGAGCAGAACGGCGCGACCATGACGGCCAACGCGTCGGCAATCTACAACGGCTTCTTCTCCTCCAAAAACAGCGCGACGATGACCGTCACCAACGCCTCGGCCGACGACGGTTACTACGTCGTCGCGGGCCAGGGGACGCGAACGACGGTGCAGTTCTTCACCCCCGCCGCCGCCGCCGCCCGCAGCGTGTTCCGCTGGCGTGTCACCGGCAGCGAGTCCGCCCCGTTCGGCGTCGCCACCAGCCGCCTCGATTTCCTGGCCGGCCAGCACGAGGACAAGGACTGGAATTACCTGTTCGAGCCGGAAAGCCAGGCCCTGAGCGTCTACGGCCCCGGCGAGTTCACCTATAACCTGGCGACGCCCCTGAACACGCCGATCGACCTTTTCTTCTGGTCCGCCGCCTATGCCGAACTCGACCGCGGCGTCGCCCCCGCCGGCAGTAATCTCACGCTCACGGCCAACTACGGCAGCACGTACGAATTGATCGACATCGAACTGTTCGACGCCAACGAAAATCTGCTGACCGAATGGACCATGATGGACCAGGCCACCGGCGAAACCGTCTTCAACGCCGCCGGCCCCGTTCCCGAGCCCGCGGCCTTGAGCGCGCTGATGCTAACCGGTCTGGCTCTGTCCCGCCGCCGGGCCCGGGCGTAAACGTCGTCTTGACCGACGCGGCTTGTGGTGTAGGGGCGACATACATGTCGCCCGCCGGCCGCTGATCGACGCCCGCGGGCGACCTATAGGTCGCCCCTACGAAGACGGTACGCCGACCGCCGCGTGGCGCTAAAGCCCGTGCCGGTCCATGAACGGGTTGCGGAACTTGCCGTTCGGGTCGTAGCGCCGGACGAGGTCGCGGAAAGCGTTCCACTTCGGGTACAGGCCGCTCATTCGTTCGGGCTGTGGCGTGAACACTTTCGCCCAGTGCGGCCGCATGTCGAACGGGGCTAGCTTTTCCTCGATCTGCCGGACGAGCGCCGCCACGCCCGCCGGGTCGCGCCGCCAGGTGAAATGGATCCCTACGGTCGGCCGGCGGTAGTACGGGCTGAGCCACAATTCGTCCGGCGCGACCACGCGCAGTTCCGACACCTGGATCAGCGGCCGGATTTCGTCGCGCAGGTCGGCGATGGCCGCGAAGGCGGCGGCGGCGTGTTCACGTGGGACGAAAAACTCGCTTTGCAGTTCTTCGCCGCTGCTGGGCGTGTGCTCGAACTTGAAGTGCGGCAGCCGCGCGTGCCACGGGCCGGGCACGCCGCACTGCACCGTCGACTTTTCCGGATCATTCCCCACGAACGGCGGCATGCCGGGGACGTTCTCGATCGGGTGCACGGCCGCCTCGGCCGGCGTGCCTCCGATCGTCGTCAGGTCGAAATGAGGCCGGTCGGCCAGGCACTTCATCCAGACCTGTTCGAACGCTTCGCTCTGCCAGTTGGTGAACACACTGGCGCTGTACGCGCTGGCCAGGATCGCGTCGTAGTTGGCGATGAAGTTGGCGACGGGCACGCGTCGGTAGATGAACTGCGCGACATCGAAGGCCGGCACCAGGTCCAGCGTCAGCTTCGTCACCACGCCGAGCGCGCCGAGGCCGACGACCGCGCCGTCGAAGTCGGCCTCGCCACGGCGCAGCGTCCGCACGTCGCCGTCGGCGGTGACCAGTTCCAATGCGCTCACACTTGTCGACAAGCTGCCGTTGCCCTCGCCCGAGCCGTGCGTGGCCGTGGCCGTCGCGCCGGCCACGGTGATGTGCGGCAGCGACGCGAGGTTGTGCAGCGCGTACCCCGCCGCTTGCAGCACGGGCGCGAGCTGGCCGTAAGAAATGCCGCCTTCGACGGTGACGGTCGGCCGGCGCGTGTCGGGGTCGATCGAGACGACGCGGTTCATGGCGCTCAGCGACAACAGCGTGCCGCCGGGCGAATCGGGCAGATCGGTGAATGAATGGCGGTTCCCGATCACGCGCACCTTCGCGGCCGCCGCCACGCGCCGCCTGACACTGTCGAGCGTTTCCGGTTCGTGAACGTCGGCTGCCTGAAACGCGTAATTGCCAGCCCAGTTGAACATCTCCCGATGGTAGCACCCCGCGGCCGCTGCACACCGGGCGGATCTGCCCTAAGATGCCCCCGCACGCGAAAGGAAGCCCACGAGATGACGACCAAAGCAGTGATTCTGGCCCGCGGCCTCGGCACCCGAATGCGCAAGGCCGACGAATCGGCGGCGCTCGACGAACAGACCGCGAAGATCGCCGCCAGCGGCGTCAAGGCGATGATCCCCACGCTCGGCCGGCCGTTCCTTGATTTCGTCCTCAGCACGCTCGCCGACAGCGGTTACACCGACGCCTGCCTGGTCATCGGCCCCGAGCACGATCAGGTGCGCGAGTATTACGAGCGGACGCTGAAGCTGAGCCGCATTCGCGTCAGCTTCGCCGTGCAGGACAAGCCGCTGGGCACGGGCGACGCCGTCCGGCCGGCCGAAGCGTTCGCCGCGGGCGATTCGTTCCTGATGATCAACTCCGACAACTTCTACCCACCCGAATGCCTGGCCGCCCTGGCCAAAAGCCCGGCCCCGGCCGTGGCGGTGTTCGGCAAGCAGGCGATGCTGACCGGCAGCAACATCCCCGCCGACCGCATCGGGAAGTTCAGCGTCGTCGAAACGAACGCCGACGGCACCATGAAGCACATCATCGAAAAGCCCGACGACGCCACCCTGGCCCGCCTCGGCGATTCGGCCAACGTCAGCATGAACTGCTGGCTGTTCGATTCACGCATCTTCGACGCCTGCCGGGCGATCAAGCCGAGCCCGCGCGGCGAGTACGAAATCACCGACGCCGTGCAGCACTGCATCGACGCGTTCGGCCAGTCATTCAAGGTGCACGCCTTCGCCTCGCCGGTGCTGGACCTGTCCAGCCGCGGCGACATCGCGGCGGTCAATGAGAAGCTGACAGGCGTGGACGTTCGGCTGTAGTCAGTGCATTTGCGAGTCCGACCTAACGGGCTTTCTGGTCCCCCTCCCCTTGCGGGAGGGGTTAGGGGAGGGGTCCTGACGTGCGAATAGCACATCGACAACCGAAGAACCCCTCCCCCCACCCCCTCCCGCAAGGGGAGGGGGAGCAAATGCAGGCCCATCGCCTGCGAACGGCCGGCGCCTACACCACAACCGGCTTCGCGGCCACCGAGTTCATCGCTTCGTGGTGGCGTTGGTACAGCACCAGCAGCGTGCTGAACCCGACGTAGAAGTACCCGCCGGCGAAGATCACCAGGAACGGGATGCTCGTCAGGGCGCTGCCGTAGCGCAGGCTGATGACGATAAAGCAGGTCATGTACAAACCGAACGCCACTTCCACGATCGGCAGCGCCAGCTTGCTGAAGTCGAACTTCGGCGTCTCACGCAGCACGCGGTTGCGCTGCTTGCCCGTCGTACCGTACTTGGGCGTACGCACGAACTCCGCCGGCTGGCGGCGGATCATGCTGATGATCGCCTCGATCACGGCCTTGGTGTTGTTGATGCAGATGCCCACGCCCAAGGCCATGATGAATGGCAGGTGCAGCAGCGTCTTCCATCCGGCGATGCGGCCGAACAGTTCCTTCTGGGCGTAGATGAAAAACGTGCTGGCCGAGCAGGTGGCGAGGACGAACAGGCTGAAGCCGAAGATCCAGTTGTTCAGGCCCGGGCCGTGCCATTGCTCGGGCGCGACCTTCTGCAGCTTCATCAGCGGCTCGACCATCGGCGTGGCATTGATCTTCAGCTGCGTGTTGATGATGAACGTCGGGTACATCAGCAGCGTCATCAGCACCATCAGCGGGTAGACCACCGTGCACGTTAGATGGAAGAACGCTTCGCTCTTGATTGACCACGGCAGCTTCGACTTCATGATGCGCGGCAGCAGCTTGATGGCCGTCTGCATGCTGCCCTTGGTCCAGCGGTGCGCCTGCTGCTTGAAGCTGACCATCTCCGGCGGCAGTTCCGCGGCGGCGACGTATTGCGGCAGGTACACGAACTGCCAGCCCTTAAGCTGCGCGCGGTACGACAAGTCTAAATCTTCCGTCAGCGTGTCGTGCTGCCAGCCACCGGCTTCGGCGATGGTGGTGCGACGCCAGACGCCGGCCGTGCCGTTGAAGTGCATGAACCGGCCGCTGCGGTTGCGGGCGGTGTGTTCGATCACGAAGTGGCCGTCGAGGAAGATGGCCTGGCTCTTGGTCAGCAGGCTGGCGTCGCGGTTCAGATGGTCCCAGCGGACCTGAACCATGCCGATTTTGTCGTCACTGAAGTGGTCGACGACGTTGCGCAGAATGTCTTTCGGCGGGACGAAGTCGGCGTCGAAGATGGCGATGAAGTCGCCCGCGGCCGACTTGAGCCCTTCCTGCAGCGCGCCGGCCTTGAAGCCGTCGCGGTTGCTGCGGTGCAAATACTGCACGTTCACGCCCTTGGCGGCCCAGGCCAGGCACGACAGCCGGGCGATCTCGGCGGCGTCGGCATCGGTGCTGTCGTCCAGCACCTGAATCTGCAGCTTGTCCTGGGGGTAATCGATCTGGCACGTCGCGTCGATGCACCGCTCGGCCACCATGTCCTCGTTAAACATCGGCAACTGCACCGTGATCAGCGGCAGGTCGGCCTCGGCGTACTTGTGCATCGGCTGGTGCGTGTTGTGGCGGTGCTTGATGTACAGATAAACGAGCACGTACCGGTGGAAGCCGTACAACGCCACTAACGACAAAATGGCAAAGTATACCGTCGTCAAGGTCACCGAAAACACGTGTTCAGCCATGAGGTGTCAATCCTAGCAAGCGACCCCCGGCATTGGCGCCGGGGGCCGTCGTGCGATCTTACTGATTCGGCGAAACCCGTGTCAAACACCATCCGGCCTGCCGACGCCGGCCGGGTGCGGCAAATCAGCCGGTTAATTTAGCCGTGAGCGTAATATTCACACTCGCCAGCGCCTTGGACACCGGGCAGCCGGCCTTGGCCTTTTGGGCCGCTTCCTGGAACGCCGCGTCGTCGATACCGGGAACGGCCGCCTCTGTTTTCAGGGCGATTCCGGTGATCGTAAAGCCGTCGCCCTGCTTGGCGAACGTGACTTCGGCGTGGGTGTTAATCTGCGTCGGCGGGTGCTTTCCCTCGGCCAGGATGTGCGACAACGCCATCGAAAAACACCCGGCGTGGGCGGCAGCGATCAATTCTTCCGGGTTCGTCCCCGGCGCTTCCTCGGCCCGGCTTTTCCAGCCGTAGTCGACGTCGAGCGCGCCGCTCTGCGTCTTCATGTGGCCGCGGCCGTCCATCAAACTTCCGTTCCAAACGGCGTCGGCGGTTTTCACTGGCATAACTATCCTTTCAATCGAACTGGCGACTCGACCGGCGACAGCCGCCGGCCGGACCAGTTTAGGCACGACTTTGAAAATCGTGAAGAATGGCCCGGCGCGTCGTTGGAACGCGTGCAGCGGTTAGGCTGCTTCTCAGGCAATCAAGGCACTGTATGACACCTACTGCATCCACACGCATCGTCATCGCCGGCGGCAGCGGCTTTCTGGGCCGGTCGTTCGCCGACGCGTTGCCGGCCACCTTCAACGACATCGTCATTCTGACGCGCGGTTCGGCAAAAACCGATGGCCGTCTACGCTTCGTGCCCTGGGACGCACGGACCGTCGGGCCGTGGGCGGCCGAACTGGACGGCGCGGCGGCGGTGGCGAACTTCGTCGGACGGACCGTCGACTGCCGAAAGACGCCCGCCAACCGCCGCGTGATTTTGGACAGCCGTGTCGATTCGGTTCGCGCCTTAGCGGCCGGCTTCAAGCAGTGCCGTCAGCCGCCGAAGGCGTGGGTGCAGGCCGCGACGGCCCACATTTATGGCGACACGGAGGACGAAACATTGGACGAGTCGTCGCCGCTCGGCACGGGCTTCGCGCCCGACGTCGGCCGGGCATGGGAAGCGGCGCTGAACGAAGCCGACGTCGGCGACTGCCGGCGAGTCATCCTGCGCATCAGCTTCGTCCTCGGCCGACGCGGCGGACCGTTGGCGGTGCTGGCCCGCCTGGCCCGCCTCGGCCTCGGCGGCACGATCGGCAGCGGCCGACAGTACATGAGTTGGCTGCACCAGGACGACCTGAACGCAATCCTGCTGCGGGCTATCGATAACCCGACGATGCACGGCCCGTACATCGCCACCGCGCCGGTGCCGTTGCCGAACGGGCAGTTCATGGCCGAACTGCGTCGCGCGGTGCATCGCCCGTGGTCGCCGCCCGTGCCCGCGGTGATGGTGCGTACCGGCGCGTTCTTCCTGCGGACCGACCCGGAGCTGGCCCTGTTCGGCCGCCGACTGGTGCCGCGGCGGCTGGAAGCGGAAGGGTTTCGGTTCGCCTACCCGCAGTTGCGCCAAGCGTTAACTTCGCTGTTGCACTGACAGCATGCGACCCGGATCGACAATCGTTCCGACGCTACCGCGCGAGCCGTAGATTCTGCTGAACTGCTGGTTCGTTCGGGCCCGCGATTTGCGGCTTGCGCCGTGGAGTAGCGGTTTCCATCAACGACCGAAGGCCGTCCCGCGAGCGGGACGGCCTTCGTGTATTAGAGTCTGAAGCGCTCAGGCGGGCGTGGTTCAATAACGGTTGCCGCGATCGCGACCGCCGCCGCCACCGCTGCTGCCGCCACCGTAGCCACCGCTGCGGCCGCCGCCGCCGCCACCGTAGCCACCACCGCCGCCGCCGCCACCACCGTAGCCGCCACCGCCGCCGCCGTAGCCGCCGCTGCGACCACCGCCGCCGCCGCCGCCACCGGTCTTCGGCTTGGCTTCGTTGACGGTCAGGGCGCGACCGCCGTGCTGCTTACCGCTGAGAGCAGCGATAGCGGCCTGGGCTTCGTCTTCCGAACCCATTTCGACGAAACCGAAACCCTTGCTGCGGCCGGTTTCGCGGTCGCTGATGATTTCGGCGCTTTGCACGGTGCCGTGCGCGCTGAACAATTCCTGCAATGCCGAGCTGTCGACGTCGTAGCTCAGGTTACCGACATAAAGCTTCTTGCCCATATAGAGCTCCTCAAAGAAAACGGGCCATGAACCGGTGTTTTACTTTCCCGGTTCGACTGAAAGAGGCCACCCACTGGCCCAGCGTTCGGTAGGAGGAGATAGAGCAGAATCACTGGCAGACTTGGAGAGACTGTCGTTGTTCGATCGATCCACTGACTTACCGGCACTAAAGTGTAACAACCCGCCGCAGGGAGTCCAGAGGATTCCCTATTTTCGCAACAACTGGATGAATAAGACATCCGCGTCGGCGAACGATCGGCCGACGAAGCGTGTCGCGCGGCCTACGCCGCCGAAGCCGGTCCGGCGGCCTTCTGCGTCATCGCACTCGCCGACGGCCGGCGCACGTCCCACGCCAGGCCCAGCAGTTCCAGCGTGCGGATGACGCACCAGCTGATGTCGAACTCGTACCAACGCATGCCGTGCCGGGCCGACGTCGGGAAGGCGTGGTGATTGTTGTGCCAGCCTTCGCCGAGCGAAATAATGGCCACGATCGGGTTGTTGCGGCTGTGGTCGTCGCTGCGGAAACTCTGGTAACCGAAGAAATGGCAGATCGAGTTCACGCTCCACGTCGCGTGGTGCATCAGCGAAATCCGCACAATCACAGCCCAGAACACGCAGATCAGGCCGAACGTGAGCGTGTGGCCGATGATCAAACCCAGCGCGAACGGCACCGCCACCGATAGCGCCAGCCACAGCCAATAGTTGCGGTCGACGAACCGAATCATCGGGTTACGCAGCAAGTCTTTCACCGAGCGGTCCGTGCGCTCCTTGTCCGGCGTCAGCAGCCAACCGGTGTGCGCGTGCCACAGGCCCAGGATAACGCCCTTCACGCCGTTGCCGGCCAGGTGCGGCGAATGCGGGTCGCCGTCCTGGTCGGAGCGCTGGTGGTGCCTGCGGTGCGTGGCCGTCCAACGAATGGGCGGCCCCTGCATGGCCATGCAGCCGAGGATGTAAAAGATCGCCTCGACCCACGGGTGGGTGTTGAACGATTTGTGCGCCAGCAGCCGGTGATAGCCAATGGTCACGCCGAAGCCGACGGCCAGGTAGCTCAGCGCGAACACCGTCAGCAGCAGCCAGCCGCTGGGCAGCGTGTACGTCCAGTACGCGAGGGCCGCGATGCCGACGTACGGCCCCAGCGCCGTCACCCACATCACGATGGCCGCCAGCAACGTCGGCGGCGGTTCCTCGTGCGCGTGATGCACCTCAGCCGGTGCGTCCGGCGACGGGGCCCAACGATCCGCGGTCGACCACAAATCCATGGCAAAACTCTTTCGCAAACGAACGGCCCGGCGGCCACTGCAAGACATCCCCGGCCCGCCCCCGCGGGCGAGGGCGGGCAGCCCCACATTGTCCCAGTCCGCCGCCGAATTACAACGATAATCCGCCGTCCGGGGGCATCAAACCACACCCTTCCCGGCCCGAGTCGGGTTTCCGCAAAACCGCACATCTGCCCCGCCTGCGGCCGGTCTACGATCGGTCTGCTCACGCGGGCGAACGCGTAACAGGAGATCGGCCATGAGTCTGAAAAGCGTGCTGGGTCTGGAGTCGTCGAAGAAAGTCCGTTACGGCATTGTCGCGCTCGGCGACATCAGCCAGGAAAGTCTGATGCCCGGCGTCAGCCATACCGGCAATAGCGTGATCACCGCCCTGGTGACCGGCAACCCGGAAAAAGCGCGTGACGTGGCCAAGCAGTACGACGTCCCGCCCGACCACGTTTATAGCTACGACGACTACGCCAAGCTCCTGTCCAGCGGCCAGGTGGACGCCGTTTACGTCGCCACGCCCAACTGGCGGCACGCGGAGTTCACCCTCCCCGCCCTGCAGGCGGGCGTTCATGTGCTTCTGGAAAAGCCGATGGAAGTGACGGCCGATCTTTGCCGGCGGATCATCGACGTCCAGAAGGCCAACCCGCAGAGCCGGCTGATGGTCGCCTACCGCCTGCACTTCGAGCCGGCCACGCTCGCGTGCATCGACGTGCTGCGCAGCGGACAAATCGGACGCGTCCGCGGGTTCAGCAGCACCTTCGCCCAGCCGCTGGACCCGGCCAACCACCGCGCCACAAGCGGCACCGCCGCCGGCCCGCTTTACGACATGGGGCCTTACCCGATCAACGGCGTGCGCAATTTGTTCGAAGCCGAACCGGTCGAAGTCTTCGCCGTCGGCACGCGCCACGCCGACAGCGGTCTGCCAATGGACTTCGATCACGAAGTGGCCGTGACGATGAAGTTCGCCGACGGACGCGTCGCCCAGTTCGTCGTCAGCTACGTGGCCGCCAGTATCGACACGTTCACCGTCTACGGCACCGAAGGCACGCTCCGCCTCGACCCGGCGTACGGTATGGGCAAAGCCAAAACGTATGAGTTAATCGTCGGCGGCAAACCGACCACCAAAACCTTCAAACCCACCGATCATTTCGGCGGCGAACTCCGCTACTTCTCGGATTGCGTCCTGAACGGCGTCGACCCCGAACCCGACGGCGAAGAAGGACTGCTGGACGTCCGCATCGTTGAGGCCGCGGTCGAATCGCTGAAAACCGGCCGGCCCGTCAAACTGCCGCCGTACGAGCGCAACCGGCGGATCGACACGAAGCAGGCGGAAAAACTACGGCCGGTGTCGGCCCCGGAGCCGGTAAACGCGGCCAAGCCGACGAAGTGATTCGCGATTAAGGCGTCGCGCCGTACGTGAATTGGACGACACTGGTCGGGAATGCCGTGGCGCAGCATTGCTCGCGCGAACGACGAAGGCCTTCCCACGCCTCGACGCCCGCTTGCGTACCGTCGTCGGACCCCATGACGAACCGGCCGTGGCCGTTGCTGTCGGCGAAAGCACGTTCGATCATGGCCATGAGCAGGTACCAGGCCGTCCCGCGGCCGGCCGGGTCGCTCGCGCCTTCCAGGTACGCGTACGTCGAGCCGAAATGGACGCCCACATAAGAGGCCAGCGGCGCTCCGTCGGCCAGAAGATAAGCGGAGCGGCTGTACCGCCGCAGGGACACCAGCCGGGCCGTCGACCGCAGCACCATGCCGACGGTCGACCGACGCACGCCTTTGCGTTCGAAAAGTGTTCGGCGCAGGGCGATCGATTTGCGGACGTACGCCAGCCGGGCCAGGCCGGTGGCGGTGACGATTTGCAATGAGGCGTACGACTTCTCGGCCTTCTTCACGTTCCGCCGAATGTTGGTGCTGACGTCGCGCAGGTAGTCGCCAAACGTCGGCCAGCGCCGCAGGTCGATGGCCTGAACATTCGTCGGTTTGATCTCGTTCACCACTACGCGGCTCATCCGCGCGAGTTCTGTCTCGCGTGACGGCTCAAGGCTCCATTCCGACCCGTACACGTAGCGGGCCGGGCCCATTTTCTGCAGCAGCGCCGACATCGCGACCGGCCAACGATCGGCAAAGGCCGGAAGCAGTTGAAGGCTGTCGCTGAAAACACTGCGGTGCCGGCCCACGCCCACGGCGCATTGGCCGATCTTTCGCTCGGTCACGGCATCAATGAGGAGAATGTCCCAACGATAAAGCCGCTGGAACCAATGGACTTCGAACTGCCACGCCCGGGCGGCCCGATAGGCGCAACGAAATGACGCGCCGCAATGGCCGGCGAATTGGTCCCAATCGGCGGCCGACGCGACGCTGCGGCGGATTTCAATCCGTGTCGTCGCGGCCGGACTAGCCGGCAATATTCTAGCGGTGAAGTCCCCTAATTCGCGACGGCCGCGCGGCGTTGCCGCAGGGCCGCGGGCGTTGTCAAACATAGGCCTAAGATATAACCCGCACGAACGACTTCCGCCGCGGGTTTCAGCCCTTGAATTAAGTCAATTACAGCCGCAGCAGATCGCCTATATCACCCAACCGGCACGATCTACAGAAATTTCACGAAGTCGACGCGAGGCCTCATCAACGGACGGGTCGGGCCTGCGTCACATTAGTGCCGTTTCGTCGGTTGCGTTGCCTATGCCATGCGCGTGTTGAACTGGTGCAGGTTTGCTTCCCCGGTGCGGAAGATGGTCGCGCAGCCGGTGAGGTATTTCATATAGCGGTCGTACTGTTCAACCCCGGCCCTGGCGATCGCGCCGGCACGGCACGCTTCCAGATT
>DASVSC010000307.1:0-21658 GCA_036388295.1 Tepidisphaeraceae bacterium | reverse complement strand
CTTCCGATCTCATGCACCCGCCGACCAGCAGCAGGCACTTGACCATCGCGTACTTGAACTGCCCCTGCTCGCGGATCAGCACGCTGCTGATGGCCAGCAGCACCATGATGATGTTCAACAGCAACTGCGCCAGCCGGGCGTGCTTCACGCGCATCAGGTCATTGCTGCCGTAGATCTGCGTACGCTGCAGCAGTTCGTTGATGCGCGGCGTGGCGAGCAGGTCGACGTAGTCGCCGGAGCGGAACAGGGCGATTTCTTCCGGCGTGACGTTGCTCTTGTATTCCTCGGCTGGCACGGTGCGGCGACGGCGGTCGGCCAGATTCGTCGTCCGCAGGCCGTTCTCCAGCGTCCAGCTTTGGGTTTCGGAATCGAACGTGGCCCGGTCGGCGGTCAGGCAGGCTTGCAAATCGAAGTTCTCGCTCAGTTCCAGAAGGGTCACCTTCTCCATCTCCGCCTCGGCAGACACCGTCGGCGGGCGGTACACCGAAGCGAACAGCAGGCCGCCTTTTTCGTCCTGCAGGTTCTGGATCGCAATGACTTTCTGCTTAGCCTCGGGCGTTTCCGACCGTGACCGCGACAGTTGCGGGATGATCGCCGGGATGACCAGTTCCTGGTTAATCAGCGGCAGAAACAGCGACAGCACCACGGCCGCGATGATCGCCGGCGCGGCCACCTTCACCAGATGCATGCCCGCCGCCATCATGGCCGTCAGTTCATTGAACCGACTGAGGCGCAGGAACGTGAACGCCGCCGCCGTGACCGGGATGACGCCAGATAGCTGCGCGAAGATGCGGAACGACTGATAGAAGTAGTAAATGGCGATGTTTCCCACGGCCGACATCGCCCCCGCGCCTTCCCGGCTGACGGCGAAGTCGTCGAAGTTCAGCACCATGTCCAGCACCACGTACAACCCGATCAGCACGAACAGGCTGATGAAGTAGTTCCGCAGATAAGTGAACAGAATGTAGCGAGTAAGAATGTTCATCGCGGCCTATGTCCTCCGCAGCCGCGTGAGAAGGACGATCGCCAGGAGCGATACCGCAACGTTGCCGGTCCAGATCACGATCAGGCCCAGATTCAGCGGGTTTTGGAACTTCGGGCCGATGTCTGCCGGGATGTTTTCGCAGATGTGCTGGCCGGTGACGACCAGGACAATACTGACGATCGCCGGCACCACGCTGACCGCGAAGGCGTTCAGGTAATTGCCGCTCTTGAACATCACGCCGAGGCCGTAGCCGACGACCGTCAAGACGACGCAGCTGAGCGCGAAGCTGACACGGCTGTGCATTTCGCTCACCACGCTGTTGTCCTGCTTGAGCAGGTTGCGCTTCAGCAATTTGAACGACGACGCCGGCAGGTCCGGCCGGCTGACGTACTGCTTCACCGTCCGGTCGGCAATCGTCGCGACGTTAGGCGGCATGGCGACGCTGAAGCTGCGCTCGAGCGAATCACGGGCACTTTCTTCGCCTTCCACTTTCAGCACCGCGTCCTGCAGTTCGATCGACACGGCCAGCTGCTTCTGTTCGTTGTCCGGGTAGACGCGGACGCGGGCGACACGGGCGTACCAATCGAAGCTCGGCAGGTTGCCGCCGCGCGTCTGGATGAACCGGACGCCTTCGGGGCCGGTGGGCGCGCTTTCCAGGATCAGGCGGTTGCGATCCACCCGCGGCCGGACGGGGCCGGGGATGAGGGTGAAGCGGTCGCCGCCGGTCGTCTGGAACTGCACCATGCCGGTGCCGTCGGCCAACTGGCGGACGAGGGACTGCAGGTATTCGGTCTGCTGGTCGGATTGGATCAGCGACTGCAGACTGGCCTGCATGCGGCGGCTTTTTTCCGGGTGGTCCCGCAAGTCCTGCAGCTTGTCGATCGGCATGAACTTCGTGTTCTCGCGCAGCGGCGACTGCAGCGGGAACGGGCCGAACTGCTGCGTTTTGACGCCACCCTGCAGCGCCGAATCCGCTCGGCCGATGACCTGGCGCGGGAACTTCACGCCGTCGCTCATGGTCGCCATCAGTTGCACGGGCTTGGCCTCGTCGTCCGGGTCGTCGCTCTGGCGGATGTAGGCCCGAGCGGTCTTGGCGAGGAAGAATTCCTCCGGAACGGCCATCTTCTTGTCGGCCACGCCCTTTTCGAACGTCACGATGGAAACGCCTTCCAGCGTCACGACCTGTTCGTTCGGCCGCTCGGGGTCCGGCGGTTCCAGTTGGGCGGCGCGGGCGTAGATCGTCAGCGGCTGGCTACCGGTCTGGTAGAGCTGAATCTGGTGCTGCTGCGTGATGCGGTTGACGACCAGCTGGCCGAGGTTGGAGACGACCGTGCGTTCCATCCCCAGCGACGCGGCCGGCACGACGTAACTGAGGGCGATCAGGCTGACGAACGCGACGATCACGCCCAGCACCAGCGCGGGGAAGCCTAAACCGAGCGGCCCCAGACTGATGCCCGCGGCGCGAACGGCGGTGACTTCATTGTCGGCCGACAATCGGCCGTAGACGACCGTGCAGGCGAATAGCGCAGCGATCGGGTAGCTGTAGGTCGTCATCGCCGGCATCGCGTAGCCGAGCATTTTGCCGACCTGGCCGATGTCCAGGCCGTTGTCCATCAGCGGCTTGAGCAAGCCGCCGAAGCTCATGATGCCCGCGATGACGCCCGACGCGAGGCCGAACACCTTCAGCAGGTTCCAGAAGACGTACCAGAAAAGTGTTTTGCCCATGGGTAACGCAAAGTCGCGGACAGAGCGGGGCAATGCTACCGGTGCGGGCGAGGGACTTCAAACGACGGCGGAAGCCGTGGCGTGAAGACCGATCGAAGTGGACCGACGCGCGCCATCAATGATAGGGTTCCGCTGTGCTGGTCGCCCTTCGCCGAGGCTTCGACGATTTCGCCACCCTGCTGTTTCCGGGCCGCTGCGCGCTGTGTCGTGACGCGACGCCCGACGGCGATCGCTTCTGCACCGACTGCGAGACGCGTCTGGCGGCGTCAGAAGCCCGCCCGCAATGCCGCGACTGCGGCGCGCCGTTGGCGATGGAGGACGCCCCCTGCCAGCACTGCCTCGGCCGCGGGTATCGGTTGTTCGATGAAGTCGTCAACCTCGGCGTCTACGCCGACCCGTTGCGGCCATTGGTGCACCGGCTGAAGTTTTATCACGGCTGGACGACCGGCGAGATCCTCGCCGATCGCGCCGCCCGATTGCCGCGCGTGCGCGACCTACTGCGGCAAACGGACGTGCTGGTGCCCGTGCCACTGCACGGCTGGCGGCAGACGGTGCGCGGGTTCAACCAGGCCGACGTGATCGCCCGCCGGCTCGGCAGGGCGTGTGGCGTGCGGGTGCGGACGCCGGTGATTCGCCTGCGGCGGACGCAGGCGCAGTCGCTGCTGACCAGCCGTTTAGATCGTCTGCGCAACCTCAGCGGCGCATTCGCCGTCACCCGCCCTGACACCCTGCGCGGCCGGCGGGTGACGCTGGTGGACGACGTGATGACTACCGGCGCGACGCTCAAGGCCATGGCCCGGGCCGTCGCGACCGCCGATCCGGCCGCGATTAACGTCTTCACCATCGCCCTGGCCGATCCGACCGGGCACACATTCGAGGCGGTCTGACCGTTCTGACGTCGTCCGTGACGGAAGTGAACGAAAAACCGTTGACGTCGATTCGCCTGCGACCGTATGATCAACGACCCGAATGCAGCGTCTTGCGCGTATTCCCGCCACCCTTCCCCGCCTTCGCGTCGTCGTACGCTAGGCCGTCGGGACGTCGTCCGTGACCTTCGGACTTCGACCGCCGGCCCCACTTTTGCCGTCCTGGCCTGCTCCCGCCACCCGGATTTTTGTTGTCGCAACCCCGCCAGAACGCTAGATTTGACGATCCTTTCGCGCTGCCGACCGCCGGCGGCGTGTGACTCGCAACGGACTCTGCCATGACGCTCATCAACCAACCCGTCCCCACGCAACGATCCAAGACTGACGCCAAGCCCCGCTTCAAGGGCAAAACCGGCGCTCAGATCCTCCACGAAGCCCTTGTCGCCACGCACAAGGTCGAGGTGATGTTCGGCTACCCGGGCGGGGCCATTCTGCCGGTGTTCGACGAGCTGTACCGCACGCCCGCCAAGTTCATCTTGAACCGCCACGAGCAGGCCAGCGGCCACTGTGCCGACGGCTACGCCCGGGCGACCGGCAAGCCGGGCGTCGCCATCGTCACCAGCGGCCCCGCCGCCACCAACATGATCACGCCGATGGCCACGGCGCAGATGGACAGCGTGCCCATGGTCGTCATCAGCGGCCAAGTGGCGACGAAGGTCATCGGCAACGACGCTTTCCAGGAAGCCGACGTCACCGGCATCAGCCGGCCGTGCACGAAGTGGAATTACCTGGTCAAAGACATCCGCGAACTGCCGCGCATCATCAACGAAGCGTTCATGGTCGCCACCAGCGGCCGTCCGGGGCCGGTGCTGATCGACTTGCCCAAAGACATCTCGGCCGGCATTTGCCCCGAAGAAGTCGACGACACGCCCCGCCCGCACATCGCCAAGCGCCAAAATCAAGGCCTCACCGGCGGCGGCGCGAAGCAGATTCTGGAAGCGGCCGAACTGATTAACCGCAGCGAAAAGCCGGTGCTGTACGTCGGCGGCGGCGCGATCATCAGCGGCGCGTGGGAAGAAGTCCGCAAGCTGTCCGAGCGCGGCAACATCCCCTGCACCACCACCCTGCTGGGCATGGGCGCGTTCGACGAACTCAACCCGCGCACGCTCCACATGCTCGGCATGCACGGCAGCGTCTACGCCAACTACGCCGTGCAGGAATCCGACTGCCTGATCGCTATCGGCGCCCGCTTCGACGACCGCGTCACCGGCAACATCGCCACCTTCGCCCCGAACGCCAAGATCATCCACATCGACATCGACCCGTCGTCGATTTCCAAAACCGTCGACGTGGACGTGCCCGTCGTCGGCGACGCCCGCGCCAGCTTGTTGGCCATGCTCCCCTTGATTGAACACCGCGACCGCAAGTCGTGGTTCAACGCAATAGACCAGTGGAAGCAGCAGTACCCGTTCAAGTATTTCGACGACACCGCTTACGCTAAGCCGCAGTACGTGATCGACGAAATCAATCGCCAGACCAAGAGCGAAGCGATCATCACCACCGGCGTCGGCCAGCACCAGATGTGGGCCGCCCAGTTCTACCGCTGGCGCTTCCCGCGGCAGTTCATCACCAGCGGCGGTCTGGGCACGATGGGCTACGGCCTGCCCGCCGCCATCGGCGCGCAGCTCGGCTCACCCGGCAAAACCGTCATCGACATCGACGGCGACGGCTCGTACCTGATGACGTGCTACGAACTGGCCACCATGGCCGAGTACAACATCCCGGTGAAGGCCGTCATCCTCAACAACGACTTCCTCGGCATGATCAAGCAGTGGCAGGATTTGTTCTACCAAAAGCGTTACAGCTCGGCGGTGATGAAGAACCCCAGCTTCTCCCTCATGGCCGAGGCGTTCGGCGTCAAAGGCATTCGCGTCGATGACAAAAAGGACGTCCCCAAAGCCATCGACCAGATGCTCAGCCACGACGGCCCGGTCGTCCTCGACTGCCACGTCGACCCGGAAGAACACGTTTACCCCATGGTGGCGGCCGGCAAGGGCCTGCACGAACTGACGCTCGGCATGATCGGACAGGACGGCGGTAACTGTGCCGGCCAGGAATGCTACGGCTTGGACGCCGGGAGTCTGGCGTGAACGAAACGACGAACAAGCCGTTTGCCGTGGCGTCCATGGTCGCTTCCTGCGTCCTGATCGTCGCCCTGTTCCCGGCCGCCGCGTTCGCCCAGCCGTCGCCCGCGAAAAAGCCCGGCCTGCACCTCGAAGTGCCGACCGGCTGGACGCAGAAGCAGGCGACCGGCACGAACCCGAAAATGCCGGCCAGCATCGAAATCAACGCCCCCGCCGGGGCCGGCCCGATGCGCCTGAAAATCCAGCCGATCCCGATCGGCGCCCGCGTCCTGAACGACGACCAGATCAAGCAGATCATCACCGACATGGCCAAGCCGATGGTCGAAGGGTCTGCCGAAAAAGAAGTGAAGCTGACGAAAGTCGAAGGCAGCGCGAGCGGCTATCGCTGCACGCTCACCCCCGCCAAGGCCGCCCCGGGGAAAGCGATTGCCGTAACGAACGTCGTCGTTCAAATGCCGGGCCTGGCGCTGGCCGTCGCCGTCACCCACTTGGCCGAGACGCCCGCGCTTGATAAGGCCATCGACGTGATCCGCACCGCGACGTACGACGCCCCCGCGACGCCGCCAGCGCCCTAATCCCCGGCGCCCTGGCCCCAACGCCCTGACCCCGGCGGAACCGCTATGAAACAGCCCGACGTCACCGGCGAGCTGTTTCCAGACACCGCAGCGATCCAACACGCCCTCGAACGCCAGACCCGCGCCGCACTGCTGCGACGCCTGGGGCCATCGCCCGAAGGGGCAACCGCCGCACGATCGGCGTCACGCGCTTCGTCGTCAGACCACGCCACCGCCAAGGGCATTGGGTTCGCCATCGACCTCGTCCGCGCCGTGCTGGACGGCCGTAAGACGCAGACGCGTCGCCCGGTCCGGCCGCAGCCCGATGCCACGCCATCGCCCGACGCGTGCCCGCTCGCCCGCGTCGGCGACTGGCTGTACGTCCGCGAGCCGTGGCTGACGACGATCGATTCGGACGGCATCGCGCACACGCAATACGCCGCCGACGAACCCCGCCCCACCGGCCGCCGATTCCGCCCGGGCATGTACATGGCCCGCTCCGCCGCCCGGCTCTGGCTGCGTGTCGAAGCCGTGCGGGCCGAACGCCTGCAAGCCATCGCCGCCGCCGACCTGGCCGCTGAAGGCCTGCCGCCCGGGCAATCCCTCGCGGCCGTCTGGGACGGCTTCTACACCACGCCCGGCGAACGCTACGGCGACGACCCGTGGGTGTGGGCGATCACATTCGATTTCGGACGGCCGCCGAAGTAAGCGACAGAGGCCGCTCGCCCGGCGACACCGGACATGAGCGCGATTTCACCGTAATTCGGCGGACGCGGGTGCCGGAACCGGTCTAGGGTCTTCATCATGGTCACCGCCCCCAACACTGCCGTTGCCGTGCCGTTCACGCGTTCGATCGACCCGACGTTTGATGTCGCTGACGGCGTCGTCGGCTTGCGGTCGGTTATGGTCAATGTCTACTTCATCAGCCTGCCCGACCGTGACGGCGTCGGGCGGTGGGTGCTGGTCGACAGCGGCCTGCCGATTTCTGCCCACGCCATCCGCGCGACGGCCGCCAAGCTGTTCGGCGAAGGCATGGCCCCCGAAGCCATCCTTCTGACGCACGGCCACTTCGACCACACCGGCGTGCTGAAAACGCTGGCCGACGAGTGGGACGTGCCGGTCTATGCGCACCCGCTGGAAGCCCCGTTCCTGAACGGCCGCGCCAGTTACGCCCCGCCCGACCCGTGGGTCGGCGGCGCGATGGCTTTGACCAGCCCGCTCTACCCGCGCGGCCCGGTGGACGTACGCGACCGCCTTCAGCCCCTGCCCGCCGACGGCAGCGTGCCGCACCTGAGCGAGTGGCGCTGGATCCACACGCCCGGCCACTCGCCCGGCCACGTGTCGTTCTACCGCGAACGCGCCGGCGTGCTGATCGCCGGCGACGCGTTCGTGACCACGCGGCAGGAATACTTGTCCACCGTGCTGGCCCAGACACAGGCCGTGTTCGGGCCGCCGCGCTATTTCACGCACGACTGGCAGGCGGCGGAGGATTCGGTCAAACGCCTGGCCGCGCTCAGCCCCGAGATCGCCGCCACCGGCCACGGCACGCCGATGCGCGGCGAAACCTTGCGCGACCAGTTGAACGCGCTAGCCGCCGATTTTTCACGGGAAGTGCCCGTCGGCGGTCGCTACGCGCAGCAGCCGGTGGTGTACGACGAGAACGGCCCGGAACGCATTCCCGAGGCCAAGCCGGTGCCGACGGTCGTTTACGCCGTCGGCGCGGGCCTGGCGATCGGCGTCATCGCCGCGACGGCGGCCGTGCTGATCAGCGAAGCGAACAAGCGGGATGACATCGACAAAGGCGCATGACGGCCTATTGCTCCCCCTCCCCTTGCGGGAGGGGGTTGGGGGAGGGGTTCTGCGGGGTGTCGGCTGCACTCGCCAATCGAAACCCCTCCCCTAGCCCTTCCCGCAAGGGGAGGGGAACCAGAGCAAGAATCACCCGTCGAAGAACGTGAGATAACTTCCGGTGTTGATCTTCGCCACTAGCGTGCACAGTTCCAGCAGGTGGTAATCGCCCCACATGCTGCTTTCGCCGAACGCCACCTTTCGGCCGGCCGGCACGTGGTCCCAGCCGTTCGGCCAGTGATACACGCTGTGCAGCAGCAGGCCTTGGTGCTGGTCATTCGTCGACAGGTACGGCTCGCTCGTCAATACCTTCGCGATCGCTAACCCGGCGTTGAAATACGTCGAACCCTCACTGGCGAGATACCGGCCCAGGCGGATCAGGCCCTGCGCGGCGATCGCGCTGGCACTGCTGTCGACCGGTTCGTAATCCTGCCCCAGGTCGGCCGGCTTCGTCTGCCAGTCGCCTAGTTTCGTCAAGCCGGGCGCGCCGTCGTCCCAGTAGGTGATGCCGTCGGCACAGCTGGCTTCGTTGAGGTAATGGTCGCACGTGTCCCGCGCGCAACGCTCGTACACCGCGACGACGTCAGCCTTCTTCAGGCCAGTGCTCTTTTCGAACACGGCCTCATCGATGGTTTTGAAGAACTCCAACTCTTCCGCATAGCCCAACATGGCCCAGGCCAGGCCACGCGTCCACGTGCTGAACGGCGAATACCCCTGCTGCGTGCTGCGGCAGCGGAATTGGCCGTCGATGCGATTGAACACGGCTTCATGGCACGTGCGCCCACGGACGTCGTACGTGTGCCGGCTGTCGCCGTGAAAGAGGACGTGCTGGCTGGTCGTCAGGCCGTGCAGCACGCTGCGCTTCAGCAGATCGGCGCTGCGGTCCCCTTCGTGCATCAACTTCTGCCCGAGCTGCCAGGCGACGCCGAGGACGCGGACCGTGCGCATCGTGTCGACGAACAAACTGTGCGGACCATTGAAACTATAAATGTAGCCGAGTGCCGGAGCGCCGGCCGTGTGCGGCGACTGCACCGGGTGCGTGCCCTGCCAGCGGGCCGCCTGCACCGCGCCGCTGGCCTTGAGGGCCAATTCGTAGAAGTGGTTTTCCCATTCGTTTTCGGGCAACGCACCCTCGCGCATCAGCCGGCGGAGATTGCCGTAGGTGCTGAGGTTGTTGAAGCCGTGGTCGTGCACGCCAATGTGCGTGACGTGGCCAGCCATGCGCTGCAGCGTTTTGCGCCGGCCGATCTCCAGCAGGGCTTGATCGCCGGTCTGTTCGAAGGCCAAAATTGCATTGCCGTAGACGAACCCTTCGGTCCATTCGGTCCAGCCGCGGGTGGTGTACTGGCCGTCGAGGGTGAAGACCGGCGTGCCGCGGGCGAGATCCCACGTGTTGTCGATTTGTCGAACTTTCGCAGCAGCGAGGGCGAAGACGCGATCGATCGGCTTGGACAAATCGGCCGACGCGAGCGTGGGAGGAACTGTCATGGGCGGGGAGTGTACCGCGGGCGTGGGCGGAATATGAGTGGCCGCAGATGGACGCGGATGAACGCGGATGAAAAGGGAGAACAGCGGTTTTGAAAATGGGCCGTCACGCGTGCGACTGCGCCATTTTAATTCTGATCCGCGTTCATCGGCGTCCATCTGCGGCTAATTAATCTGCCCCAACGTCCGCCGCACGGCCGTAAACAGTTCGTCGATCTCCTCGTGGGTTGTCGTCAGCGGCGGTGACATGGCGATCAGGTCGCGGATGCCGCGGACGATCACGCCCTGCTCGCGGGCAATTCTCGCGGCCTTCGCGCCCAAGAGGTTCGGCGTCTTCGCCAATTCCGCCCGGCCGCCGGGCGGGAGCAATTCCACCGCGCCGATGAGCCCACAGCCGCGCACTTCGCCGACGGCCGGGTGGCCGATCAGTTCCTTCAGCTTCGCCTGAAAATACGGGCCGGTGTCGTCGCGGGTGCGGACGATCAGGTTCTCGTCCTCGATGATCTGCAGGTTCGCCAAGGCCGCCGCGCACGGCGTCGGGTGGCCGCTGTAGGTGTAGCCGTGGGCGAGGTAGCCGCCGGTGTTCAGCACCTCGACCATTTCGTCCGACACCATCGTCGCGCCCAGCGGCAGATAGCCACTGGTCAGGCCCTTGGCCAGCGACATCAGGTCCGGGTCCAGGTCCCAAAGTTCGCTCGCGAACCACGCCCCGAGCCGGCCGAAGCCGGTGATGACTTCGTCGGCGACGAACAAAATGTTGTGATGCCGTGCGAGGTCGCGCAGCTTCGCCAGATATCCTTCGGGCGGCACGATCACGCCGCCCGCGCCTTGAACGGGTTCGACGAAGATCGCCGCGATCGTATCGGCCCCTTCACGCTCGATCGTCTTCTGCGTTTCGCTCAGGCACCACGCGCCGTAGTCGGCATCGCTCATGCCCTTGTTGGCACCGTACGCGTAAGGCCCGGGCACGTGAATGAAGCCTTCCAACGGCAAGTCGAACGGTAGTGTGCAGCTCGGCAGTCCGGTCAGGCTGGTCGTGGCGACGGTCACGCCGTGATAGCCGAAGGTGCGCGACAAGATTTTCCGCTTCGCCGGCTTGCCGCGCAGCTTCCAGTAGGCCCAGCAGAGTTTGATAGCGGTGTCGTTGGCCTCGGAGCCGCTGCCGCTGAAGATCGTGTGATTCAGCCGCGCCGGCGCGAGCGACGCCAGCTTCTCGGCCAGTCGAATCGTCGGCTCGGTCGTGGTGTTGAAGAAGCTCGGGTAGTAGGCCAATTCCTGCATCTGCTTCGTCACGGCGTCGACGATTTCGCGGCGGCCGTAACCGACATTCACGCACCACAGCCCCGCCAGCCCGTCCAGCAGCCGACGGCCGGTGGCGTCGGTGACGTAGCTGCCTTCGCCGCGGACGGCCACGTGCGTGCCGGCCGGGTGCATGGCCAAGTGGTCGGTGAAAGGGTGAAGCAGATGACGGCGGTCGGCGTCTTGCAGCGGAGTCGGCATCGCGGCATTGTACCGCTCGGCCCAGGAGGCACGATGGCACGTTCAGCGACCGACGACCCGCTCCGCCCGCTCGGCATCACGCGCGACGACCTCGCCCCCGCCGACACACGCTCCGCCGACTTCGACTGGACCGGCCTGGGCGTGCATTTCGTCGAAACGCCGGGCGATAAACAGTTCGACACCGGCTACGACGCGCTCTGCAATGAGTTCGACGCGAAGGGCGAATTGGAGACACGCGACGTGCTCACCCGCCGCCTGGGATGGCGGCCCGAACGCCTGACGTCTAATGGCTACGCGCTGCGCTACGAGATGATCGTCGTCCGCCAGGGCGACACACTGGCGGCCGTGCGCGACCACACGGCGATCGTGGACGTGCGTCGCCCCGAGCGGGCGTGCGTCGTGCACTTGTCGCACCTGCTGATCACGCCGGCGTGGCGCGGGTCCGGCCTGGCCGGGTGGATGCGGGCACTGCCGATGTATACGGCGCGCGAATGCCTGACGCGCGCCGCCCAGCCGCCGCGGCCGATCACGCTGGTGGCGGAAATGGAACCGGCCGACCCGACCGAGCCCGGCAATATCGGCCGGCTGGTCGCTTACGGGAAAGTCGGCTTCCTGAAAGTCGACCCGACGCGCGTGAACTACCTGCAGCCCGACTTCCGCAGCCCCGACGCGATCGACACAGCCGGCGGCCCGCGGCCATTGCCGCTGTCACTGGTGGTCCGACGCGTCGGGCGGGAAAATGAAACGCAAATCGCGGGCGCGGAATTGCGGGCTCTCGTTGAATCGCTGTACGCCATGTACGGCGAAAGCTTCCGGGCGGAGGACATGCGGCCGAATTGGGAGAGCTTGAACAACTACCCGCCGGACGACGCACGCATCGACTTAGTGAAACCGAGCTCGATTCCCACGCGCGGTACGATGGGATAAGCCAATCCGTTGATCGCGTACGACTGGTTTTAACCGCGGGTGTAAACCCGCGCGGGTTTACACCCGCGGCTAAAACCGTCTCGCACCGTTTAATTACGTAGATCCAGCCAGCGCACTTCTTCTTCGCTCAGTCGCACCTTCAGTCCCGGCAAGCTGCTGCGCAGTTCCGCCGGCGTGCGCGGCCCGATCAGGGCGAAGACCGGGAATGGCTGCGCCAGTACGTACGCCAGCGCGATCTGCACCGCCGGCACAGCGCGCTTCTGGCCGAGTTCGGTCGCGCGGCGAAGGCGTTCGAAGTTCTCGTCGCTGTACCAGCAGCGGGCCATATTCTTGTCGTCCAGCTTGTCAGGTGCGGCCCGGCCCACAACGAAAAAGCCTTGCGCCTGGCTGCTCCAGGGCAGCAGCGCCGTTTGCGTCTGTTCGAGCCACGCGCGGCTGGCGTCGTCGCTCGCGCTCACGCACCCGCCCCACGGCGCTTCGATCATGCGGGCCAAGCTGAAGTTGTTGCTGACGACACTGAAGCCCTGCTTGCCGTTCTTTTTCGCGTAATCATTCGCGGCGGTGATGCGATCGATGGACCAGTTGCTGCCGCCGAAGATTTTGATTCGGCCGGCCTGCACGTGTTCGTTCAGCACGTCGATGAACTCGCCGACCGGGATGTCCGGGTTGTCGCGGTGCATCATGTAGATGTCGGTGCCGTCGGACTGCAGACGGGACAAGCTGGTGAGCAACTGCTCGCTCAGGGCGTGCGGATTGCAGTGCGGCGTGTGCGCGCCCTTGGTGATGACCACGCACTGGTCGCGCACGCCGCGGTGCTTCATCCACTGGCCGAGCAGGCGTTCCTGCGTGCCGCTGCCGTAGATGAACGCGGTGTCGAAGGCGTTGCCGCCGGCTTCGAAAAACGCGTCGCAAATATGGGCCTGGCCCGGGAACGAACCTTGGTTGTCGCAGCCGAGCACGAGGCGCGACACCGGCTTATCTAAGCCGTTGATTTTCGCGTGCGGGATCGTGGTCGACGCCTTCAGCGGTGCGCCGCCGATCGTGACGGGCGGAAAGCCTTCCGGCGTTTCACTTTTGTAAATCACACCCACGGCGGTGCGCCACTGGTCGAGCGTGCGCGCCTGGCCGAGCGTATCGGCCCAGGTCATTGCGGGCGATGCCGCTTGGCCCGTGCCGTTCTGGACGGCGGCGGCGAAGGCGTCGACTTCCATGGCGTATGTCGAAATGCCGGCGGGCACGTCGATCTGCCGCGTCGTACCCGCGTGGTGCACCAGGATTTTTCCGTCGATCGGCTTGCTGCGGTCGGCGACCCACGGGTTGGGCACGTGAATCCATCCGTCCGTGCCGAAGATCTTCAGATCGTTGTCAGGGTTCATCGTCAGCGCCGTGGCCGCCTGCGCGACGATGCCGCCGGGGAACTTCAGACAGGCGACGGCGATGCTGTCGACGCCGGTTTCCGCCAGATGGCCGACGGCGGCGACCTGCAGCGGGTCGGCAAAACTTTGGCCGGTCGCCGCGCCGGCGAACAGGCGCGCGGCCGACACGGCGTAGCAGCCGACGTCCATGATGCCGCCGCCGGCCAGCCCGTTGCTCCACGTGCGGCTGTCGGCGTTGAAGCCGCTCTTGAAGCCGAACGAGGCGTTGATCAGCTTCACGTCGCCGATCGCTTTCTCACGAATCAGCCTCAGGATTTCCGTCGTTTGCGGATGGCAGCGCCACATGAACGCTTCCATCACCGTCACGCCCGCGGCAGCGGCGGCATCAATCACCGCCAACGCTTCGGCGTGGTTCAGCGTGAACGGCTTTTCGCACAGCACGTGTTTGCCGGCGCGCACCGCCTTGATCGTCCATTCCGCGTGCATCGGGTGCGGCGTAGAGATGTACACGGCGTCTACTTCCGGGTCGGCCAGCAGCGCGTCGTAGCTGCCGTGCACGCGCGGGATGTTGTGCTTGTCGGCGAACTTCTGCGCCGATTCAGCGGTTCGGCTGCCGACGGCGCTCAGCACGCCCGTCCGGCTCTGCGGCAGATTCTCGGCCAAACACCGCGCGATCGCGCCCGTGCCCAACAACCCCCAGCGAATCTTGGCGTTCATGGCAATTCCTCTTGCGACGACTGACGTACGAACAGGCGGCTCGGTAACGTGACCACGCCCACAACATTGTTGTACAAGCTGCCGGCCATGAAGCGTAGAGCGTCCAGCGTCGGCTCGGCCTCGGGCTCCTTCATCTTCAGCAACGGCACCACCGCCACCAATCGCAGCGCGGCGCTGGCGGCGAAAATGATCTCGTAGTAGGTCATCGGCTTAGCCAGGCCCGCGTAAAACTGCACGTCCTGCAGCCATTCGGCCACCACGCCGTAGAACAGCCCGCCCAGGCAGCCGGCGACGTTGACGATCACGCCGTTCACGGCGGTGTAGGCCGAGCCGCCGGATTTGCCGTCCGGATCCGTGCCGCTCAGTTCGATCACCAGATTGAAGTTGGCGACGTCGACGCCGGTCCACAGCACCGAACCCAGAATCGTCAGCGCGTACGCCAGCCAGATATGGCCCTGGCCCAACAGCACCCAGCCCGCCCCGACGGGCACCAGTCCCAGCGCGGCGATCAGGATCGCCGGCTTCTTGCCGAACCGGTCGATCGTGCGGCCCCAGATCGGCAGCACGAACAGCTGCGCCAGGAGCGGCCCCACCAGTACGATCATCTGCACCTGCGTGCTGCGCAGCTTCAACTCGTCGACCAGATACTTGTTGACGAACTGTGCCTGCCCGGCGACGGCAAACCACATGATCGCCGCCCCAAGGCTGAACCAGACGAACCGGCTGTTGCGCAGCGGGTGGCCGAGCGTTCGCAGCAGCGGCTCACGCGGTTTGGGCCGCACGGTGTGCGGCACGGGATGAAAGCAGGCGATGTCCACCGTGCCGACCAGCGCGGCGATGACAAAGATGATGCCGCACACGCGCATCAGCGTCTGCGGGTCTGCCGTGTGGTAATGATCCAGCACCCATCCTGCCAGCAGCGCCGTCGGCACGGCCGCCAGGATGCCGATCTGCCGGCGGCGCGCGAAATACCGGCCGCGCACGCGATCGGGCACGATTTCCGCCATCCAGCTTACCCACGCCGGGCCGCCCATGGCTTGGCCGATGTTGATGACGAAGATCAGCGTCAGGAACACGAACACCGCGGCGGCCGACCCGCGCTCGCCGTAATAGGACAGCACCCACGGCGGCACGAACGCGACGGCGATCCAGAGCAGCCGATTCGGGTAGAGCCCGAGGAAAAAGATCAGGCTTCGCCGGCCGGTCCGTTCCGTTAATACGCTGGCGGGCAGCGACAACAACGCCGCCATGAACGGCATGGCCGCCAGCAGACCGAACTCGAAGTTGGACGCCCCCAACTGCGTCGCGAACACCGTCAGCGGCGCGCCGGCGAGGGCGTTGATCCAGATGGCGCCAAAAATCCAGGCCGCCGTCACCCAACGCATCGCCCGACGGCGCTGTGCGGGCGTAAGGGCGTCGACGTGGCCGGGCGTGTGTTCGATGAGCACTGACATTCGAGCGGGGCATTGTATGGAGCCGCAGTGGCAGCGAAAGTTGGCGATTCGTCGCGTGCAATCGCGTAGGCCCGGCTTGAGTTCTCTCTCCCCTGGGCATGCGGGAGAGGGAACTCAAGCCGCATCCCGCCCGCGTCCGATAAGCCTTACATGTCCGATTCGATTTACCGCCTGCGTGCGTACGACGTCCTCACGCTGGTCGTCCTGGCCCTGCTGGCGGTGGGCGTGATCATGGTGCAGTCGGCCTCGCTGGGCGTCAGCGGCCACTTCGGCTTCCGCCTGACCGACCTCGGCCAGAAGCAGTTGCTGTTCGCCGGCGTGGGCATCGTGGTTTACTTCGGGCTCAGCTGGGTCGATTACGTGCACCTGCTGCCCCGCCGCCGGTCGGTCCTGTCGGCCGGCCCGCTGTGGCTGTTGCTTATTGCGGCGCTCTGCTGCACGGCGGTGCTGGTGCCGGGCGTGGGAATCGAACGCAACGGCGCCCGCCGCTGGCTGCCCCTGGGCGTGACGAACTTCCAGCCGTCAGAACTGGCGAAGTGGTCGGTCGTGATCTTCCTGGCTTGGTGGCTGACGCACCGGCCGATCGACGTTTCCAGGTTCCGAAACCTGTTGCTCACACTGATTCCTGTCGGCGGCATGTGTTTGCTGGTCGTGATCCAGGATTTCGGGACTGCCGCCCTCATCGCCGTCGTCGCCCTCGCGATGCTGCTGGCGGGCCGGGTGAAGCTGTGGCATTTGGCGGTGATCGTGCCACCGGCGATGGCGGCGGGCTACTGGTTCGTCGCGCACAAGGAATACCGCTGGCGGCGGATGGTGGCGTTCATGAATCCCTACGCCGCCCCGCAGGGGGAGGGATATCACATGATCCAGAGCCTGCTCAGCTACGCCACCGGCGGCGTCGGCGGCACCGGCCTGGGCGGCGGCATCCAAAAGCTCGGCTACCTGCCCGAAGACACGACCGATTTCATCTTCTCCACGCTCTGCGAAGAGACAGGCCTGCTGGGCGCACTGCTGGTGATTACCTTGTACCTGCTCGTGCTCATCGTGGCCTGGCAGGCGATCCGCCCCGCCCGCGACAGCTTCGGCCGCCTGCTGGCGTTCGGCATCGCCGCGATGGTGGGCACGCAGGCGGTCATCAATATCGCCGTCGCCACCGTCAGCGTGCCGACCAAAGGCCTGTCGCTGCCGCTCATCAGCGCCGGCGGCAGCGGCCTGGTCATCACCTGCGCGGCCATGGGCATTCTCGCCAGCGTGCTGCGGCACACCCACGCCGAAGACTTCCTCCCCCTGCCCGCCAAACCGGTACGGCCGACGAAGACGGTCAACGACGAACTCTGGTCGCAGTGGACCACGGCATAGACGGCTGGCGGGCGGAGAAGAATGGAACCGCCAAGACGCCAAGGACGCCAAGAGGATAAAACTCAACGGCTTATTCTTCTTGGCGTTCTTGGCGTCTTGGCGGTCAATCCTCTGCTCTTTGCCTTCAGTCATTAGCCGCAAGCCGCAAGCGCCTCATCCGCCTATCATCGCCCGAACTTAACGGACGGGAACGACACTGATGAGCCGCGGCGTGATGATCCAGTATTTCGAATGGAACCTGAAAAACGACGGAACGCTGTGGAAAGAAGTGGTTACTCGGGCCGGTGAATTGCGCGCCGTCGGCATCACGGCCGTCTGGCTGCCGCCGCCGTACAAGGGGTTCGACGGCAAAAACGACACCGGCTACGCCGTCTACGATTTGTACGACCTCGGCGAGTTCGACCAGAAAGGGTCCGTCAGGACCAAATACGGAACGAAAGACGAGTTCGTCACGGCCGTGCAAGAACTGCACGACGCAGGGCTGCACGTGTACGTCGATACCGTGCTGAACCACCGCATGGGCGGCGACGAAACGCAGCGCGTGCGTGTCTGCGAAGTCGACCAGCAGGACCGCAATCGCCGCGTGTCGGACCGTTATGACATGAGCGCCTGGGCCCGCTACACCTTCCCGGGACGCGGCGAACGGTATTCGTCATTCAAACCGACGGCCGAGCACTTCAAGGCCTTTGGGGCCAACGCCGACAAGCCGGAGGAGAAGGGGAAAATCTACCTGCAGGAAGGCAAGAGCTTTTCCGGCGAAGTGGATTTCGAGTTCGGCAATTTCGACTACCTGATGGGCGCGGACGTCGACCACTACCACCCCGAGGTCAGGGCCGACCTGATCCACTGGGGCCAGTGGATCGTCGAGACGACCAACGTCGAAGGTTTCCGCCTGGACGCCGTCAAACACATTCCGGCCAGCTTCTATCGCGACTGGTTCGAGGCCGTTCGTATGAAGTTCCCGGACCGCGAGTTGTTCGGCGTCGGCGAATACTGGTCCGGCGACGTGGCCGAGCTGCACCGGTATCTGCAGGCCGTCGAAGGGACGATGAGTCTGTTCGACGTGCCGCTGCATTTCAACTTCCGCGACGCCGGCCAAAAGGGCCGTGATTACGATTTGTCGAAGATCTTCGACGGCACGTTCGTGCAGGAAAACCCACTGTCGGCCGTCACATTCGTTGAAAACCACGACAGCCAGCCCGGCCAGTCGCTGCAGTCGCCGGTGATGGACTGGTTCAAGCCGTTGGCGTACGCGCTGATCCTGCTGCGCCGCGACGGGTATCCGTGCATCTTCTATGGCGATTATTACGGGAACAACGACCCGGCACACCCGCTGATCAGCCACCGCGTTTTAATCGACACGTTCCTGCGGGCCCGGGCCGAGTTCTGCTTCGGAGAGATCCACGACTACTTCGACCACCCGACGTGCGTCGCCTGGTACTGGAGCGGCGACGACGACCACCCCGGCGCGATGGCGGTCGTGATGAGCAGTGGCGATGCCGGCGAAAAGACGATCGCCACCGGCCGCCCGGACGCGATTTTTCACGACCGGACGGGCCATCTCGAAGGCGAGATCAAGGCCGACGAAACCGGATCGGCCGTGTTCCGCTGCCCGCCGGGCAAGCTCAGCGTCTGGTGCACGTAATCAGGCCATGCGCCGGCGACGCAGCATCATCAGACCGGCGGTGGCGGCGATCGACAGCATCACCGGCTCCGGCACCACGGTGGTCCCCGTGAGCGTCAGCGTGAGCGGGCCGAGGTTCGTTGCGCCACTCAGGTCGGCGTCGGACAGGTTCAGCGTGTAGGTGGCCGTGAAGTCGCCCAGGGCGCGGGCGTTGAAGAACGCGTCGAAGCTCTCTTTGCCGTTCGGCAACAGATTCGTAAACGCTGCCAGATCAGTGCCGAAGAACGCGGTATCGCCCGTTGCGGCAAACGAGTCGAGGTCGAGGCCGGCCCGAAGCTGCGCGAACACGTTCCAGACGTCGAACGTGTCGGTGGCCGCCTGGCCGAGGGTGATGTCGCCGAAGTCGATCGTGAGCGCGTTGAGGTCGCCGCCGCCGGCGAATGAGGGCTCGGCGTGGTCCAGAACACTGATGCCGAGGGTGACGACGTCGTCGCCGTCGGCGTTACCCGTGCCGACGCCCTGGTTGGTGATGTCGGTGTTATTGACCGTCACCGTGCCGGTCGTGCGGCCGACGGTTTGGGCGGTGGCATTCAGGCCGACCGTGACGGATTTGTCGGCCGTCGACGCACCGGCGACGAAGGCGTTGTAAATGCCGTTGGTGCCGCTGGTGGCAGCGCCGCCGGCGGCGACGCTGTAAGTCGTCGGGTCCGCGCCCGTCTTGTTCAGGCCGACGTTGCTGCTGAGCGTGCCGATGGTGCCGCCGACGATTACCGGGGTGAACTCGATCGACCGGCTGGTGCCGCCGGCCGAGGTGGTCGTGCCGTTGGTGAGCTTGATCTGACTGTCATTGGCCCCATCGCCGAAGACGGCCCAGACGTATTCCGGGTGGTCGATGTACGGGTTGCGGTTGTTCTGCGAGTAGTTCGTGCCGTTGATGACGTTGCCGGTGTAGATGAGCTGGTTGCGGCGGCGTTCGAACTGGTCCGGCAGGTCGGCGTAGTGATAAACGAGCAGATCTTTAAGGTCGCCGTGCTGGTAGCTGCCCGAGTCTTCGGACTGCATATCGGTATTGACGAGCTTCAG
Source organism: Tepidisphaeraceae bacterium (assembly GCA_036388295.1). Classification (GTDB taxonomy): domain Bacteria; phylum Planctomycetota; class Phycisphaerae; order Tepidisphaerales; family Tepidisphaeraceae; genus RYN-431. Next base: position 2,011 of record DASVSC010000307.1, on the reverse strand, counting down.
GCTAGTGGCATTGCTGCTGGAGATCGGGGAGTACCGGGTCGTCATGTAGAACATCGTGCGGGCGACGTCACCGCGGTCGAACTGGCCGGGCGAATACTGGCCCGTGGTGGAGGTGGTGTGGGTGTTGGAGAAGCCGCCGAAGTTGCGGTTGCCGCGGTTGCTGTTGACGCCCGAATTGGCCGGACGGAGGTTGAACAGGTCGCTGTAGTGCGTCGGCGTGGAATTGCTGCCGGCCGGCCGGAGCAATGAGGCGGCCCAGATGTGCTCTTTATTCCAGACGTTCGACGTGGCGGCGACCGAGCCGCGGCTGTCGTCGTAGATCAGATAAATCTGGGTCGGGCTGCTGAGGTTCCGGTCGAGCACCGGAATGGCATTGTCGACTTGGCCGTAGCTGATCGGACGGAAGTTCGCGGTGACAATATCGTGGAGCTTCGCCTTGAGGTCCGCCGCCGGATCGGCTGCCGAGGCGTTGTAAACGGCCCCGTTGTAATAGCTGGCTGGTGCGTCGAACTCGTCCGCGTGACAGATTTCGGCCCACGACGCCGCTACGACTGTCGCTACGGCGACGCGCAATGCCCAAACTTTCATCACAACTACTTTCCACAGGATGTACTAAGGATTCACGAGCGATGGACGAAGAAATCGCTATTTCGAGCGATTCAGCCGGATCTGCCCCGCCAACGGCAGTCCTGCGCCGCCCGAACGCCTGGCGGCGGCAATACGTTATCACAAACCTGCAAACGCCGTACCGCAAAAACCACCCGTTGCGGCGAAACGGGCCAAGGCCCGGCTTAACCGTCAGCAGTTTCCCAGCATGACAAGGCCGCGAGGGTGAACTTCGTGATGTGCTCCGCCAGTTCCTCCACCACTTCCGACGAGGGCGGCTGGTCCGGATATAAAAGTGTCAGGATCACCTGATTGTGCGCGTAAAAGATGCACTGGCTGATCACGCTATTGACCAGGCGTGACAACTGCGGCTGCTTCACCGGCCGGCCGATAATTTCCTGCAGCAGGCCTTCCAGGCCGCCCACCACGTTGCCGATCGTGTTCGTGACGTACCGCGACGTGGCAGAGCCGGGGTTTTGCATCTCACGCGTTTTGATCCGGCAGAACCATGACGGGTTAGACGGGTCGAGCGATGCCCGCAGCAGGCGTTCCACGAAGCCGTTCAGTCGCTCCCTGGGCGAACCGGCATGCATCTCGGTCAGGAAGCGGAATGCGGCGTCGCCGCGCTCGTGCACGTACTGCACGACCTGGTCGTACAGTTCCTGCTTGTCGGAAAAGTGGTAATTCACCGCGGCCGTGCTCGCGCCGGCGCGTTCGGTGATTTCCTTGATCGTCGCCCGTTCGAAGCCGTGCTCGGCGAAGACTTCGCCGGCCGCTTCGATCAGGCGACGTTTGGTTTCCTTGGCCGAGGCGTTGTTCTTGACGTTCGCCACGGTCAGCGGCCCGCCATCGGTTGGGTGGCGGGTGTTTTCCGCTCGTTCGTCGGCGTCGGGTCGGCTACTGCTTCGGTCGTCTCCCAGCCGCCGCCGAGGGCTTTGTAAACGGCAACCAGATTGGTCGACACCGTCTGCTGGCTCTGCGCCAGTTGGTCCTCGGCCTGGAACAGTTGCTGCTGGGCGGTGAGGACGTTCAGGAAATCGACCACGCCGGCGTCGTTCAGCTGCCGGGCCAGGTCCACGGCGCGGCGATTGGAGTCGACGCTTTGCTGCAGCGCTTTCGTGCGCGCCTGTTCGTGGTTGTAGGCCACGAGCGCGTCTTCGACGTCCGACAGCGCCTGGTAGACCGCCCGGCGGTACGTCAGCAGCGCTTCTTCGGTGGCGGCCTCTTCCACGCGGATGTTGGCGTTGATCGTGCCCGCGTCGAACAGCCGCCAGCGGACGCCGGGGCCGACGGACCAGAAGACGCTGTTGGAATCGCCCCAGTTGGTGAACTTGGCGCTGCTCAGGCCAATGGAGCCGTTCAGGCTGAACTTGGGGAACAGTTCCGCCGTCGCCACGCCGATGCT
>DASVSC010000306.1:0-19758 GCA_036388295.1 Tepidisphaeraceae bacterium | reverse complement strand
TACATTGGCCGATTGTTCCGTGAGTTTGCGGTCACGCTGTCGGTCGCCATTGGCGTGTCGCTGCTCGTGTCGCTGACGACCACGCCGATGATGTGCGCGGTGCTCATGCGTCACCGTCCGCACGCACGGCATGGTCGGATGTACAACTTCAGCGAGCGCCTGTTCGCCGGGCTGATCTCGTTTTACCGCTGGTCACTGGGTCAGGTCTTGCGCGTGCCCAGCATTACGCTGGGCGTCACGCTGCTCACGATCGGCCTGACGGCATACCTCTACACAATCATCCCGACCGGCCTGTTCCCGCAGCAGGATACCGGCCGGCTGGGCGCTTGGATCCAGGCCGACCAGGACACCTCTTCGCAGCAGATGCAAGGCGTGCTGCGGCAGTACGTCGACATCGTCGGCCGCGACCCGGCCATCGCCGGCTTCTCGGCCTTTACGGGCGGCGGCGGGACGAACTCGGGCCGGATGTTCATGGCGCTCAAGCCGCTCGAAGAGCGGAAGGTCAACGTCGAGGCCGTAATCGAACGGCTCCGAACGGCGACCGAAAACGTGCCCGGCGCACAAATCTTCTTTAACCCGCAGCAGGATTTACGCGTCGGCGGGCGCAACAGCAATTCGTCCTTCCAATACACCCTGCAGGCCGACAATTTAGATGACCTGCTGACGTGGGCGCCAAAACTGACGGCGAAGCTGAAGACCGTGCCCGGCCTGCTCGACGTGAACTCCGACCAGCAGACCGGCGGCCTGCAGGCGGACGTGGTCATCGACCGCCCGACCGCGGCGCGGCTGGGACTGTCGCCGCAGTCCATCGACGCCGCATTGTACGACGCCTTCGGCCAGCGGCCGGTCTCCACGATGTACCGGCAGCTGAACCAGTACCGCGTCGTGATGGAAGCCACCGGCGACTTCACCAGCGGCCCCAGCGGCCTGTCCGACATTTACATCAAGCCCAGCAACGGCGGCGCGCCCGTAGCCCTCAGCGCCGTCGCCAGCTACGGCGTCTCGAACACGCCGCTGTCGATCAATCACCAGGGCCTGTTCCCGGCCATCACCATTTCGTTCAACCTTGATCCGGCCGTCGCGCTCAGCGATGCGACCAATCGCATCGTCGACGCCGGCAATGAGATCGGCATGCCCGCCACCATCGTCGGCCGCTTCGCGGGGACGGCCAAGACATTCCAGGACAGCCAGTCGACGCAGCCGCTGCTGATCGGCGCTGCCATCGTGGCCGTCTACATCGTGCTGGGCGTGCTCTATGAAAGTCTGATCCACCCGATCACGATCCTGTCCACGCTCCCGTCGGCCGGCCTGGGTGCGCTGCTCGCGCTGCTGCTGTTCGGCATGGAACTGGACCTGATCGCGACGATCGGAATCATCCTGCTCATCGGCATTGTGAAGAAGAACGCCATTATGATGATCGATTTCGCGCTGCACCTGGAGCGGTCGAAAGACATGTCACCGCGGGACGCCATTTTCGAAGCGTGCGTGCTGCGGTTCCGCCCGATCCTGATGACCACAATGGCCGCCCTGCTCGGCGGGTTACCCTTGGCCATCGGCCATGGCGTTGGGGCGGAACTGCGCCGCCCGCTCGGCATCGCCATCGTCGGCGGACTGATCGTCAGCCAGGCGCTGACGCTTTACACCACGCCGGTGGTCTACCTGTACCTGGACCGCCTTCGCCTCTGGACGCGTTCCCGCTTCGGCCGGCAGCCGCACGGCTTCCCGGTGCAGGCGGTGACGCGATGAGATCGAAGTTTCTTACCGCGTGCGTCGTCGCGTTGCTCCCTCTGGCGTCCTGTACGGTCGGGCCCGACTACGCACGGCCGTCGCTACCGATGGCGAGCGGGTACAAGAGCGCCACCACACAACGGGCCGACGTGCCGCAGGACTGGTGGCGGCTGTTCGAAGACCCGACGCTGACGTCGCTGATCGAACGCGCCCTGGCCAACAATCAGGACCTGCAGGGCGCGATGGCCCGCGTCGAACAGGCCCGCGCGTCGGCCGGCATCGCCCGCGCTCAGTTCTTCCCGACGATCGGCTTCAACCCCGGCCTGACCATTGGGTCGACGGCGGGTCGCGACGGCGGCACGGAACGCAGCACGGTGTTGCCGATCGACGTGGATTATGAAGTCGACTTGTGGGGCCGCGTGCGACGCCAGTTCGAAGCCGCCAAGGCCGATACCCGGGCAGCCATCAGTGATTTCGGCCTCACGCGTCTATCGCTCACGACAGACGTGGCGACGCTTTACTTCAACCTCCGCTCGCTCGACACGCAGTACCAAATCTCGGCCGGCAATATCGCGTTGTACCAGCGGCAACTGAACTTTCTCACCAGCCAAACCAAGGCCGGCTTCGCCGCGCCGCTGGACGTGATCCAGGTCAAAACGCTTCTCGAGTCGACGCAGGCGACGCTGTTCGACCTGCTGCGCCAGCGGGCGAATACCGAGCACGCGTTGGCCATTCTCTTGGGTCTGCCACCGCGGGAGTTGGACGTGCGGTTCGACCCGCTGAAGGCCGCCCTCCCGCCCGTGCCGAGCGGCCTGCCCGCCGACCTGCTGCGGGACCGGCCCGACCTGGCAGCGGCAGAACAGAATCTGATCGCCGCCAACGCCCGCGTCGGCGAGGCCATCACCGGCTATCTGCCGACCGTCACGCTCGGCCTCTCGGTCGGCATCCGTAACCGCAGCACGACCGAAGCCCTGCGCGGCAACGGCGGGTACTACTCCTTCGGCCCCGCGCTTTCTATCCCACTGTTCGACCCGGCCATCGGCTCGAATGTCCGGGCTAATCGTGCGGTCTACGCCGAACGGCTGGCGGCGTATCGGCAGACGCTGCTCGGCGCTTTTCGCGACGTTGAGGACGCCCTGACAAATATTGACCTGCAAGCCCGCCAGGCCGAGGCCCAGGACCGCGCCGTTGCCGACGCACGCGAGTACGTGCGCCTGGCCGAGATTCAAAACCGTCAAGGCATTATCGCGCCCCTGCAGGTGCTGGACGCCGACCGTACGCTGCTGCAGAACGAACTGACAGCGGCACAGATTCTCAACGCACGCATGGCGTCGATCGTCCAGTTGATCCGCGCCCTCGGCGGCGGCTGGTCGCCCGACTTGCCGCCCGCCTTCACGCCCACCACGCTCCCAACGGCCGGACAGCAATTGACGGACTAGCGCAGCCCGCGCTTCGCGGCCTGCCGGTGCAGCAGCACATTAATCGCGAGCGTGCCGACCGCCAGAAGCGTGAGCAGCGTCGCCGACGTGAAGGCCTTGGTCGTCTCGTATTCGGCGTACGAACGTTCGATGTGCAGCGTCAGCGTGTTCGTCTCGCCGATCAGCCGGCCGGAGACGGCGGAGACGGCCCCGAACTCGCCGGCCGCCTTGGCGGTGCAGAGCACCACGCCGTACAGCACCGACCAACGGATGGCCGGCAGCGTCACGCGCCAAAAGGTCTGCCAGCCCGTCGCGCCGAGCGTGCGGGCCGCCTGTGTGTCGGCCGGATCGAGTTGCTCCAGCGACGGCAACACTTCGAGTGCGACCAGCGGCACTGTCACCAACAACGTCGCCAGCACCAGGCCCGGCCAGGCGAACAGAATCTGCACGCCCGACGCTAACACCGGCGTTCGAAACAAGCCGATCGTCGGGCTGTAGGCCAGGACCACCAGCAATCCGGCAATGGTCGGGGCCAGCGCCAGCGGCAGGTTGACGAACGCCGCCAGCAGGCCCCGGCCGACGAATCGATGACGCGCGAGCACCCACGCCGCCGCCAAACCGAACACCGTGTTAAACGGCACCGCGACGGCACACACGGTGACCGTCAACTTAAGTGCGTGCTGCGTCTCGTCATCCTGAAGCGCTTCCCAGAACGCCTGCCACCCCCCGGCGAAGGCGTTGTAAAGAATCGCCCCCACGGGCAAGGCCACGATGATCAGCAGGTACGCGATGCTCAGCAACGCGACCAGGATCGGCAACGGCCGGAACCGCAGACGGCGTTTATGCGACACGGCGGACCCTCCACTGCGCCCAGCCGTACGTCAGCAGCAGCACGCCGAGCGCCATCCCCAACAGCACGACGGCCAATGCGGTCGCGCCGGTGTAGTCCGGCACTTCGAGCCGCTGGAAGATGTAGACCGGCAGCACGAGCGATTCGAACGCGATATTGCCCGACACCAGCACCGCCACGCCGTACTCGTTCACGCCCCGGGCGAATGCCAGGCCGAATCCCGTGACGATGGCGGGTGACAATTGCGGCAGAATGATCCGCCAGAAAACCTGTGTGGGCGACGCCCCCAGACTTTCGGCCGCGCTCTCCACGTCGACTTCCAAATCTGCGATCACCGGCTGCACCGTGCGGACGACGAACGGCAACGTCACGAACAGGTTCGCAAAAACCAGTGCCGCAAAGCCGCCGGTCAACGATAATGCCGGCAGGCCGACCCGCATTAGGGCTTGGCCGAACCAACCGTCGGGGCCAATCCATTCGCCGACCGGGCTGGCCGGTCCGTACAACGCCAGCAGCGCAATGCCGGCCACCACGCCGGGCAACGCGAAGGGCAAATCGACCAGCGCGTCCAGCACGCGGCGGAGCGGGAAGCGGTAGCGGACCAACGTCCAGGCCAGCATCGAGCCGAGCAGCGTGTTGATCAGCCCGCCGACCGCCGACGCGGAGGCCGACAGTTTCAAGGCCGCCATCGCCTGCGGTGCAGTAATCTTCGCCCAGATTTCTGACGGCGGTTCACGCAGCAGCGGCGGCACGGCCGCGGCTAGCGGCAGGACGACGAACACGGCTAAGTACAGAAACACGAACGCCCGCAGCGACCAGCTGCCGGCGTTCGTTCGTCGTTGACTCCGCCGTCGCACGGATCAGTTCTTACCCGATTGCTGGGCCTGATCATACAAGGCCCCGTCGGCGAAGAGCGCCTTATCGACGGCCGACCAGCCGCCGACGTCTTCGATCGTCAGCAGCCTGGTGATCTTGGCGAACTCGCCGTCGAAGCGTGCCGCCACCTTTTCGTCGAACGGGCGATAGCCGTTCTCGGCATAGATGACCTGAGCGGTTTCGCTGAACAGGAACTTCACGAACGCCTCGGCCGCCTTACGGGTGTTGTGCTTGTCGACGTTCTTATCGATCACCGTGGCGGGGAAGTCGACGCGGATGTTCGTTTCCGGCAAAACGTACGGCAGGTCCTGCCCGCCGACCTTGTTGGCGAACTTGGCCTCATTCTCGAACGTCAGCAGCACGTCGCCGACGCGATTTTTTACGAACGCGTCAGTCGCCTCTCGGCCGCCGCTGACCAAGGTCTTGGTGTTACGCACTAAGCCGCGCACGTAATCTTCGCCGGCCTTGGCGTCGGCGGTTTTCGTCAGCGCCGCGTAGCCGGCCACCACGCCCCAGCGGGCGTTGCCGCTGGTCTTCGGGTTGATGGCGACGATCTGAATGCCGTCGGCCGTGATGTCGGTCCAGGTCTTGATGTTCTTCGGATTACCCGGCCGGGTGACGATGGCGATGACGGATGACGCCGGCGACGCACCATTGGGCAGCCGCTTGGCCCAATCGGCGCTGACGAGGCCGGCTTCGACGAGCGGGTCGACGTACGCCTGCACGTTCGTCACCAGCACGTCGGCCTCCAGGCCGCCGACGATCGCGCGGGTCTGCGCACCGCTCGCGCCGTACGACTCTTTGAATGTGACGTCCTCGCCCGTATCGGCCTTGTACTGCTTTTTGAAGGCCGGAATGATTTTCGCGTAGACCGGCTTGGCGACGGCGTAGCTGACAAACGTCAGTTCTGCCGCGGCGGCGACAGAGGCGTGCGCGAGGGCGACACTAACGGCGGCGGTGATGGCAAGCATGAAGCGGCGCATTGCGGGTTCTCCTTGAAGCGGTTGAGGCCCTCTTTGGTATCGGCGTGGCCGGCCCGGGTCAATGGCGGCGGGTGGGCGTGTCGAGCAGATCAGCCACGCCCACGGGGCACGGCACGCTTCAGCGGGCCTATTCGGGACTGTGGCAGGACACACAGGCCCGCTGAAGCGGGCCGTGCCCCGTGAATGCCGGTCGCGCAAACGGATCAGAAGCCCAGCGCCGTCGCCAGCCGTTCGAACTCTGCAGTCGGCAGGCTGCCGCCGGTTGCCTGCGGGTGGCCGTTGGCGAACTCGCCTTTGGCGTCGGGCAATGCAGTCTTGAGCAGATTGCGAAGGTCCGTTCCAGGCCCGCCGCCGCGTGCGGCGAAGTTTGTGAAGCCGGGCACGTAATCGTCATTCGCGGCGATGACGGCCTTGGGCGCGAGCCGCGTCATCCACGCCTGGGCGACGAGCGGATGCACCTGGCAATCGGAACGGAAGCGGATCAGCGCGACGTGGTTGGCCACGCGCGGCGCGGACCGCACCGCCACGTCGTAAGCCGCCCGCCAGCGTGTGCGTGCCGCTTCCAGTTTTTCGATTCGCGCGTCCGCGAGCGCGGCCTTCGGCGAATCGTGTTCGACGAGTAGCGCCAGCGCGACGCGGACCGCTTCCTCGCCCGGAATCCGCCGCGGGGCGTTGATCAGTGGCACCAATTTCTTCACATGGCTTTTGACCACCCCCGCGCATTCCGGCCGTTTCAGGCCGTCGTCGCCGTAATCACCGGCCGCACCGACGGCGGCGATCCAAGCGAACTCGGGCTCGGGAAATAGCCGGGCCATCAAAATGGCGGTCGACACGGCTTTTTCACCAAAGCCGCTCAGCACAACGCGTGTAGCAGACTGGAACAATTCTGGCGGAACGTCCGGGGCGTGATGATCCACGAAAACGGCCGGGTAGGAGACATCGCGCACGCCCTGATCCAGAATCGCCACCGGCCCTTCGCCAGCCGGCGGACGGAAGTCGGGTCCGAACGGGTTTTGTCCGCGTGGGAGCAGCAGAGCGTCGTCTGCCGTTTCGCCCCGCACCCGCAAGGCGATCGCCGCCGCGGCCAGTCCGTCGGCGTCATTGTGCGGACAGACGACCCGGGCCGACCGCACCGCCGCCGCCACGCGGGCTAAAAGATCGACGGCCTCGGATTGATTCGCGGACGGCGCGTCGCCGCGTTCTGGGTCAGGCATGGCCGATTGTAGCCAAAGGGCCCGGTCAGGCGTTGCCCTTCATGGAGCCGATCCGCATGCCGTAGAAAGACCGGTAAACGAACGCCAGCGCGATCAGCAGGAACACCGCCGCCAGGATCGGCCGGATCGGGCTGGGCGTGCCGTCGGCCGCCTTGAGTGTGATCGCGAGTTCGACTGCGAGCAGCCCGAACAGCGTGCTGAACTTGATGATCGGGTTCAGGGCGACGCTGCTGGTGTCCTTGAACGGGTCGCCGACGATGTCGCCGACGACGGTGGCGTCGTGAAGAGGGGTGCCTTTTTCGTGCAGCTCGACTTCGACGATTTTCTTCGCGTTGTCCCACGCCCCGCCGGCGTTGGCCATGAAGATGGCCTGGAACAGGCCGATGATTGCCAGGCCGATCAGGAAGCCGATGAAGAAGTATTCTTCGACGAACGCCGCCGCCAGGGTGATGAACAACACCGTGATGAAGATGTTGAGCATGCCCGCCTGCGCGTACTTCGTGCAGATGGCGACGACCTTTTTGCTGTCGGCCTCACTGGCCTTGGTCGCGCCGGGTTCGAGGTGAATGTGAAGCTTGATGTATTCGACCGCACGGTAGGCCCCGGTGATGACGGCCTGACAGCTCGCGCCGCTGAACCAGTAGATCACCGCGCCGCCGCCGATCATGCCGAGGAAGAACGGGGCGTGCAGCAGCGACAGTTTGCTGATGGCCACGGGGTCGCTCAGGCTCTTAGTCAGCACCATGATGATGCTGAAGATCATCGTCGTCGCGCCCACGACGGCCGTGCCGATCAGCACGGGTTTGGCGGTGGCTTTGAACGTGTTGCCCGCGCCGTCGTTGGCTTCGAGCAGGTCTTTGGCGTGCTCGAAATCGGGCGTCATGCCGAAGTTCTTCTGCATGTCGTCGACGATGTTCGGCCGGCTCTCGATCAGCGACAGTTCGTAAACGCTTTGGGCGTTGTCGGTGACGGGGCCGTAGCTGTCGACGGCGATCGTGACCGGGCCGAGGCTGAGGAAGCCGAACGCGACCAGGCCGAATGCGAAGACGGCCGGGGCGTACATGATGCTGTTCAGGCTGGTGTCCGTCGCGCCCGTAGCGCCGGCGGCGGGCATGCCGATACCACTGACGAAGTACGACAGCGCCATCAGCCCCATGATGACGACACCGCCGACCCAGAAGGCGCTGAAGTTGCCGGCCGTCAGACCGCTCAGCACGTTCAGGCCCGCCCCGCCTTCACGGCTGGCGGTGACGATTTCGCGCACGTGACGCGAGTGGGTGCTGGTAAAGACTTTGATCACTTCCGGAATAATGGCCGCCGCCAGCGTGCCGCAGCCGACGATCGTCGCCAGCTTCCACCAGAGCGTGCTGTTGGCGGCATCCAGATTGCCCAGCAGCAGGTACGACACCAAATAAGTCGTCACCAGAGCCAGTACCGACGCGACCCACACCAGACTGGTGAGCGGCTTTTCGAAGTCGAAGATGCGCTTCGAACCGTACATGCGTTTGGCGACGGCTTCGTTGATCAGGTAGGCCGCCCCGCTGGTCAGCACCATCAGCGCACTCAGGGCGAACATCCACACCAAGAGCTTGGTCTGAATCTCGACGTTGTGGCCCTTGATGCCGAGCAGGATAAAGCTGATCAGGGCGACCGTGGTGACGCCGTACGTTTCGAAGCCGTCGGCCGTCGGGCCGACGCTGTCGCCGGCGTTGTCGCCGACGCAGTCGGCAATGACGCCCGGATTCCGCGCGTCGTCTTCCTTGATGTGGAAGACGATTTTCATCAGGTCCGCGCCGATGTCCGCGATCTTCGTGAAGATGCCGCCCGCAACCCGCAGCGCGGCCGCGCCGAGCGATTCACCGATGGCGAAGCCGATGAAACAGGGGCCGGCCAAGTCGCCGGGCAGGAACAGGAGGATGCCGAGCAGGACGAGCAGTTCGACGCTGATCAGCACCATGCCGATGCTGATGCCGGCGCGCAACGGGATGGCGTAAATCGGGTAGCCCCGACCGCCGAGTGAGGCATGCGCCGCCCGGCTGTTAGCGAAGGTGTTCACGCGAATGCCGAACCACGCCACGCCGCAGGAACCGGCGATGCCGAGCAGGCTCATGGCCAGGATCATCACGACGCGGCCGGCGGTCCCGACCGAATGGGTCACCCCCGGCGTTTCCGTCACGAACAAACCGAAATAGATGGCGATCAACGGCGCGACGAGGGCCCACAGGACGATCAGAAACTTGCCCTGCGTGACGAGGTACGTTTTGCACGTCACGTAAATCAGCTCCGACACTTCCAGCATCGACGGGTGCACGGGCAGGCGGCGCAGTTGATTGAACCCGACCAGGCCGAAGATCAGGCCGAGCACGCCGATGACCAGACCCGCCAGCAGCAGCGTTCCGCCGCCGATGCCGCCGAAGTATTGAACGTCATTCAGCCGCGGGATGATCAGGTCGGCTTCGCTGGCGTGCGCGGGAACGGCAAGGCAGGCGACGACCAGCAGAGCGACGACGGCCCACAGTTTTTGCCCGACGGGTGGGATCCAATGCATGATAGAGACGTCTCCGCGAGAAACAGACGTGGAACCTTCTTTAACGAGGCGGGGATACTAACGCACCCGTGCGGATTGTCATAATCGGATTAAGCGGAACCCGCAGACACGGTAGCAGGTGCGCCGTTCGTAGTTCGATCCGTCCGTCGGCGGGCTCGCTTCAGCGGACCTGTCTTTCTCAGTCTCAGTGCGCATCGAATCACAGGCCCGCTGAAGAGGAGCGTGCCGATGGACGCGAAAGGTCTTAAAGGCGAATCGGCATCTCGTGGACGCGCCGGCCCGTCGCATGGTGGACGGCATTGGCGATGGCCGGGGCGATGACGACGATCGGCGTCTCACCAGCGCCGATGCTCGGCAGGTCCGGCCGGTCGAGGAGGTCGATCTCCATCTTCGGTGTGTCTGAAAAGCGCGGGACGCGGTACTGTTCGAAGTCGCCGTTGGTGACGCGGCCGTTCTCGAAGGCCACGGCTTCCCATAGCGCCGGTCCCAACCCCTGCAGAAGCCCGCCCTGGACCTGAGCCAACAGGCCGGCCGGGTTCATGATCTTGCCGCATTCGTACGCCTGACGGATGCGGGTGAGGCGAATGGCGGAGGTGGCCGGGTCGATTTCGATTTCGACACAGGCGGCGACGAATGACCCCTTCTCCGTGCCGCACGCGAGGCCGACGCCGACGTTCGGCCGCTTCTGCGCGTAACGCTCGGCCCAACCGAAGCCGTCCGTCGCGGCCTTCAGAACGTCGACGATCCGACGTTCGTCCAAATGAGCGATGCGATAAGCCAGCGGGTTCTGGCCGACTGCTTCGGCCAGTTCGTCAATAAAGGTTTCGCGGGCGAAATGGTTGGCCGTCGCGGCCAAGCCGCGGTAGGAGCCGTGGCGGAGCGGCGCGTCGGCCTCGACGTGCTTCTCCTGCCGCTTGGCGGACCGGTACGGCGACGCCAGGCCGCTGCCGCCGCTGTTGACGTTCGTGAACATCCAGGACGCGATCGACCCGTCACGGTTCAACCCTGCTTCGGCCACGATCAGGGCCGCCGGGCGGAACGAGGCCCATTGGAACTCTTCTTCGCGCGACCAGCGCAGGCTGATCGGCCGCCCCGCCGCTTTGGCGATGCGTGCGGCTTCGACGGCGCATTCGCCGGTGTGCTTCCCGCCGAAGCCGCCGCCGAAATCGGGGACGATGACGCGGACGCTCGGCACGGGCACGCCGAAGGCGGACGCGAGTTCGCCGCGGACGCGTGTCGGGTTCTGCGTGGCCGTCCAGACCGTCAGCTTGTCGCCTTCCCATTCCGCCACGGCCGCCCGGGGTTCCAGCGGCGCGTGCTGGATGTAGGCGACGCGGTATTCCCGCCGCACCGTGTGCGCGGCCGAAGCGTTCTCGCTGGCGAACGGGTTGGTCAGGGCGGAAGGGTCTCGGGCGGTGCGTCGCAGATGCTCGTACACCTCGGCCGCGCCGACTTGGGGCGTTGTCGTCCACTTCGCCGTTTTGGCTAGTGTTTCGACGGCCTGGCGGGCGAGCGCGGTCATGGGGGCGGCGACGCCGACGAAATCGCCTTCGCGCACCACGACGCTGTCGCCGGCGACGGAGAGGTCGATGTGGGTCAGTTTCGCGCCCAGTGCCGGCGGACGCATCACCTGGCCGTACAGCATGTTCGGCCGCTCGATCGCGGAGGGGTAACGGTGACTGCCGACGACGATATCGCGGCCGTTCGGCCGGGGCAGTGTGACGCCGAGGACTTTCCACTCGTCGACGCGTGTGACTTGTACGCCCTGCCCGGGCGTGGTGGTGGTGAACGCGCGGGCCTGTTCATCGCCGACGAGATCGCCGTAGGCGAGTGTGCGGCCGTCCGGACTATTGATTTTGCCGTCCCGCGCTTCGACCCCGTCGCGGCTGATTCCCCACTTGGCGGCGGCGAGCCCGATCAGCACTTCCCGCGCGGCGGCGGCACCTTGACGGACGCTGGGGATGGTGCGGGACGTGGTGTGCGAGCCGACGGTCGGGCCGTCGTCGGGGCAGAGGTCGGTATCACCGAGCAGCACCTGCACCTGCGACGCCGGCACGCGCAGTTCTTCGGCGGCGGCCTGGGTGATTTGCGCCCGCGACCCTTGGCCGCCTTCGACTTTGCCGCTCATCACAGTGATTTTGCCGTCGGGCGCGAGGTGAAGCCGCGTGGCAACGGTTTGCGGCGGCCGCCCGGGCGGGCCGCCCCGTTCCAGTCGGCGTTCGCTCGGCACTTGCGCGTCGACGTCATCGCTGCTAATCGCGACCAGCAGGCCGGCCCCGAGGAGGGTCAACAATTCACGGCGGGTCAGTTCGTCGGTCATCGCGCACCTCCGCGCGCGGCCGCGGCCGCTTTGCAAATGCCCTCGGATATCTTGGCGTACCCGCAGCACCGGCACAGGTTGTTCTCCATCGCCTTGAGCACCGTAGCGTCGTCCGCCTGCGGGTTCTCGTTCAACTGGCCGACCAGGGTGATGATCATGCCCGGCGTGCAGTAGCCGCACTGGAAGCCGCCCACGTCCAGGAACGCCTGCTGCACGGGGTGCAGCGTGTCACCTTTGGCCAAGCCTTCGACGGTGGTGATGCTTTTGCCGTCGACGTCGGAGAGTTGGAGTTGACAGGAAAACTCACGGCGGCCGTCGATCAGCACGCTGCACGCGCCGCACTGGCCCGCGCCGCACCCGTAATGCGTGCCGGACATGCGCAGGTTCTCGCGCAGCACCTCCAGCAGCGGCCGGTCCGGCGCCGCGGGCACCGATTTGGCCTGACCGTTCACGGTGAGCGTAACCTGATTGCCGTCGGCCATAACGTCTCCTTCGCGGTCTTCAGTATACCCATCACAGAACAGACGTTGAAACAAGGGACGTGAATGTTCAGAAGGCGTGCAATGTTTTGAATCCGGATTGCTTCCCGCTCGCACGCGGGCATTCCTGTAGCCGCACGTCCGGAGCGGCCGGCCCCTTTGGCGGACCTGCGACCGTGATACTGCGGCCGTCCGAAGTATCTGGTAAACTCGCTGGCCGATACTTATGGCTTATCTCGAGTTCCAAAACGAAAAGGGGCCGCGCCGCGTCGAACTGCGCGACAAGCCCGTCACGGTCGGCCGGCAGGTCGGCAACGTCCTGTCGCTCAACGACGAGAAGCTGTCGCGGCACCACCTGGTGGTCGAGCGGCGACGTGACGGGTGTTACGTCCGCGACCTCGGCTCGCGCAACGGCACGTCGGTGAACAACCAACGCTTCGCCGGCGAAATAAAGCTGGAACACGGCGACGTCGTCCGGGCCGGCTCGCAGGAGTTCCGCTTCTACAACGCCCAACCGGGCCCCGTGGCGAAAGCCAAGCCGATCGGCAGCGCGCCCGCCGCACTGGACCTGCAGGCCACGCGAACCGAACTGCCGCTGGCCGCCATGCCGGCCCCCGGTTCAACGCCCCGTCAGCCGCCGGCGAAGTGGGAAATGCCGACGGTCAACGAAGCCGACGGCGCCGCCCCCGCCCGCCAGCTGGCCCAGCTCGCCGAATCCTTGCCGAGCAAGCCGTTCGGGGCCAATGACATTGAGCTGATCAATGCCCGTGGCGAACTGATCCACAGCGCGTACACCGACGCCGACGACATTCCGGCCGAAACAGTGACGATCCTTCGCCTGATCCTCCTGTGCTGTTTCCGCACCCGGGCCAGCGACATTCACGTCGAACCGAAAGGCGAGAACTTTATCATCCGCATCCGCGCGGACGGGACGATGGTCACGGTCGCGGTGATGAAAAAGGAACTGGGCGTGCGGTTCCTGTCGCTGGTGAAGATCCTGTGCGACATCGACATTTCCGTGCGGAATGCCGTTCAGGAAGGCAGCTTTGTCAGCCGTGTGCCGGACCGGAAAGTCGATTACCGCGTCAGCATGACGCCGTCGATCTTCGGCCAGAAGCTGGTCATCCGCTGCCTGGACTCGGCCAATGCGCCCCGCTACCTGTGGGACCTGACGCTACCGGAACAGATGTTCCGCACGATCGAAAAAGCCATCAAGCGCGACGCCGGCATGCTGCTGGTCTGCGGGCCGACCGGCAGCGGTAAAACCAGCACGCTGTACAGCATTTTGCGCTCCATCGACGCCAGCGAACGCAACTTGGTGACGATCGAAGACCCGGTCGAAATCCAGATCGAAGGCGTCACCCAGATGCCCGTGAACGAAGAACAAGGCAGCACCTTCGCCAGCCTGCTGCGCAGCACTTTGCGGCAAGACCCGGACGTCATTCTGGTCGGCGAAATTCGTGACGCCGAAACCGCCAAAACCGCAATGCAGGCGGCCATGACCGGTCACCTGGTGTTCAGTACCGTTCACTCGCGCGACACCACCGGCAGCGTCTTCCGCCTGCTGGACCTTGGCATCGAGCCGTTCCTCGTCGCCAGCGGCCTGAACCTGTTGCTGGCCCAGCGGCTGGTCCGCACGCTCTGCCCGTTCTGTAAGCAGCCGACGAGCCCGACGGACGACCAACTGCGCGAGATGGGCCCGAAATACGAGAACCTGACGCGCATCTTCCGAGCCGGCGGCTGCATCAAATGCCTCGGCACCGGCTACGCCGGCCGCCGCGGCGTCTTTGAACTTCTGGTCGTCGATGACACCGTCCGTGCCGCGATCAGCCGGAACAATCAAGGTGAAGTCATGGCCGCCCTCGCCGCCGGCCGTTTCCTGTCCCTCAAAAGTCATGGCTACAGTTTGGTCGCCGACGGTCACACGACCTACGACGAGGTGGACCGCGTGGTCGGGGATTGACCGCTGGCCAAACCGAACGATGGCGGTTATATTCCGCCCGCCTTGGAGAGGTGGCCGAGCGGCTTAAGGCGACAGTTTGCTAAACTGTTGTACGGGGTAAACCTGTACCGGGGGTTCGAATCCCCCCCTCTCCGCTTTTAAGAACATGGGACGAGTTTCACCATGAAACGACGCGCCGGCAGTAGCCGGCGCGTCGTGTTCATGGTCAAATGGGCCATGATTCTGAAGAGTTTCCACGCTTCGCGAGGCTCCCATTGGAGCCGACGGGATGAAACCGTTAGGTTCGAACCGTTGTTTTTGAGAAAGTCGTGTTTCACGACGGCGTCGGTGCCCGCCCCTCACCGTCAGCGTGCAACGCCAGCCGACGTAAAGGAAGGCGGGCGTGACCCATTGGTCACGCCTTGCGTTCTGCCGAATCGCAGTTCAGATCTCGCGACTGACGTCGCCATCACTTCAGCTGCAATACGGCCGTCGCGGCGGCCAGGCGGACACCGGGTTCGCGGTCGTTCAACAGCTTACGCAACGGCGGCTGGGCGTCGGTCCGGCCGATGTCGCCTAGCGCCAAGGCCGCCATCGAACGCTGCCGCGGGTCGCGGCTGTCGATTTCCTTTAGAACCACAGCCATGCCGTCGTCCGTACCCAGCTGCCCTGCGGCCCGCGCCGCCGCGAGCCGCGTCTCGGTGCCCTCGGCGGTGAGTTGGGCGCGCACGTAACGCAGCACTTCCGGCTTACGCGGCCCGGCTAAGCCGAGAAGACTGACGATTTGCACTTCCGGATGAACGTCAACGACGCCCGTCACCAGCTTGTCACGGGCCGCGGTGTCGCCCAATCGCCAGAGCGAATCGATCACCTGCAGGCGCACGATGGGGTTCAGGTCGCGCTGCATCACCCTGAGCACGTTCGTCGCGCTCGGCTCGCCGAGCAGGCCCAACGCCAGGGCGGTGTTCGAACGCACTCGATCGTCGATGTCTTTGGCGAAGATCTCAAACTCATGACTCAGCCGCGTGTCGCCGAGGCGGTGCAGGGCGAAACGCACGGCGATCTGCACCGACTTGTTCGAGTCGTCCGCCATCGTCAGCAGTCGGGGACGGGCCGCTTCCAGGCGAAGCGTGCCGATCGCCATCCCGCCGGCGAAGCGGACGAGCGGGTTGGGATCGGTTAGCGCCGCCAGCAGTCGCGGCGCGTTATTCGCGCCGCCAGTGCGCTGCATGGCTTCGATTGCATTCGCGCGCAGCACGGCGTCACCCGAGTTCAGGTTCTTGGCCAGTTCCGCCTCTGCCTCGCGGCGCAGTCCGGCGTCGATCGGCATGTCGACCCGCTTCGGCGGCGGCGGCGGCATCTTGTAACCGCTCGGCAGGTTGTTGCCCCGGGGCACACCCGCGCATCCGCCCAAGAGGACCGCCGTCAGAGACGCCGTCAGAAGCCGCTTCGTCATAGTCCGGCCACTTCATCGGCCGTGTGCGGCTTTGTCAACGTGCCTCGGGCCACCCACGCCGCCGTCAGGTGCAACGGCAAGGCCAACAGGATGAATCCGCCGTTCGGCTGCGCGAAGGGCCCGCCGAGCTTGCCAACGCTCCAGAAGATTCCACCGACGACGGACAAGGCAACGATCGTGCTCGCGAGCCAGAACGTCACCCGCCTGAACCGCGGCAGCGTCGTCGCCAACGCCACCAACGCCAGTGGCGAGAACTGCCAGAGATTTTGATTGGCGTGCCCGGCCGCGTGGTCGGTGAAGAGCCAGATGTATCCCATGAACGCCCCGCCGCCACCGGCCAGTGCCCACCACGCGCGTACCAGCGTCCGCCCCGCCCACGCCCGCCAGCGATGCACGGCCACCATCGCTCCGGCGCCGCCTAGTCCGGCCAACATCAACCACGGCCAACGCACTGGCGGCGCGGCGGGCTCCGCGGCTCGCTTAACCGGCCACGCCTCCACCGGCGCTTCGGCCAGGAAGGCGGCGGACTGCGACACGCTGGCGGGCAAGAACCCTTCGGCCCACAAGTCCAAAGGCTTGTCCGAGTTCGGACCGAGCGCGAAGTCCATACCGAGTGAGATCCAGAAGTCGCCCTGCGTCAGCCGCAGCGCCTCCTGCCGGTACGTCACCGGCGGCCGCGTCGGCCGGTCCTTCGTCGCATTGGCGATCGCCCCGCCGACCACGCCGTCGATTATGTCGCGCACGCGGGTGCTGCAGTTGTCCTTGAAGTAGTCGTACCGGTAGTCGGCATTGCCGGGCTGACGGTTGATTTCACAGCGAACGATCAGTTCATTCAACTGCTGCGGCGACAGGTTCAGCCTCTGGAACGTCACCCGCCGGTCCTGGGCCTTATATTCGTCCAGCAACGGCTGTGTGCGCAGGGCCGCCATCGTGTAGAGCATGCGGCCTTGGATGAAGTTGAAGATGAAGTTCGGCTGATCGAAGTCGAACAGGCCCCAGTTGTAGCAAACGTCGAACCCGCGTTCGTCGTCCTGCAAACGGATCATGTTGTGGCCGAACTTCTCCCACACCGCGTCGCCGGGGCCGACGGTGACGAGCGAAGCGACCGGTTCGGCGACGGCGGCGGGAGCGCGGGCCAGAAACGGCAGCAGCAGGAGCGTCAGGATCGTTCTGGACAGCCGGCGCAAGGGGGCGGTATCGTATGGCCCGGAGGGACGTTACGCCACATGACGCTGCGCGCGGCAATTACACTCTGCATCGCCCTTTGCGTCGCGTTGTGCGTGGCGGTGGCCATCACCGTCGCCGCGCCGGAACGCCCGGTTTTGGCGGAGGTCTATGTTAAATCCGCCGGGAAAGCCGCCCCGCTGCGCGGCAGCCTGGTCCGCCATGACGAGCGCACCTTCACGCTCCGCGTCGCCGGCGACGACCGCACGCTCGCCTGGACCGACGTCACGCCCGTCACGGCTTTCGCACTCAAGCAGAAAACCATGGACCGCTCGCGGGCCGACCAGTGCCTGGAACTCGGCCGGTTCGGCTGGGACGTCGGGGCGAAAGAGCAGGCGCAGGCCGCGCTGCGATCGGCGGTGCGGCTCGACCCGACGCTACAGCCGCAGGCCGACGCCGTCCTGTTGCGACCGCTCGGCGGCGCAGTCACCGCGGCGGCGTCACAGCCGGCGGCCGACAAAGAGCTGATCTCCACCGGCGACGCCCCACCGCCCAAGCCGCCCGTCAAAACGCCGGCAGAAACCGGCGAACCGACCGTTAAGTATCAGCCCGCCACGCCCGAGCAAGCCGCCGAGGCGATGAAGCGTTCACGCGAGCAGGCGGCCACGGTGGAATCCAAAATCGGCGTCGTGCTCAAAAACTTCGAGACGGCCCACTTCATTGTCTTCACCGACTGGGACCCGCGCGAAAACGACTTTCTCAAGCAGAACCTGGAAGGCGCGTACGAGGTCGTCGCCAAGCAGTTCGAGATGGACCCGAAGGACAACGTGTTCGTGGGCAAGCTGCCGGTGTACATGCTGGCCAAATATGAAGATTTCGCCGCCTTCGCCCGCGAGATCGACGGGTTCAGCGACGTCAACAATCGCACGGCCGGCTACTTCACCGGCAATTCCCGCGGCGTCGGCCACATGGCGATGTGGAAGCCGAACAATAACTTGGTCGGCACCAGCAGCCTGGACGACGCACGACGTTTGTGGGCCTACGTCCTCGTGCACGAGTTCACGCACGCCTTCCTGGCACGGTATCGTTCCAATGAGTTCATCCCGCGATGGCTGAACGAGGGCGTCGCCGAGGTCATTGCCTACAACCAGTTCCCCTACGCCGACCGCCGCCGCATGGCCCGCCTGATGGCGATGAACAAGGCCGAGCTCGGCTTTCTATTCGACGACGCCAACCGCCCGCCGGGTGAGTACTACCCAGTGCTGCAGTCGATGGTGGAAATGCTGGTGGCGACGGACAAAAAAGCGTTCCTTCGCCTGATCAACGCGATCAAAGACGGCAGCCCGGCGGAGGCGGCGCTCAAGGACGTGTACCACATGGACTACGAGCAGTTCGCTATGGCGTGGCGCGAGTGGGCGCGAAAGCGGCCGGACAACAAATAGTACTATGTCTACGAACGAGCGTCTTCTGGATCACCGGATGGCTGATGGTTCTCGCCAGTTCGCCAAGGTTGCCTGGCGTCCCGCGGAAGCCTTAAAGGCTCAACTTACGAGGTGCGAAGGTGTAACGATTAAGGCATTCGTCGATGCCGTTGTCGAGACATGGATCGACTTCAACTATGGCGGCCACGAGTTTAGCACGCACAGTTCATTCAACGACTTCTGGCTATTCGTCCGCGATCCGTGTTGCCCCGAGAAGCTTTTGCACGAGGTTCACCGCATGCTGGCATAGAGCGGATGGGGTGGGCTGTGTCCAACTTACGGCAGCATGTCGAGTGCGCCTTGGATTTCGCCTTGCGCATGGGCGTCGCCGGCTTCGCGGGCCGCTTTGACGCCGGTGGAATAAACCTGTCGTGCCGCGTCGAATTGTTCCTGCGATTCCAGAACCTGCCCCTTCTGGTAGTACGCGTAGCAGTATTTCGCGTCGAGCGCGAGTGTCTTGTCCAGCCATTCGATCGCGGCCGCGGCGTCGCCGGCTTTTTTGTGTTCCAACGCGATGCCGTAGGTGAGGAACGGGTCGTCCGGTGTGCGGACGAGCAACGCGTGCAGCTGGTCGAGTCGGGGCATGACTGTTGAGTATAGAGGAAGGTTTGAGCCGCGGGTGTAAACCCGCGCGTTCCAGTGCAGTCGCGGTAACGATCGAGCGACCGCGCGGGTTTACACCCGCGGCTCAAATCCCGTCAGAACTTCATCGGCTCGCACTTCATCCCGAACGCCTCGGCGACCGGGGCGAAGGTCAGCCGGCCGTCGGCCATATTAATCCCATCGGCCAAACCCGGGTCGGCCGCGGCGGCTTTCACGTAGCCGTTGTTGGCGATGCGCAGGGCGTACGGCATCGTCGCGTTGCACAGCGCCATCGTGCTGGTACGACCCACCGCACCGGGCATGTTGGCGACGCAATAGTGGACGACGCCGTCGATGATGTACGTCGGGTCCTTGTGCGTCGTCGGCCGGCTGGTTTCGATGCAGCCGCCCTGGTCGATGGCGACGTCGACGATCACCGCGCCGTTCTTCATCGCGACCAGGTCCTGCCGCGTCACCAGGCGCGGCGCCTTGGCACCCGGGATCAGCACCGCGCCCACCACGAGGTCGGCCTGGCGGATCTGCTCGCGGATGGTCTGCACGTCGCTGTACATCGTATGCACGTTGGCGGGCATCACGTCGTCGAGGTAGCGCAGGCGGTCGAGGTTGATGTCCATGATCACGACGTTGGCGCCCAGGCCCGCGGCGACCTTGGCCGCGTTGGTCCCCACGATCCCGCCGCCCAGGACCACCACGTGC
>DASVSC010000305.1:0-1943 GCA_036388295.1 Tepidisphaeraceae bacterium | reverse complement strand
TCGCTTGGAAGCGGTGGTAAGCGACAACGTTGGCGTCCTGCTGCTTGGCTTTGGCCGGCGGCTCGGTCTTGATCAGCTTTCCGTGCTTGATGAGCTGCGGAATGGCCGTTGTGAGCACTGCGCGGCGTGGGTCACTGGCCGCGTTGTTGAGGATCTTCGTCAGCCCGCGCGACGACAGGGTGATATCGTGGCGTGTCTCGTCGTTGGTGAACGTCTTGCCGTGCAGGTGCGCCTTCGCGTGTGCCGTCGCCGCGGCCCTGAGCGACTTAATGTCGTCGTGGTGGCCCAGCTCGTTGCCTTCCACTCGTATCCATCGCCCGTTTTCGTCACGTGGCTCGATGTCTGTTGCGCTCAGCGGCAGCAGGCCGGCGAACTCGTCCAGCGTGAACATCTCGTCGGTCACGGACGCCGACAGCTTCTGCCCGTCGTCGTCTTCCTCGTGCGGCTTCTGCGGCTCGTGCGTGTCCGCCGGCTCGTCAAGTACGAAGTCTTCGAGGTTGATGTCGAGCCCGAGCTTCTCGACTAAGGCCGTGATGCCGCCCTTGCCCATCGACTTGATCAGGCTCATCAGGAACGTGTCGTTGTCGAGCATCTTGGCGAAGATGTCCGACAGCTGCTTGCGTCGTTCGTCCTGCAGCGGAACGGCCCGCAACGTGATGCGGCCGACGTATTCTTCGCCGCAGTTCTCGCGGATCAGCGCGGCGACGACCTGCTCGTTGAGCATTTCGACGAGGTGCTCGTGCCACGCCTCGGCGCCGGCGGTGACGACGTCGCCGTGTTCCTGGCTGTCGGCCCGGCTGCCACCGGATGACGCTTCGGTGAGCGTGCGCTCGGGCAGCAGCATGCCGCGGATGATGTTCTTGGCCAACGTGTCGAGGCGGGCGGAGATCGCACCGATCGCCGGGCCTGGGTTGCCGATGTCGACGAACTGAACGTCGACCATGTTGGCGTCTGCTAGCTTCTCGTTCACCCGCATGTCGAGCGCGTCGAGCCCTCGCGTTTTTTCGTAAACTACGCCCTCAGCGCGAGACAGCCGCTGCGCGATCAAGACGCCCATATCCTTGTTGGGAGTCAGGCCCTGCGCCACGTTGACAGGATCGTCTGCCATCACGCCGACGTATGGCGCTTTGGCCGCGCCCTTCCGCACGAACGTGTGCAGCAGGTCCTCAAGTTCGAGGTAGTTAGCCCAGTCGCGGCGGATATTCTCGAAGCGAGAGAGGCCGAACCAATTGTCGTCCTCCTTGCCGTGCACGAAGTGGAGGAAGTAGTCGACGTCGAGCCGCCTGCCGTAGCTCAGCACCTGGGTCAGATTGCCGTGCGTGTCCACACGGAGCTGCACGTGGTCGCCGGCCAGTTCCTTGAACTTTCGTACACCGACGTAGGAGCCGATCGCGGCGAACGTCTTGCGTTCGTACACGACCTCCATGGCCTTGAAACCGTACCGAAGGCACTGCGTCGCCCCGCGGAGGATGCCCTGCCGGCGGGCGATCACTTCACGTTCGATAATGGCCTTGCCGCGCTGCGCCGTCGGGTCGTCGGCCAGGTCCTCATCGACGTTGACATTGGTTTCGGCGGCCAGGATCGGCAGCACATTGGCTGCTTCGGCCAAAGCGACCGTGCTGTGTCGCGCCATGACGCGGTAGCGCGGCAGTGCCATCGGCATGACCGCATTGGCGATCGCCGTCGACAGGTCGCCGCCGACGACCGCGATAGCGCCGAAGCCCCCTTCGCCGGCCGCGCCGCCGACGGGAGGGTCGTACCGGTTCTCGCCTTCCTCGGCGCCCGAACCGCGGACGGCCTTGTAGAGTCGCTCGAAAAAGCCGCCCGCGCCGCCAAAACTCCACGGCGCGGGCGTCTGGATGCCGGTTTGTTCAGGTTTGGGTTTCACGGTGAGGGTTCAGACAACGGGCATGAGAATTGCGATGCGGTAACCGTCGGCGTCG
>DASVSC010000304.1:0-31717 GCA_036388295.1 Tepidisphaeraceae bacterium | reverse complement strand
CAAACGCCCGACGACCGCGGCCTGGAAAAACTCCTGTTCCAGCACGGCCGTTACCTGCTGATCGCCTCGTCGCGCCCCGGCACGCTGCCGGCGAATCTGCAGGGGATCTGGAACGTCTACAAGAACCCGCCGTGGCGCAGCGACTACCACGCGAACATCAACGTTCAGATGAACTACTGGCCGGCCGAGACGACCGGGCTGGGCGAGTGTCACCTGCCGCTGTTCGATTACGTGCAAAGCATGATCGGTCCCCGCCGCGAGCGGACGGCCGAGCAACTGAAGACGACGCGCAGCTGGGCCGTGCGTACGGAAAACAACATTTACGGTGCCGGCAGCTTCGACTGGTGCCTGACGGCCAACGCCTGGTACGCCCAGCATTTCTGGGAACATTACGCATTCACTGGCGACAAGGATTACCTTCGGACAAAGGCGTACCCGGTTCTCAAAGAAGTCTGCGCGTTCTGGGAAGACCGCTTGAAGACCATGCCAGACGGCACGCTCGTCGCTCCCGACGGCTGGTCGCCCGAGCACGGCCCGCACGAAGACGGCGTGGCGTTCGACCAGCAACTGATCCACGATTTGTTCACCAACACGATCGAGGCCGCCGACGTGCTGGGCGTCGACAAGCCGCTGCGAGACCGCATCGCCGATCTGCGTGCCAAGCTCGACGGGCCGAAGGTCGGCAGCTGGGGGCAGCTGTTGGAATGGCGCACGGAGATGGACGATCGCTACAAGAACCGCAAGCCGGACGAGCTTCACCTCGACACGCCGCGCGACAAGCACCGGCACGTGTCACACCTGTTCGCCGTCTACCCCGGCCGGCAGATCACGGTCGACACCACGCCCGACTGGGCCAAGGCCGCTTACGTCTCGCTCGACGCCCGCGGCGACACCAGCACGGGCTGGAGCGCGGCGTGGAAGATCAACCTGTGGGCGCGTTTGCGCGACGGCGACCGCGCGCATCGATTGCTGCAGCAGGTGATCCGCTCTTACATCCTGCCGAACGGCTTCGGCGACCACCCGCCGTTCCAGATCGACGCCAATTTCGGCACCACCGCCGGCGTCGCCGAAATGCTGCTGCAGTCCCACGACGCCCAGCTCACGCTCCTGCCGGCTTTGCCGAAGGCGTGGCCGACGGGTTCGGTGAAAGGCCTGCGCGCCCGCGGCGGGTACCGCGTGAATCTGGAATGGAACGCGGGCGAACTGGTCCGCTGCGAAATCGTGGGGCCGAAGGACGCGAAGCCGAAGGTGAACTACGGCGGGAAAATGATCGACGTAAGCCGCGACTCGCGATTCGTGATGACCGGCAACTAGAGCAACCACGCGATCGCAGTGGCCTCTGGTCCCCTCTCCCGGTATGGCCGGGAGGTGCCGCAGGCACGCGGGTAGATGAGGGCCGATGACGGAAGATTTCGATGAAGCGAATGCGGGTTGACGTTCGATACCGCCCCGTCGAAGCCCTCACCCTACCCTCTCCCGGCCATACCGGGAGAGGGAACACGCGGTGCCGCTAGGCGATGGCGACGTTGCGCTGATGCGGTGACGGTTTCGTCGTGGCACCCGGCCCGCTTAAGGCTTTAGCCCGAACGGTTGTTCCGCCACGAACACGCGGTAGTCGTTCACCCGTCCCGGCTGATTCGGGTCGCCGCCGCGGGGCAGGTAGCGGATGCCGGCTACCGCCTGCGATTCGCCGAGATCGATCACCAGGCGGTGCGGGAACGGCGGCCGCGGGCGGCCACTGGTGCGGGTCGTCCAGATCGTGTTCGGCTGGCCGTCCAGCACGTTCTCGCCGTCGCCGGATTCGGAACCGGTTTCCTCGCTGTCGGTCCAGAGGATTTTCCAGTTCGCCTTTGACAGCGTCTCGCCGCGGGCGTCAAGCAGATCTAACTCCGCCACCGTGGCGGGCGAGCGGTCGTTCTGGTTGTGCACGCTGTCGGCCTGGAAGCAGACGAAGCGGCCGGTCATCGGCTTGGCGAAGTTCGCTTCCTGCCATTGGACCTCGGGCGTGAACGCCGCCCGGTGGGCCGCGCTCGCGTCGTCGACGGCGAACGTGCCGGTGGCGCGGACCTTGCGCGAGAAATCCAGTTCCGGCCGCACCTCGTCGAGAATCGGCAGTTCCAGCCCGCCCAGCGTCGGCGACGCCGGGCCGAGCACGTCCAGCACGACCACGTCGTTGCGCCCGGTGCGCAGCCACGGGCCGGGGCAGTACATCGTTTGCGTCGGGCCGATGTTCCAGAACCGGCCCAGGCAGTGGCCGTTGACCCAGAGCACGCCTTTGCCCCACTGCCGCACGTCCAGGAACGTGTCGCCGGTTTGCGTGAGTTCGAAGCTGCCGCGCCAGAACGCGGGGCCGGTCGCTTTTTCGGGCTTGAAATCGAGCGAGGCCAACTGCTTGTCGTCCAGCGGCAGCGCGAAGATCTGCCAGTCTTTCAGTTCCTGCTCCGGCGAACCGGCCACGGTCAGGTTCACTGGCGCGTGCAAACCTTTGCGGTCGAAGACTTCGCCGCCGAAGTTCACCCGGCCGACGGCTTCGATCAGAATGTCCAGTTGCTGCGGCGCGCTGCGCGCGGGCAACTGTACGCGGTAGCGCCGGGCGCGGCGGTCCATGACGCCGGCGTTCTTGCCGTCGAGGAAGATCCAGGCGTAATCGTGCGCCGCCTTGACCGACAGCGACGCGGCCGGGCCGGCGGGCAGCGTGGTGCGGTACACGGTGCAGCCGCGGCTTTGGTCGTAGAACTCCATCGTTTTCGGCGTCGCGTCCGTGCGCGGCTGGGATAAGCCAGCGAAGACGGAGGCCGATTCCTTCAGCTCGAACGGCGGCACGCTGATGACCGGGTTTTTCGCCGGCGCGTCAGGCAGCCTTTCGCCGGGCAACAGGTGCTTGGCCATCACTTCGCGGGAGGCTTCGAACTTCGGCGTGCGCCAGCCGGCCTCGCTGATGGGGGCGTCGTAGTCGTAGCTGCTGGTGTCGGGCTGGAACGGACGATCCGCGCCGGACCAGAAGCCGAACGACGTCCCGCCGTGCGCCATGTAGATGCTGAACGAGTGGTTGTTCGTCAGCATGTAGTCTAGGTCGGCGCGATAGCGTTCGACGTCGCCGGTGCGGTGGCGGTTGCCCCAGGTGTCGAACCAGCCGGGGTAGTATTCGCCGTTCATCAGCGGGCCGGTTTTTTGGAAGCGGCGCAGGGTTTCGAATGCGCCTTTAGCGCCGCCGACGCCGAAGTTAACGACTTGGAACAGGTCTTCGCGGAAGCCGCGGTTGATCGCACCGGGCGGGTTGCAGGCGAACAGCGGCACGTCGAAGCCGCCGTCGAGTAAGGCCTGGCGCAGCGCGCCCATGTACTCGGCGTCGCGGTCGTACGAGCCATATTCGTTTTCCACCTGCACCATCAGCAGCGGTCCGCCGCGCGTGACCTGCAGCGGTCCGAGCACGCGGCCGACTTCTTTGAGGTAATCGGTCGCCGGCTTCAGGAAGCGCGGGTCGCTCGAACGGAGGCGCAGGTTGTCGTTTTTCAGCAGCCACCACGGCAGGCCGCCCATTTCCCATTCGGCGCAGGCGTAAGGGCCGGGGCGCAGGATGACCCACAGGCCTTCTTCCTGCGCCATGCGGATGAACGCCGCCGCGTCGGCGGGGCCGGTCCAGTCGTACTTGCCCTGCTCCCATTCGTGCTGGTTCCAGAACAGGTAAGCGCAGACGGCGTTCAGGCCCATGGCTTTGCACATTTTCAGGCGGTGCCGCCAATACTCCGGCGGCACGCGGGCGAAATGGATTTCGCCGCAGCGGATCTGCAAGCGCTGGCCGTCGAGCAGGAAATCGGATTCGCCGATCGTGAAGGTGTGCTTCGGCGTCTGCGCCATTGAAACAGCGGGCTGGCCGATTGAACAGGTCATAAACGCCAGGAGGGTCGCCGATAAGGCCTTCGTCCGCCAAGTTTTTTGAGTCATCTCTGATTTCCTTTCGATCGCCCGCCGGGCGAAGCGTCTGCCAATCTCAAGTGTACCGGCGCGAGCGGTTTGCGTTGACTGTAAAGGCTTTGGAGCGGGTCAAGTCGCGGTGCGGCTTCTGGTTCCCTCTCCCGGTATGGCCGGGAGAGGGTTGGGGTGAGGGCTGACGACGGAAACCGCTTTGAATGCGAACGGCAGTCGACGCTCGTTACGTCCTGGTCGAAGCCCTCACCCTACCCTCTCCCGGCCATACCGGGAGAGGGAAAACGTGACGACCGCTATCAACAAAACCGGCCGCCGAATGAATCGGCGGCCGGCGGGAGAACGTTTTGAGGCGAATGCGGTTAGTCGGTCGGATCTTTGCGTTGCTTGGCCTGCATCGCCTGCGGCGAGGGCAGGCGCACTTTGCTGGCCAGGCCGACCGCTTCCATGCCGGCGATGATGTAGTAGCTGGCGTCCACCTGCCACCACTTCAGGCCGTGGCGGGCGCTGGTCGGGAAGGCGTGGTGGTTGTTGTGCCACCCTTCGCCTAGGGCCAAGACGCCGAAGACGAAGTTGTTGCGGCTTTCGTCATGGCTTTCGTAATCACGGCTGCCCCACAGATGGCAGACGCTGTTGATGCTCCAGGTGACGTGGTGCACCAGGAAGATGCGGGCGAAGCCGCCCCAGATCAGGCCGAGCAGGGCGCCGGTCCAGGTCATGCTGATCACGCCGCCGAGGATCGTGGGAATCAGCAGGCCGACGAGCACCCACAGCGGGAACGTGTCGCTGATGTAGCGCAGCACGCGGTCCTTGGCCAAGTCGCCGACGTAGCGTTCGATGCCTTCGGGGTCGCGGTCGAAGATCCAGCCGACGTGGGCGTGCCACAAACCGGTGACCATGCCCCACAGGCCTTCGCCGTGCAGGTGCGGGGAGTGCGGGTCGTTTTCTTCGTCCGAGTGCTGGTGATGGCGGCGGTGCATGGCCACCCACTTTAGCAGCGGCCCTTCGACGGCCATCGAGCCGAGAATGGCGAAGGTGGCCTTCATCACGCGGTTCGTCTCGAACGCGCGGTGCGTGAACAAACGGTGATAGCCGACCGTAATCCCAATGGCCGACAGCAGATACATGGCCACCATCAGGCCCAGGTGCAGCCAGCTGAACCCGATGCCCCAGAGCATGACGGCCGCGACGATGAACCCGACGAACGGCAGAATGACGGCGGCGAGGTTGGACACCTTCACCATCAGCGACGGCCGGTCGTGCGAGTGGCCACGCAGCTTCAAGCCTTCCACCGGTGCGTCGGGCGAGGCAGAATCAGGGCCGGGCGTCAGGGCGTGGGTCGACTCGGGCGAGGGTAGCGTGGTCATGAAGATCCCAATCCGTTCGGCGATTCGGGGGAAAGGGCCCCGCAACCGCATCCAAAAAGACATTATCGGCACTCGGCTCCGCCGGCCGCAGTCTTAAATAATACTCGAACCCCTCCCTAAGCGGATGCGGGTTTTGATTAAAACGCCCTTATTTCGCACCAATTGCCTAGGCGAAAAGCCTACTCAGAGGCCAACACGGGCGAACGTGGCGCACGACGTGCGACAAAAAGGTACATTATCCGGCGCATGCGATTCATGATCTTCCTGCTGCCGTTCCTGGTCGCCACCGCCGCCCTAGCCGCGGACGACGGTTATTTGTTCGCGACCTTCAAAGGCGAACAGACGCCGATGACCGAGCAGGTCTATTTCGTCGCCAGCCCCGACGGCCGCGCGTGGCACGAACTCAACGGCGGGAAGCCGGTGCTGGTCAGCGGGCTCGGCGAAAAAGGCGTGCGCGACCCGTTCCTGCTGCGGTCGCACGACGGCAGTAAGTTTTACCTGCTGGCCACCGACCTTTCGATCAACCTGAACCGCAACTGGGGCCGGGCCGTCACGGCGGGCAGCCGGGCGATCGTGATCTGGGAATCGGACGATTTGGTGAAATGGTCCGAGCCGCGCCTGGTCCCCGT
Source organism: Tepidisphaeraceae bacterium (assembly GCA_036388295.1). GTDB lineage: Bacteria > Planctomycetota > Phycisphaerae > Tepidisphaerales > Tepidisphaeraceae > RYN-431. Next base: position 25,794 of record DASVSC010000304.1, on the reverse strand, counting down.
GGCCGCCGCCGACGCCGGCTGCACCTGGGCCCCGGAAGCCATTTACGACGAGAAGGCCGGCGATTATCTGGTCTTCTGGGCCTCGAAAACCGCGGCAGACAAGTTCGCCAAGCACCGCATCTGGGCGGCCCGGACGAAAGACTTCGTCACCTTCGGCGCGCCGTTCGTCTACATCGACAAGCCCAATGACGTGATCGACACCACGATCGTCCGCGAGAACGGCCGGTATTACCGCTATTCGAAGGACGAAAAAACCAAAGGCGTGATCGCCGAGACGGGCGACGCGCTCGACGGCCCGTGGCAGGACATCGCCAATTCGTCGCTGACGTCGCTCAGCGGCTACGAAGGGCCGGCCTGTTTCATCACCCGCCCCGCCACCGCCGACCGGCCGGCGACGTGGTGCCTGCTGCTGGACCATTACAGCCGCGGCGAAGGGTACAAGCCCTTTACGGCCGAGGGTTTGGCCGGCGGGCAGTTCAAGCCGGCGGCGGACATCAAGTTCCCGTTCCGCCTTCGGCACGGGTCGGTGCTGCCGGTCAGCGCCGAGGAATACGCGCGGCTGCAGGCGGCGTACAAGTAACCTTCGGCTAATCGGCTAAAGCAACGCGGCTTGGGTCGGAGCGGCGTTCCGGGTGGCAAGGGTAAGTACGCTTACCCTTGTCTGCGAAGAGCAAGTGTAAGCGTACTTACCCTTGCCACCCAGAACACTACATCGAAAGTTTTCCCGCGGTTACGGCGTCGGCTGCGTCGTGGTCTGGGCGCGGGCGACCTGCAGCGCGCTCAGGTGCCGGCCCCAGGCTTGGTCGAGCGCCTGCCGGTCGGCGATGCGGCCGGCGTTCAGGTCGTCGAGGCACAATTCCGCCACGCGCGTGCTGATCGCGGTCAGGTTCATGTTGTCCGTGTACGCCCAGCCGACGGCGCTGTATTCGGGCGTGTCGGCGTACTTGCTCTGCAAGTGGGACCAGTCGATGCGCCAGGTGTCGCCGTCGCGCACCAGCCGGCGCGCGTGCGGGCCTTCCAGTGTGGCGGTTTCGCCGTTGATCTTCTCCTCGGCCGACGTGAGCGCCTGGCGGACTACATTGATGGTCGCCTGCGGATTGGTCGTCGGCTTCTCGAACTTGGCATCGACGGCCTGGTCCAACCGCCCGCGGGTGGCGATGTACTTCATCTGCGCTTCGAACCGCTGGACCTGGTCGCCCGGCACGAGCACGAGCTTGCGCGCCGCCTCGGCGTCGCCGCGGCCGAGCGCGTCGTGATAGGCGACAGCGGCCTCGCGCGGCGTGTTCGCCGACGCCTGCGCCGCACACGCGGCAATAACCACTATCCAGGACGCGACGGGCGGGCGAACGATCATCTTCAAGCGGCCTCCGAATGGAAAAACCGCCGCGCCCTTGGGGACGCGGCGGTTCGTAGTATATCGCTTTATCGGCACGTTGCCCTCTGAGCCAATGCCTGAGGGGCGAGGCGTCGATGGGAAGCACTCTTATCGCACGCGCCCGACAGCCGCCGGGCCTTACGCTTGGCCGGCCAATTGCTTGGCTTTACGCTGTTCCAGCACGCGGCGGTAATCGGTCGGCATGACCTTCACGAACCAGCGGACTTCCTTCTCGAAGTCGTCCAGAATCGACTTGGCCCGCGTGCTGCCGGTGTAGGCGTGGTGCTTTTCCAGCAGTTCGCGCAGGGTCTGCAAGTCTTCCGGCTCGCTCAGCGTTTCCAGCTCCACCATTTCCATGTTGCAGAGCTTGGGGAGCGCGCCCAGGTCGTCGTAAACGTAGGCGATGCCGCCGCTCATGCCGGCGGCGAAGTTGCGGCCGGTGGGCCCGAGGATGACGACGCGGCCGCCGGTCATGTACTCGCAGCCGTGGTCGCCGACGCCTTCGACGACCGCGTTCGCGCCGCTGTTGCGGACGCAGAAGCGTTCGCCCGCGACGCCGCGGAGGAAGATTTCCCCGCAGATGCCGCCGTAGCCGATGGTGTTGCCGGCGATGATGTTCTCTTCGGGCTTGAACGTCACGTCCTTGGGCGGGTAGACGACGATGCGTCCGCCGCACAGGCCTTTGCCGACGTAGTCGTTGGCTTCGCCTTCGACTTCCAGCGTGACGCCCTTCATCAGGAACGCCCCGAAGCTCTGGCCGGCCGAGCCGTTGAACTTGAAGTGGATGGTGTCGTCCGGCAGGCCCGCCATGCCGTACTTCTTGGCGATCACGCCGCTGAGCATGGTGCCGACGGTGCGGTTGATGTTGCGCAGCGGGCTTTCTTCGCGGACCTTCGTGCCGTTGTCGATCGCGGGGGCGGCCAGTTTCAGCAGGTTCTGATCGAGCGCGACCGCCAGGCCGTGGTCCTGGTCGCAGTTCTTAATGCGGGCGTCGCCCTTCTTGGGCTCGGGCATGTGCAGCAGCGGCGAAAGGTCGATCAGCTTGGCTTTCCAGTGATCGGAGACGTCTTCGAAGTCCAGGCAGTCGGCGCGGCCGACCATTTCTTCCCAGGTGCGGAAGCCCATCTGCGCCATGATCTGGCGGCATTCTTCGGCGACGAAGAACATGTAGTTGATGACGTGCTCGGGCTTGCCGTTGAACTTCTTACGCAGTTCCGGGTCCTGCGTGGCGATGCCGACCGGGCAGGTGTTCAGATGACAGACGCGCATCATGATGCAGCCGGCGGCGATCAGCGGGGCCGTGCTGAAGCCGACTTCTTCCGCGCCCAGCAAGGCCGCCACGATGGCGTCGCGCCCGGTCTTCATCTGGCCGTCCGCCTGCACGGTCACGCGGCCGCGCAGGCCGTTGAGGATCAGCACCTGCTGCGTCTCGGCGAGCCCGAGTTCCCACGGCAGGCCGGTGTGCTTGATGGACGACTGCGGCGCGTTGCCCGTGCCGCCGCCGTCGCCGCTGATCAGAATGTGATCGGCCTTGGCCTTGGCGACGCCGGCGGCGATGGTGCCGACACCCACTTCACTCACCAGCTTCACGCTGATGCGGCTTTGCGGGTTCACGTTCTTTAGATCGTGAATCAGCTGGGCGAGGTCTTCGATCGAGTAGATGTCGTGGTGCGGCGGCGGACTGATCAGGCCGACGCCGGGCGTGCTGTGGCGGATTTTGCCGACATAGTCGTCGACCTTGTTGCCGGTCAGCGCGCCGCCTTCGCCGGGCTTAGCGCCCTGGGCCATTTTGATCTGCAGTTCGTCGGCGTTGACGAGGTATTCGGTCGTCACGCCGAACCGGCCGCTGGCGATCTGCTTGATGGCGCTGCGGCGTTTGTCGGCGAAGCGCTCGGGGTCTTCGCCGCCTTCGCCGGTGTTGGATTTGCCGCCGATGGTGTTCATCGCGATAGCGAGGGTTTCGTGGCTTTCGCGGCTGATGCTGCCGAAGCTCATCGCGCCGGTGACGAAGCGTTTGACGATTTCCTTGGCCGGCTCGACGTCTTCGATCGGGATCGGGTTTTTGGCGGGCTTGAACTTCAGCATGCCGCGCAGGGTGCAGCGGTGCTTGGCCTCGTCGTTGATGGCCTTGGCGTATTCGAGGTACGTTTTGAAGCTGTCGACGCGCACGCTGTATTGCAGCTTGGCGACGGTGTCGGGGTTCCACTGGTGGTACTCGCCGTGGCGGCGGTACTGGTATTGGCCGCCGACGTCGAGCATGTCGGTCTCGACGACGATCGGCGGGTACGCGCGACGGTGCCGCATCAGCGTCTCGGCGGCGATGACGTCCAGGTCGACGCCCTGAATGCGGCTGGGCGTGCCGACGAAGTGTTCTTCGATCAGTTCCTTGGCCAACCCGACGGCTTCGAAGATCTGCGCGCCGCGGTAGCTCTGCACGGTGCTGATGCCCATCTTCGAGGCGACTTTGAGGATGCCTTTGTTGGCGGCCTTGATGTAGTTCTTCTGGGCCTTGTCGACGCTCATGTCCGGCAGCAGGCCGTCGGCGTGGAGGTCGGCGATGCTTTCGAGCGCCAGGTACGGGTTCACCGCGCCCGCGCCGTAGCCGACGAGCAGGCAGAAGTGATGCACTTCGCGTGCTTCGGCCGTTTCGATCACCAGGCCGCACTGGGCGCGGACGCCGGCCTTGATGAGGGTGTGGTGCACGGCGCTGGTGGCCAGCAGGGACGGGATGGCGCCGTGTTCGCGGTCGACGCCGCGGTCGGAAAGGATCAGGATGCTGGCGCGACCGGCGCGCACGGCCTCGACGGCCTGCTCGCACAGCCGCTTCAGGGCAGCCACGAGGCCGGCTTCGCCTTCGCTGACGTCGAAGACCAGCGACAGCTTGATGGCCTTGTGGTCGTCGCCGTCCAGCGCGGCCAGTTTGGCGAACTCGGCGTTCGTCAAAATCGGGCTCTTAAGCTTGATCAGCCGGCAATGGCCGGGCTCTTCGGTCAGCAGGTTCCCCTCGCGGCCGAGGTAGGTGTAGAGACTGGTGACCAGCTCTTCGCGAATCGCGTCCAGCGGCGGGTTCGTCACCTGCGCGAAGAGCTGCTTGAAGTAGCTGAACAGCAGCTGCGGCTTGTCGGATAAACAGGCCAACGGCGTGTCCGTGCCCATGCTGCCGACGGCTTCGGCGCCGGTGGCGGCCATGGGGGTCATCAGCAGGCGGAGGTCTTCGTTGGTGTAGCCGAACGCGTGCTGCAGGTTCAGCAGCGACGTGTCGGGGGCGTCGGTGCCGTTGGGCTGGCCGCCGTCGCGGACGCCCATGTGCGGCTCGGGGTGCGGCGCGGGCACGGGGGCGTCGGGCAGGCTTTCCAGTTCGGTCAGGTTCTCGTCCAGCCAGCGCTTCCAGGGCCGTGAGTCGACGAGGCCGCTTTTGACCTCGCTGTCGTCGATGATGCGCTTCTTTTTGAAGTCGATCAGGAAGATTTTGCCCGGCTGCAGACGCCACTTGCGGGCGATGTTTTTTGCTTCGATCGGCAGCGTGCCGGCCTCGCTGGCCATGATGACGTGGTCGTCTTTGGTCACGAAGTAGCGGCTGGGACGCAAGCCGTTACGGTCCAGAATAGCGCCGATCTTGTCGCCGTTGGTGAAGGCGATGTTCGCCGGGCCGTCCCACGGTTCCATCAGGCAGGCGTGGTATTCGTAGAAGGCCTTCAAATCCGGGTCCATCAGCGGGTTGTTCTGCCACGCCTCGGGGACCAGCATCATCATGGCGTGTTCGACGCTCCGGCCGTTGACGCTGAGGAACTGCAGCGCGTTGTCGAGCGTGGCCGAGTCGGAGCCGTTTTGGGTCAGGATCGGGAACAGCTTGTTCAGTTCGTCACCGAACACGTCGCTATGCAGGCTGCCGGCGCGGGATTTCATCCAGTTGCGGTTGCCGCGCAGCGTGTTGATTTCGCCGTTGTGGGCCAGGTAGCGGTACGGGTGGGCCAGTCGCCATGACGGAAACGTGTTGGTGGAAAACCGGCTATGGACGATGGCGTACTGGCTCTCGAAGGCCGGGTCCGACAGGTCGGGGAAATACGCCCGCACCTGCAGGGGCATGAGCATGCCCTTGTAGACCATGCGGTTGGTCGAGGTCAGGCAGATGTAGAACTCGTCCTGGGCGGCCGGCGGGACGGCGTTGCCGAACTCGATGTCGTTTTCGGCGCGCTGGCGGACCAGGTACAGGCGGCGGTTGAAGTCGGCGCGATTGTAGAAGTTCTCCCCCATGCCGATGAAGGCCTGGCGGATGCGCGGCTCGGTGGCGCGCGGCGTGGGGCCGAGGACGTCGGAATTGACCGGCACGTCGCGCCAGCCGAGCAGGGTCATGCCGTACTCTTCGACCATCTCTTCGAGCTTGGCCTCGCACACCTGGCGGCTGACTAAGTCCTTAGGCAGAAAGCACATGGCCACCGCGTAGTCGCCGGCCTTGGGGAGCTTGAAGCCGAGCTTGCCGCACTCGCGGCGGAAGAACTTGTCCGGCGTGCCCGTGAGAATGCCGCACCCGTCGCCCGAATCGGGCTCGGAGCCGACGGCCCCACGGTGTTCCATGTTTTCCAGGATTTCCAGCGCGTTGGCGACCAGCTTGTGCGAGGGCTTGCCTTTGACATGGGCGATGAAGCCCACGCCACAGGCGTCGCGCTCGAACTGTGGGTCGTACAAGCCCTGGGCGGGCGGCATGCCGTGCGAATGTTCGTGTTTCATGGTGCTACAACGGTCGCTGCCCGGAACGGCGGTTGGTTCGCTCCGGGCGGGGCATTGTAGCAATTCCCGCGCCGGGTCGCACGCGAAAGTGAGATGGGGCTTATCGGAACGGGTGGAGTTTGAGCCGCGGGTGTGAACCCGCGTGCTGCTTGCGTATCTGGATCATCGCCCGAAGTCGCCACGTCCCCGCGCGGGTTGACACCCGCGGCTCGAAATCAACCATCGTTGCCGGTTTGAATCACGCCGCCAGGGACATGCGTTCGCACAGTTGGCCGCGGATGGCGGCGAATTGGAGTTCGACTTCGCGGAAGACGTCGACGATCTGCGGGTCGAAGTGCGTGCCGGCACCGTCGAGGATGATGGCCCGGGCCTGGTCGTGGGGGAAGGCCTCTTTGTACTGGCGGCGACTGGTCAGGGCGTCGTAGACGTCGGCCACCGCCACCACGCGGGCGGCCAGCGGGATTTCGTCGGCGGCCAGGCTTTGCGGGTAGCCGGTGCCGTCCCAGCGTTCGTGGTGGCTGAGCGCGATCTGCCGGGCCATTTCCAGGTAGGCCGCCTTGGGCCGTTGCTGGGCGGCGGCGGCGAGGGTGTCTGCGCCGCACGTGGTGTGCGTTTTCATCAGCTCGAACTCGCTCACGCTCAGCTTGCCCGGCTTCAGCAGCACGGCGTCGGGGATGCTGACCTTCCCGATGTCGTGCAGCGGGCTGGTCTGGAACAGGAGCTTGACGAAGCTGGCGTTGATCTCCGGCCAGCCGCCCGAGTGCAGCATCCGCTCGGCCAGCACCTGGCAGTAGGCCTGCACGCGTTCGATGTGCTTGCCCGTGTCGCTGTCCCGCGATTCGGCCAGCTTCGCCAGGGCGAAGATGGTGACGTCGTGCGTTTCCAGCTGCAGGATGCGCTGGGCAACGCGCAGGCGGGCGGTCACTTCGTCGGGGTCGAAGGGCTTGGAGATGTAGTCGTCGGCGCCGCTTTCGTAGCCGCGCAAACTGCTCTGGCGGTCGCCGCGGCCGCTGAGGAGGATGAAGTACACGTACATGCCCCACTCGCCGCTTCGGATTTCGCGGCAGAGCTGTTCGCCGTTCATGCGGGGCATGTCCCAGTCGCTGATGACCAGCGGGAACGGCGTCAGGCGCATGTGTTCGATGGCGTCCTGTCCGTCTTCGGCGACCGTCACGTCGTGGCCCTGCGACCGCAGCATCTCGGCGAGCATTTCGCCGGCGATGGGATCGTCTTCTGCGACCAGGATTCGCATGACAGTTGGGTTCATCACGATTACACCACAAAACCGGCCCCGGTCTTCATCGGCCGTTCACGTGGCCGGCTTAATCAGCAGGCCACGCACCCGCGGCAGGTCGTCGATGCACTGCCGGGCCTGGCGACGTAAATCGTCGACGGCGACGGCGGTTTCGTCCAGAACGCCCTCCATGGCCCGTGCTTCCAAGACCGCGGCCGCTTCGGCCAGCGCGCCCGCGGCGACGGTGGCGGCCGACCCTTTAAGCTGGTGCGCCGCGGCCCGACATTGATCGGCCTGTCGCCCGGCGGCGGCGGCGGCGACTTCGTCTACCCGCGTGTCCAGTTGCGCGATGAACTTTTCCAACACCCGCAGCGCGAAATCCGCCCGCCCGGTGCAGCGCCGCACGAGCTGGTCCACATCCACGGCGTCCGCCGCCGCTGTCGGCTCCGCAATAGCGACGGCCATGGGCTCGGGAGGGGGCGGCGTGGGTTGGGGAATCACGTCCGTGACCGCCGCCAGTGTTGTGACTGCCGCCGGGCGTGGCTTGGGCCTGGCCAGGCGGGTGATCGTGCGGATCAGCATCGCCGGCTCGATCGGCTTGCTCACGTAATCGTCCATGCCCGCACCCAGGCACTTTTCGCGGTCGCCGTTGATGGCGTTGGCGGTCAGCGCGATCACCGGCAGCCACTCGGGCACCAGGCCGTGGCGTTTCATGTCGCGCACGCGGCTGGCGGCCTCGAAGCCGTCCATGACCGGCATCTGGCAGTCCATCAGGACCACGTCGAACGTGACGTCCTTTTTCAGCCGCTCGATCGCCTCAGCGCCGTTGCCGGCAATTTCCACATCGCAGCCGGCGTGGCGCAGCAAGTCGCCGGCGACCATCTGATTGACCTCGTTGTCCTCCACCAGCAGCACGCGAAGACCCATCAGGGCGTAGGCCACCTTGTCCACGGCGGCCGGCTTGGCGGCGACGGTGCCGTGCGCCAGGGCGGTCATTACCGAATCGAACAGTTGGCTTTGGCGCACCGGCTTGGAGATGAAGCCCTGCACGCCCCGCCGCTTCAGCCCGTCGGCGTTGGGGGCGGGCTCGTGGTTGGCGGTCATGATCAGCGTCGGCAGGCGCAGGCGCGGCTCGTGCTCCAGGCGGCCGATCAGCGCGTCGGCGTCCATGTCGCGCAGGGTGTTGTCGGTGATCAACACGTGGTACGGCTCGCCCTCGGCGTCGGCGCGGCGCAGGGCGTCGACCACGTCCTGGCCGCGCTCGCAGACGTCGGCCTTGAGGTTCCAGTTCGCCAGTTGCTCGCGGATGACGCCCAGGTGGACCGGGTTTTCGTCCGCCACCAGCACGCGCGTGCCGGGCACGACGGGCGGCGCGTCGACGCAGGCGATGCCGGGCGCTTCGCACAGGCAGACGGTGAACCAGAACGTGCTGCCGACGCCGACGCGGCTGCTCACGCCGACGCGCCCGCCCATCAATTCGGCCAGTTGCTTGCTGATGGCCAGCCCCAGGCCCGTGCCGCCGAACCGGCGTGTGGCGGAGGAATCGACTTGGCTGAAGCTGCGGAACAAGCGGTCGAGCCGATCCGTGGGAATGCCCGGGCCGCTGTCGACCACGTCGAAGCGGATGCACATTTTCTCGGCCGCGACGTCCGCGGCGGCGTCTTCGGCGTTTTCCTGCAGCGACACACGGACGATCACCTGCCCGCGTTCGGTAAACTTCAGCGCGTTGCCGATCAGGTTGACCAGGATCTGCCGCAGGCGCAGGGCGTCGCCGGTGTAGCGCCGGCAGACGCGCGGGTCGAGCTGGCAGGCCAGATCCAGCCCGCGGCGGTCGGCCCGCTCGGCGAAGCTGTCGATCACGTCTTCGACCGTCTGCGCCAAATCGAACGGCTCGCTGAGCAACTCGAACTTGCCGGCCTCGATCTTGGAAAAGTCCAGAATATCGTTGATGAGTCCGAGCAAGTTGTTAGCCGACGTTTTGACGAGCGTGGCCTGCTTGCGCTGGCGGTCGTCCAAGTTCGTGGTCAGCAGCAGGTCGGTCATGCCGATCACGCCGTTCATGGGCGTGCGGATTTCATGGCTCATGTTGGCCAGGAACTCGCCCTTGGCGACGTTGGCGGCGTCGGCGACGCGCTTGGCCTCCTGCAGGGCGGCGCTTTCGTTGGCGATCTTGCGCGTCTCCCGTTCGCCGCGCACGCAGGCGATGACCAGGAAGATGTCGATGAACACGACCCAGCCGGCGTGTTCGACGATACGCCAGGTGTTCACCGTCGGCGTGCCGAACAGCGTCTGCGGGTAAAACTGCCCGCGCACGGTGTGCTCGATCACCACCACGATCGTGGCCGGCACCAGCACCTTCCAGTCGCGGTAGAACGACAGGATGGCCAGCGAGCCGAAGACGTGGAAGTGCGTTTCGATCCGCCCGCCTGAGGTGTGCACCAGCAGCGCGCTGGCGAGCATCTGGGCGACGCCGTTGACGTAGCGCAGGTAGCCCGAGCCGCTGTGCAAGCGCGACAGCAGCGCCGGCGGCAGCGAAATGACGGCCCCCAGCAGCAGGGCCGTCCAGACGTGCGGGTGCAGGGTGGCGGTGTCGCCGGTCCAGGTGTACGGCGTGGTCGCCAGCGCCCAGGCGATGGTGCCGGCCCACTGGAACACCAGCAGCACGGCCAGCAATTGGTCGGTTTCGGCGAAGTGACGACGGCGCGACTCGGCGTACAGCTTATCAGCGAGTGTTGCGTTCATCGGTGCGCCTCGGAAGTGGACGATCGGTACAAGGCACAACCAAAGACTGGCGTCGTCCGCACCGGCGTCGGGCCGTTCGTTCCGGCCAACGCGGATTTCAGGGCGGTCAGGCCGTCGCACGGACCGCTTTCGCCGCGGCCGGGCGTCAGGCCGCCCGCGAACGCGAGCCGGCCGGCGGCGTCGTACAGGAACGTCTGCCCGCTCGTCCGCGCGCCCAATGCCGCGGCCCGGAGGCCGTCTTCGTCGATAACCACGTTCAGGCCGGGCACCCGGCGTGCCCGTTCGACCAGGTCGGCGTCGGCCCATTCGGGTTTGTGGGCCGGGACGGCGAACAGCACGTCAATGGCGACGCCCGCTGAATCGGCCGCTAAGTCGGCTAAAGCCTCAAGGGTGGCGGTGCTGCACGGACATTTCGGGTGCAGGCAGACGACGGCGTGGGCGGGCGCGGGGCGGGGCGGGGTGATCGCCGCCGGCCACTGGGCCGGCGCGTCGGCGGCGGGGTCGGGCGTGCGGGCGGCGGCCATCATTGTGCCCATGCCCGCGACGGCCGCGCAAGCCCAGACGAGCAGGCCCGCGCCCAGGATTACCGGTCGAACCGTCTTCTTCACGCCGAACGCTCCGTTCCATCCCCCGTCCCTCTCCAGTTCGTCTTTTTCCTGCCGCGACTTGCGGCCGACCGCGGCCCTAGCCATTACGGGACGTGGCCCCGCGCCGCGCTTGGCGATAGGCTCTGGGCCCGCGATGCCCAAGCCGACACCGAACAAAACCACCGACTGGTCCGACGTGGCCGCCTGGTACGACGCGCTCGTCGGCGAAGCCGGGTCCGAGTATCACCGCCACGTCGTGCTGCCGGGCGTGCTGCGGCTGCTGGACGCGCAAGCGGGGCAGAAAGTGCTCGACGTCGCGTGCGGCGAGGGCGTGCTCTGCCGGCTGCTGCGCGAACGGGGCGTGGAAACGACCGGCATCGACGCCGCCCGCGAATTAATTGCCGCCGCCAAGAAAAAAGGAGACGGCGACTACCGCGTCGGCGACGCCCGCGATTTGTCGAAGCTGCCGGCCGCTATTTACGACGCGGCGGCGTGCGTGCTGGCGATCCAGAACATCCACCCGGTCCGCCCGGTGTTCGACGGCGTCGCCCATTGCCTGAAGCCCCTCGGCCGGTTCGTGGTCGTGATGATGCACCCGGCGTTCCGCGGGGCCAAGGAAAGCCACTGGGGTTGGGACGAGCAGAAGAAGGTCCAATATCGTCGCGTCGACCGCTACCTGATCCCGCGCAAGAGCCCGATCGTGGCCCACCCGGGGCAGAAGGAGTCGGACTACACCTGGACGTTCCACAAGCCGATCGAGGCGTACGTCAAAGCCGCCCGCCAGGCCGGCCTGCTGGTCGACGCCCTGGAAGAATGGCCCAGCCACAAAACCAGCCAGCCCGGCCCGCGGCAGGCGGCGGAGAACCAGAGCCGGAAGGAAATCCCGATGTTCCTGGCCATCCGCTGCGTGCGCTTCGGCCCGATTCCGGCACCGGCAGAAGGTCAACCGTAGGAAGGGATTCATCCCACTGTGCCTTGGACGATCCCACTGTGCCTTGGACGAGGTGTGGACGTGCGAGACGCCCCGGTTGGTGTATTGGGCGGTGGCGGTGGTATTCTCCGCCCGGCGTCGAGGCAACCTTCTTCATCTCTCACGATCGGACGCAATGACATCCAAGCTCCTGCCCGCCCTTCTGTGCATTGGCCTCACCGGCTGTGCCGCGCGCGTCGCCCCTCAAGGAAAGCAGACTGCCCCGGCCACGCAGCCAAGCGTGTCGGGCGAGCCGACGACCGCGAAAGCGCCCGGTCTGCACGTCCTGAACGTGCGCGACTTCGGCGCTAAAGGGGACGGCCAGGCGATCGACACGCCGGCGATCAACGAAGCCATCATCGCGGCCAACGCCGCGGGCGGCGGGACGGTTCATTTCCCCGCCGGCACTTATCTGGCCGCGTCGATCCGGCTGAAGAGCAAGGTGACGCTGTACCTCGAAGCCGGCTCGGTCATCGAAGCCGCGGATCACCGTGTCGCGCCCGCCGACCCGCCGGAAACGCGGCCGGAAATCCAGACGCGCTACCAGGACTTCGGGCATTCTTACTTCCAGAACTCGCTCATCTGGGGCGAAAAGCTTCACGACGTCGCCATCCTGGGTCCCGGGCTGATCCATGGCAAAGGCCTTGAGTCGGGCGTCAACCCGTACTACGACCGGGCCAAGGGCGAACGCGAATACACCAGCATGTCCAAGGGCGCCGGCAATAAGGCCATCTCCCTGCGCGAATGCACCAACGTCACCCTTCGCGATTTTTCCATCCTCCACGGCGGCTGGTTCGCCATCCTCGCCACCGGCATCAACAACCTGACGATCGACAATCTGAAGATCGACACCAACCGCGACGGGATCGACATCGACGTCTGCCGCAACGTCCGCATCACCAACACCTCAGTGAACTCGCCGTGGGACGACGGCATCTGCCTGAAGGCCTCGTTCGCGCTGGGCTACGCGCAGGCGTGCGAGAACATCACGATTTCGGACTGCCTACTGGCCGGCAATTTCATCGAAGGAACGCTGATCGACGGCACCTTTAAGCGCCCGCCGCCGGAGTACCGGTCTTACCGCACCGGCCGGATCAAGTTCGGGACGGAATCGAACGGCGATTTCAAGAACATCACGATCACCAACTGCGTGTTCGACGAAAGCCGCGGCATCGCCATCGAGAGCGTCGACGGTTCACACATCGAAGACGTCACGATTTCGAATATCGCCATGCGCAACGTGCCGAACTCGCCGATCTTCCTGCGCCTCGGCTCGCGCCTGCGCGGGCCGGGCGAGAGCACCGTGGTCGGCTCGATCAAGCGGGTGAACATCAGCAACGTCGTCGCCAGCGGCGTGCGCCGCGGCCTGGGCTCCATCATCGCCGGCATTCCCGGCCACCCGGTCGAAGACATTACCTTCTCGAATCTCCACTTCATCCACGAGGGCGGCGGCACCGAAGAGCAGGCGAACCGCATCCCGCCCGAGCGCGAAAAGGATTACCCCGAGCCCGGCATGTTCGGAGCGACGCCCGGCTACGGCCTGTTCGTCCGGCACGCACGCAATGTCGTGCTCAACAACATTTCGTTCGAAATCGCCAAGCCGGACCACCGCGCGCCGTTCGCCTTTACCGACGTGACCGGCGTGCGCGTGCATGCGTCGGCCTGGCAGAAAAGCATTGCCGGCCATTCGTTTCATCTGCGCGACGTGAACGACCTGCGCCTGTTCGACTGCGCGAGCCTGCCGGACCAGACGGTGGAAAAAGCGGCCGACGAGCGCCGCTGATTGTCAGAACGATTTTAAGGAGGAAGACCCATGAGGATTTCGAAATGGACTGCGTCCCTGTGTCTGCTACTGCTGACCGGCTGCGCCGGCAAGCAGCAGTCGACGGCATTCGGCCAGCCGACACTACTAAAAGCGCCCGCCCCGCCGATGACGCTGTCGACCGGCTGGCAACTCCAGGACACGGCTAAGGTCCCGGAGCCCGGCGAGATCGTCTCCAAGCCCGACTACACCCCCGCCCAGTGGTACAAGGCCACCGTCCCCGGCACGGTGCTGACCACGCTCGTCAATGAAGGCGTCTACCCCGAGCCGCTGTACGGCGAGAACAACCGCCCGGACAAGATCCCGGAAAGCCTTTGCCGCACCAGTTACTGGTACCGCAACGTGCTGACGATCCCGAATCGCGCGGCCGACGAGCGCACGTGGCTGAACTTCGACGGCATCAATTACATTGCCGAGATCTGGGTCAATGGTCGCCAGGCCGGTCGAGTGCGCGGCGCGTTCGCCCGCGGGATTTTCGACATCACCGACTACGTCACGCCCGGCCAGCCGACGGCCGTGGCGGTGAAGATTCTGCCGCCGCCCACGCCGGGCAATCCGCAGGAGCAGACGCAGGCCCTGGGCACCGGCGGCAACGGCGGCATCCACACGCAGGACGGGGCGACCTTCCTGAGCAGCCAGGGCTGGGACTGGATCCCCGCGATCCGTGACCGCAACATGGGCATCTGGCAAAAAGTCTGGGTCTCGCACACCGGGCCGGTGCGCGTCGAACACCCGCTGGTCGTCACCGACCTGCCACTGCCGAAGATCGATTCGGCCGACTTGACCGTCACCGCCACCGTCCGCAACGTCACCGATCAATTATGCGAAGGCCGTTTGATCGGGTCGATCGGCGATGTGACGTTCGAGCAGCCCGTGACGCTGCAGCCGAACGAAAGCCGCTTGGTCAAGTTCTCGCCCGACACCACGCCAAATCTTCGCTTTAATCAGCCGAAGTTGTGGTGGCCCAACACGTACGGCGACCCGAACCTGTACACGCTGAACCTGAAGTTCGCCGTCAACGCCGCGGCCGGCCAAGCACGCGGCCCGTCCGTCTCCGACAGCCAAGACATCAACTTCGGCATCCGCGAGTTCGAGTACAAGCTCCCCGGTTCGGACAATCTGGCCATCCGCATCAACGGCGTGCCCGTCATCTGCAAAGGGGGCAACTGGGGCATCGACGAGGCGATGAAGCGCACCCCGCGCGACCGCCTCGAAGCCCAGATCCGCCTGCACCGCGAAGCCAACTACACCATGGTCCGCAACTGGGTCGGCCAAACGACGCAGGCGGATTTCTACGACCTGTGCGACCGCTACGGCATCATGATTTGGGACGAGTTCTTCCAGCCCAACCCCAGCGACGGCCCCAACCCGACTGACCCGGTGATGTACCTGGAGAACGTCCGGGAGAAGGTCTTGCGCTTCCGCCATCACGCCAGCATCGCGCTCTGGTGCGGCCGCAATGAAGGCGACCCGCCCCCGAACATCAACGCCGGCATTCAGAAGATCATGGACGAGCTGGAACCGGCCCGCCTGTACCAGCAGAACTCCAACGACGGCCGCGGCGTGCGGTCGGGCGGCCCCTACGCCTGGCGTCAGCCGGGGCAGTATTACACGTTCCAGCCGGCCGAGTCGTTCAAGACCGAGATCGGCCCTGTCTCCATCCCGACGCTCCAGTCCGTCCAAGGCATGCTCGAACCCAAGGACTGGAACACCTTCAACGACGCCTGGGCCTCGCACGATTTGCTCCGCGGCGCTCAAATGAACCGCCAGAGCATGTACTGGGACGTGATCGCCGAACGGTACGGCAAGTTCACCGACCTCGACGGCTTCGTCCGCCGCGCCCAGTTGGCCAATTACGAAGCCTACCGCGCGATGTACGAGGGCCGCTTCGCCAAGCTGTTCCAGCCCGTTACCGGCGTGCTGACCTGGATGAGCAATCCCGCCCAGCCGAGTACGGTCTGGCAGATTTACAGCTACGACCTGGAATCGCACGCCTCGCTGTTCGCCACTAAAAAGGCGTGCGAGCCGCTGCACGTGCAGATGAACCAGAACGACTACCGCGTCACCGTCGTCAACACCCAGCCCACGCCCGCGGATAATCTGCGGGTGCGCCTGCGCGTCTTCGACATGGACGGCACGGCCAAACTGGACCAGGAGCGTTCCGTCTCCGCCGCCCCCAGCCGCGCCACCGACACCGGCGTCATTGAATGGCCGAGCGATTTGTCCGAAGTCCACTTCATCAAGCTGGAAATGTTCGATCAGCAGAACCGTTTGGTGTCGGACAATTTCTACTGGCGGACGCTCAAGACCTTCGCCCCGGCGACGGCCCCCGCCACCGCCAGCACGCGGCCCCGCCAGCCCCAGCCGCCCCGTGAGGACTTCACGAAACTGCAGTCGCTCCCGAACGTGCCCATCAACGTCACCAGCACCCGCCAGGACCGCGACGGCCGCACGACAATCAAGGCCACGGTGACGAATAAGGGTTCCGCTGTCGCACTCCTGGTGCACCTGCAGCTGCGCAAGGCGAACAAAACCGACCGCGTGCTGCCGGTCTATTACAGCGACAATTATGTGTCGCTGCTGCCGGGCGAATCGAAGCAGATCAGCATCGATGCGAGCACCGCTGACGTCGGCAGCGCCACGCCGAACCTCTGGGTCGACGGCTGGAACGTCGCGTCGCCGGAAAACGCAGGCTGAGCAGGCGTCGGGCGGGTCGCAGTGTCCCGCGCGACGGAACAACGACTGCTCAAACGCTCACTCCGTTCGCGGCGAAACCGTTTCGCCACGAACGGAGTGAGCGTTTGCGTTTCATGCGCGAAAGTCTCCCCACGTCATCTGAACCGCCGTCAGCCCAACCAGCACGGCCGTTTCCGCGCGAAGAATGCGGCCGCCGAGTACCCACGGGCGCGTCCGGCCAGTCATTCTGGAACGTTCGGCATCCGAGAACCCGCCTTCCGGCCCGACGAGCAGAATGACGCGCCGCGGCGGTTGCGTCGGGGCCGGCGACGGGTCGCTGCGGTCGTCCAGCACCACGCACACGTCGGCGGCCGTGAAAACGGGTGAGGCGAAGAACGCGTCCAACGCCGTCGGCGGGAGAACTGCCGGGAGCGAACCGCGCCGACACTGCTTCGCGGCGCGCACGACCTGGGCCGGCCA
Source organism: Tepidisphaeraceae bacterium (assembly GCA_036388295.1). Taxonomy (GTDB): domain Bacteria; phylum Planctomycetota; class Phycisphaerae; order Tepidisphaerales; family Tepidisphaeraceae; genus RYN-431. Next base: position 9,180 of record DASVSC010000304.1, on the reverse strand, counting down.
GGCGTTCGCCCGTTCGTGTTCCAGGCCCTCGGGCGGGACGGAATGGTCGGTCAGCAGCGGCACAACGCGCGTCGCCCCCAGTTCGGTCGCCTTCTGCATGACGAAGATCATGCGTTGCCGGGCCAGCACCGAACAGGCCAGCGTGATGTCGATGATCGGTTCGGGAGACCGCTCCATCCGTTCATACGGCAACGCCCAGCCGCCCTCCGCGCCCAGTTCTTTCAGACTGGCCCGGAAGTAGCCGCCCGACCCGTCGCGGATCGTGAACGCTTCCTTCGGGTTGACCTCCCGGCGCTCCAGGCGCTGGACCCACTCCCGCTCAATCCGGAACGGCTGCTGCAACGTCAGGGGTGCTTCGGTCGCGATCGGCTCGTCGCCGGGCGCGTCGTACCGGCCCTTCGGAACCGAAGCCTGAACCGGCGGGCGCGGCGCTTGGCCGGGGCCCGCTTGCGAACGGTCCGCCGGGCGGTTTCGGTGGTTCGGTTTGGGTCTGGCCATAGCCGCATGCCTCCGCCGGGCGGATTTCCAGAACAGGGAAAGCCCTTCGACGTGATCGTCGAAGGGCTTTCATTCTTGCCGAAATCGCAGTGATAAGACACCGGGCGACACTGGCAAACGTGCCGCCATTTGACCGGCACGCGTCGTCCTAACTGGACCGCTGGCGACGGACCCTCCGAAGCAATACGGCCGCCAGCGGCGCGGCCATGAGGAACGCCGGCTCGGGAACCGCAACAAGGGCGAGTTGGCCGGCGTTGTTGTAGTTGTATTGCAACTCGTAACCGGCCGGGATGCCGGTGACGTTCGCGGCGGCGAAAGCGCCGCTGAGCGTGCCGTAGGTGGCCAGGATGTAGGCCGGGTCGTCGAGCGGCTGCAGCGCATTAATCGCGAGCCGGGTTCCGGCGCCCACGGACAGCAGGCCGTCGACGTCGAGCAGGTCGCTGCGGGACGGGCCGTTCAAGTCCAGGGCCAACGTCGAGTTCTGGAACGCGGCGTTGCCCGTGATGCCGAGCGTAGCCGTGCCGACACCGGCAGTTCCGGGCGCGACGGTCGCGGTCGTGCCGCCGATGGCCACGTTGCCCGCGATCGTGCCGAGGCCGGCCAGCCGACCGTTGGCCTGAACAATCACGCCGCCGCCGGCCGTCGTCGTGCCGTTGAACTCCACGGTGCCCGTCTGCACGGTGGTCAGCCCCTGATAATTCGTATTGCCGTTGAGCACCAGCGTGCCGGCGCCGACCTTCCGCAGGCCCGCCGTGCCGCTGATCGCGCCGTTGATCGTAATCGGCCCGGCGGCCGTATTAATCGAGCCGTTTTCGATGTTGAACCGCTGCTCGGTGCCCAAGGCGGAGTTCAGCACGAGGTCGTTGTTGATCGTCGCTGCCCCGGTGTTGCCGGCCGGCCGTGCGAGGCCGATCAGGTTTCCGCCGCCGCCGGCGGTGCCGTTCAACGTGATCGGGCCGCCGCTGAGGGTAACGTCACGGGTCAGGATCGGGTTCGTCGCGGTAACGGTGTTCACGCCGAACAGGAGTTGGTCGGCAATTTGGCCGGCCCCCGCATTCACGGCAATGGGACCGCTGCCTGCCGCTAAGTCCGTGAACGCGGCGACGTCGCCGGCCTCCGGTTTTTGCCCGGCGGCCACGTCCGTGACCGTGTACCAGTTGCTGACGGTGTCCCAGGCGTTATCGGTCACGCCCTTGAACTGCAGCGTGTCCGCGTGGACGACGCCGCCGAGTGAAGCGGCGACGCCGACGACGGCGGCCGCGAGGATTCGTTGGTTTCGGAGATTCATGATGCCAATCGCTTTCGAAGCAGGTTCTTTGAAGATTGAGAAAACGGGTGCGGATCGAAGTGTGAACAGGAGGGTCAACAACAACGGCTCATCGTTCGCTCCTATCCACAGGCGTGATCGCGGCCGGGGTGGCGGACGCCGCGGCGGCCTGACGCTTGCGGGCGCGCTTGGAGCCGTCTTCCCAGCGCGGCGCGATGTTGCCGGCGTCCCACTGTGCCCAGGCGGCGGTCAGCCGGGCCACAACGGCCGGGTTCGGGCCGGCCAGGTCTTTGGACTCGCCGCGGTCGGTTTTCAGGTCGAATAACTGCGGGGCGTTGTCGCCGTCGCGAATGACTTTCCAGTCGCCTTGCCGCACCGCCCGGAGCGGGCCGAACCGCCAGAACAGTGGCCGCCCCGCGGCGGCGGGGTCGGTTAAAGCGGTCACGACGTCGACCCCGTCGAGCTTGCGGTCGGCCGACGGCGCGGTCCCTGCGGCCGCGAGGGCCGTCGCGCCGATGTCGACGGAGATGACCGGCACGTCGCTGACCTGGCCGCCCTTGATCCGGGCCGGCCACTTGAACAGGAACGGCACGCGCACGCCGCCCTCGTTGACCGTGCCCTTGTCGGCCGCCAGGTCGCCGTTCGTGGACGTGTTGCCGTGCGCGCCGCCGTTGTCGGACAGGAAGAAGACGAGCGTGTTCTCTTCATCGCCGGTCTCGCGCACTTTGCGCAGCACGTCGCCGACGGCGTCGTCCATCGCGCTGACCATCGCGGCATAAATTTTCTCGTTGCCGCCGAGGTTCGGGAACCGGCTGAGGTATTTCTCCGTCGCCTGCAGCGGCGCGTGCGCGGCGTTAAACGGCAGGTACAGGAAATACGGCTTGGCGTGATGATTGGTGTGGTGGCGGTCGATAAAGCTGACGGCCTCGCGGGCGAACGCGTCGGTGGTGTAGGCCGGCTCGTCTACGACTTCGGTGCCGCGCAGCAGCTTGCCGGGGCCGGTGCTGGGGTCGTCTTCGCGCGCCTGGCGACGCGGGCCGTTCGGCGGGTCGGGCAGATAGTCGTGCACCGCGGCGGTAAAGCCGAAGAACTCGTCGAAGCCGCGGCGGGTGGGGTTGTATTCGGGCAACGTGCCGAGGTTCCACTTGCCGACGATCGCGGTCGCATAGCCGCGGTCTCGCAAATCTTCGGCGATCGTTCGTTCACCGAGCAGCAGGCCGTCGGTGCGGCGCGGCTGAAACTCATGGCCGGTGCGCTGCTGGTAGCGGCCGGTCAGCAGGCCGGCGCGGGTCGGGCTGCAGACGGGGCCGGTGACGTAGCCGCTGGTGAAACGAACGCCGTCGTGGGCGATCGAATCGATGTTCGGCGTGGGAATCTTCTTCCCGCCCTGCACGCCGAGGTCGGCATAGCCGAGATCGTCGGCGAGAATGACAATGACGTTCGGCTGCGGCACCGGGGCCGTGGCGGGATCGGCCGCGCCGGCGGTGCCGTGGAACACCACGGCGGCAGCGGCGGCGACGACGGCTTGAATGAACTGACGACGAAGCATTCGTTCTCCTGAAATAGCTGGTGATGTGAATCGGTGACGCGGCGGTCGCTCAGTTGACCCGCGCGCAGCAGTGCTTGAACTTCCGGCCGCTGCCGCAGGAGCAGGGCTCGTTGCGCGCAGGAACATGACCCGGCCCGGCGGCGAGGCGCATGATCTCGGCGGGGGCCCGGCCGGCGTTCAGCAGTCCCACCATCGTCCGCATGGACGGGTCGACGTGCTTGAAGAACCGCTTGTACGCACCGCACAAATAATTCAGGCCGGCCTCGCCGTCGGGCGTGTTGATGAACCGGTGCTTCGGGCACTCCCCTTGGCAGGCGAAACGCACCTCGCACGACCGGCAGTAAGCCGGCAGCGTGTCGGACTTGTCCCGGCCGAACTGCTGCTGCTTCGCCCCGTCGACGAGGGCCGCCAGCGACGTGTTCATCACGTTGCCGAGCTTGTACTTTGGGTAAACGTAATGGTCGCAGGAATAGACGTCGCCGTTGTGTTCCATCGCCAGCGCCCGGCCGCACTTCTCGGCGAACACGCAACTGCTGCTGCCCGCGCCGGCCCAAATGCCCAGGGCGACGTCGAAGATCTGCACGAACGTCCGGCCGACGTCGCGGCGGACCCATTGATCGAAAATCGACACGAGGAACTGCCCGTAAGTCGCCGATTCCACGCTCCACGGCGTCACCGGCGAGTGCGGGTCGACCGTCATGCCCGGCTCCGGCGGCTCGGCGAAATCGAGGCCGGGCACGCTGTTCAGCACGGCCAGCGGGCCGGACGAGGCGGCGCGTTCGACCAGCGGGATGAACTGGATGAACCCGCTGCCGATCTGCCGGAGAAACTCGTACACCTCCAGCGGCCGCTGGCTGTTGACGCGGTTGACGACGGTCAGCGTGTTGAACTCCACGCGGTGCTTTTTAAGAAAGCCCAGCCCGTTCATCACGCTGTCGAACGTGCCCTGGTTTTTCTTGTCCACGCGGTACCGGTCGTGCAGTTCACGCGGGCCGTCAATGCTCAGGCCGACGAGGAAATTGCTGGCCGACAGGAACTCGCCCCATTCGTCGTTGAGCAGCGTGCCGTTGGTCTGGAACGCGTTGTGGATCGTCTTGCCATTGGCGTACTGCTTTTGCAGCGAGACGATTTTGCGGAAGTAGTCGACGCCCAGCAGCGTTGGCTCGCCGCCCTGCCAGGCGAAGTTGATCTCCGGCACGTCCTGCTGCTCGATGTACTGACGGACGTATTCCTCCAGCACGTCGTCCGACATCCGCCATTTACGCGTGTCGGGGTACAGCTTTTCCTTTTCCAGATAGAAGCAGTATTTGCAGTCGATATTGCAGATCGGCCCGATCGGCTTGGCCATCACGTGGAGGCCGCGCGTGCGCGGGGGGGCTGCATTTCGGGCCGAAAGAAGGCCTGGGGCGAGGAGCGTCATTGGTCCTCTCCCGCCTCGATCGACTGGCGCTTCTTCTTGCCCGCGGGCGGCGCGACGGCCGTGGGGTCGTAGGCCGGGTTGACCACAGGGAGGACGGCGTGCGTGTCGGCCAGGTAGCCGTCGAGTAGCACGCTGAGTTCCTTCACACGGTTGGGCTGCGCGGCGCTGACGTCGTTGCGTTCGCCGATGTCACTGGCGAGGTCATACAGCACCGTCAGGTCACGGCCGCCCGCGCCTTCGCCGAAGAAGCGGATGAGCTTCCAATCGCCCTTCCGCACCGAAGCGGCCGGCAGTCCGCCTTCGCTCTTGGTCTGGTGCGGGAAGAAGCCGAACACGCTGTCGCGGCCCGGCCCGGTCCCCTTGATCGCGCCGGCCACGCTCTGGCCGTCCAGCTTCTGGGCCGGATCGGGCTTAACGTCAGTGAGGTCGAGCAGAGTCGGATAGAAATCGACGCTGCTGACGAGGGCGTCGCTGCGCGTATCGGGCTTCACCTGGCCCGGCCAGGCGACGATGAGCGGCTCACGTGTGCCGCCTTCGTAGATCGACGCCTTGCCGCTGCGCAGCGGCGCGTTGCTGGTCACCGGCATGCCGTCGACTTCGACGGTGGTCTGCCCGCCGTTGTCGCTGGTGAAGACGATGATGGTGTTGTCGGCGATGCCGGCGTCGGTGATGGCTTTGGTCAGCGTGCCGACGGCGTCGTCCAGACTTTGCACCATCGCGCCGTACACCGGGTTGTGCTGCGGGTTGTTCGGGTCGGCCTTGGCTTTGTACTTGGCGATGTATTCCGGCTTGCCCGCCCACGGGCCGTGCACGGAGAAGGACCAGTAGTTGAGGAAGAACGGCTTGTCCTTGTTGGCCCGGATGAACTTGGTGGCCTCGGCGGCCATGCGGTCTTCGATGTGGTCGCCGGGCTTGCCCTGGAAGTTGGCGTCGGGGAATTTCCACGGCGCGATGTACCCGCCGGCGGAGTTCGGGCCCCAGTAGTGCGGGACGTCGACGTCGAATCCCTGCGCCCGCGCGTCGAATGGCTCGCGGCCCAGGTGCCACTTGCCGAAGTGCCCGGTGGCGTAGCCCTCGGCCTTCAGTCGCTCGGCCAGCGTGATGTGTTCCAGCGGAAGGCGCGTGGCACTCTGCGGCGGGATCAGCTTGCGGAACGGCTGGGCACGGCCGCGCACGTTTGCGCTGAGCCGAACCTCTTCGGCCGCCCCTTGCGCCTGCGTGAGGCCGAGGCGCGCCGGGTACTGACCGCTCAGAATGCTGGCCCGCGTGGGGGAGCAGAGCGGGTTGGCGGCGTAGGCGTTGCTGAAGCGCACGCCGCGCCGGGCGAGGGCGTCGATGTTGGGCGTTTCGTAGAAGGTGCTGCCGTAGATGGCGGTGTCGGCCCAGCCGAGGTCGTCGGCGAGGATGAACACGACGTTCGGCCGACGGGCCGACGCCGTGGGATTGGCCGCGAGCGGTGCGACGGACGGCGAGACGGCTGCCTGCGGCTGGGCGTGAGCCAGGCCCGCGAACGACACGGCCGCGACGGCGGCGGCCATCAGCAAGGTGCGCCGCGGGCGATCAGAATGGATCAGTGAAAACGGGTACATCAGAAACTTTCGTGTGAAGAGTCAGGCTTCGACTTTTTCCCGCAGCGTGGCCGGGTCGACGTTCGGTGCGTAATCCAGGGCGGCTTCGTGCACGTCCAGCAGCTGCGCGTGCTGTGCCACGACGTCAGCCAGAGCGGGGTCTTGATAGAGGTTGCGCGTTTCCCACGGGTCGTTGTGCAAATCGAACAGCTGCAGGGTCGGGTCGCCGCGCTCGCGGACGAACTTGTAGCGATCGGTGCGCACCGTGCGGCCGCTCTGGCGGTACTGGGAGACGATGTGGTCGCGCCAATCGACGGGCGCGGTCGACGGTTCGAGCAAGGGCCGCAGGCTTCGGCCGCGCGCTTTGGGCGGCGGCTGAATGCCGGCGTAGTCGCAGATCGTCGGCACGAGGTCGATCAGGCCGACGAGGTGCTGGTCGTCCAGCGTCGCCGGTCGCAATCGGCCGGGCCACGACACCATCAGCGGCACGCGCACGGCTTCGTCGTACGGGTAGCCCTTCTGCACGTGCCCGTGCCGGGCCCGGCCGTCGCCGTGGTCGGACGTGAAGATGATGACGGTGTTGTCCGCCTGCCCCGAACGATCGAGCGCCGCCAGCAGTCGGCCGACTTCGGTGTCGAGCTGTTCGACCAGGCGGTAGTAGTTGTACAGGTAATACCGCCACTGCTCGTCGGACTTAAACCGTTTGAATCGCAGCCGGTCGAGCGACGCGGGCGCGGCGGGCCGGGCGGTATGGTTCGGCGGCAACGCCGGCAGTCGGTCGCGCAATTGCGGGAACGGCAGTTCGGCCGGCACGAGCTGTTCCTGCTGGATGCCCCACAGGCAGATGTCGTGCGGCTGCATGTAAGACGCGACCAGCAGGAACGGCTTGCCGCCCGGGCGTTCGCCCGCTTGTTCACCCGCCCGGCGGTTGTTCAGATACGCCTCGCACGACAGCGTGATGGTGTGGTCCACCAGCGCCCCCTGCCCGTCGCCGACGGGCAGAACGGTGAAGCCGGGTACGCCCCCCTCGCGTGCCCAGCCGTCACTCAGATGCCACTTGCCGCAGTAGGCCGTGTCGTAATTGCCGTGCTGGGAGAGCCATTGCCCCAGGTTCGGAATGTCGGGGCGAATCTGGCCGGCATTGGCGATGACGCCGGTTTCCGCGGGCATGCGGCCGGTGAACAGCGCGCCGCGCGCCGGCGAGCAGACCGGGTCCGGCGAATGCGTGCGGTTGAACGCGACGCTTCGCTGACGCAACCGGTCGAGGTTCCGCGTGCTGACGTCGGGGCAGCCGGTCCAGCCCATGGCGTCGAAGCCGAGCTGGTCACACACGATCAGCAGCACGTTCGGCCGTGACGCGGCAGGCGATTCACCGGCGGCGCTGGCGACGCGGCTTGGCCCGGCCAGACCAGTGGCGGCGACCACAGCGCCGGTCAGGCCCACGCGTAACACGTCGCGCCGGCTGGGACCGGTTTCGAACGAAAGAGGGGTAGGGTCTGCCATGGCTTAGTACTGCTCCATTGCCTTTTTCTTTGCCCGGCCGGCCCGCTCGCGCCCGCCGCCGCGCGGCGTTTCGCCCAGCACGTACGCTTCCAGACCCGACACCACCGCCAACAGCCGGCTGGTTTGGTCGTCGACCCAGAACGTCGCCGGCACGGTGGCGAAACCGAGCAAATCAAACCGGTGCAGCGTTCGCTCCGCACCGCCGACGGTCGTCCGGTACGCGCCGTTGTAGGCAATCGTCTGGCCGGGCTTGGTCAGTTCGAACTGGTCGACGAGCGTGAACGTTCGGCTCGTCCCACTCTGGCGCGGCAGGCGCTGGACGAGGTCGAACAGCTGCCAGCCGACAAGGGCTGCGGCGACGTCGCTCGTACGTGTCGCCGCGGCCTGGGCGGCGTTGCGGAGGCTGATCGTCCGGTTCGCGTACTCGCCGTCGCGCGAGAGACGGGTCGGCACAATGGCTGCGTCGGGCGTGTCGTAAAACCCGCCGTATCGGGCGAGATCACTTTGCCAGAACAGGTCGTCTTCGGCCTGCGCCCCGCTTGTGCGGATCGTGCCGCTGATGCGCCAGTGGGTCGGGCCGCCGGCCCCTTTGCGCCAGTCGACCAGCAGTGTCGAGCCGGAGGCCTTGGCCTGACGCATGAGCGTCAGCCGTCCGTGCGCCGCCCCGCCGTCGCCGGCGAGGATCGTGTAGGTTTGGGCCCAATTTCCGTCCGGGTCGAACGCGGCGTCGGGTACCTGCAGCGTGTTGACGCGCTGGTCGATCTGGTTGAGGCCGACGACGGTCTCGATGGGGATCAGTTGTTGCATAGTCGTTGCCCTTGTGGCGGTGCTGCCTAGCGGGTTTGTCGGCCCCAGAGGTCGTCGCGTTGCTCAAGCAGGACGCTGAACGGGACGGACTCCACATGCCCGTCGAAGAATGTCATGTTGGCGTAGCGTTTGCGGCTTTTATCCACGCCTTGCACATTCGCGGCCGTCTCGACGGTTTCAGCGACCGTGTAGGCGGTCGGGCCGTTGTCCGGCGCCCGCCCGCCGTGCACGGCCGCGATCCAGCCCTGGTCGTTAATCATTGACCACTTATTGCCGCCGAAAGGCCCCTTCATGACTTTGCTGCCGCGCCGCGTCTGACGCTTTTCCGCGTCGCCGAGCATGATGACCTGCGAGGTGCGGCGGATCTGCGAGGTTTTGAAAAATTTGGCCTTCCCTTCGCCGGGTTCTCCCACGTAGCCGAACAGCCTCATGTTCAAGCCGGCCATCGGCACGTCGTTCAGGCCGTAGTGCGACTCGGGCAATAGGGTCGTCGTGTTCGAAGGCTCGTACGCCGCGGGCGGCCGTGACGGGCAGAGGAGCATGCCCTGACCGAGCAGACCTGCATCTT
>DASVSC010000303.1:0-3709 GCA_036388295.1 Tepidisphaeraceae bacterium | reverse complement strand
CCGCGTTGATTTCGCCGCCGGCCGTGTTCACGCGGCAGCCACCAGGGGCAATGGTTTCGTCGGACACGAGCGCCACGTGCTTGAGCTGCGGCCATTGCTGTTGCAAACGGGGCATCAGGTCGTCGAGCAGTTCGCGCTGGTCGGGGTGAAGCGTGATGCGCAGGTCGTGAGACGTACTGACTAGCCGCAGCGCGTCGCGCAGGTTTGCCTCGAACACGCCAGGATCGATCTCGCCGAGCCGCCGCGTGATCTTTCGGGCCACCGCGAAGGCCAGCGGCAGCACGTCCGCCTCCGCCTGCTGCAGCACGCGATGACGTTCGGCGTCGAACGTTTCAGCCAACTGGACGACAAGGGCGAAGGCGCTGCCGAGCTTTTCCTGCTCGGCCTCAAACGCCTGCTGCTTCCCCGCGGTCATTCCCTCGGCCCGGCCCTGGGCGACGCCCTCGCGTTTGCCCTCGGCCAGTCCCGCGGCGCGTCCTTCGGCGTGCGCCTGCTTGCGCATCAATTCGCCTTCCGCCTGCGCCGCGGCCAGCAACTGCTCGGCCTGCTGGTTGGCCCGCAGCAGCAACGCCCGCGCGTGCGCCTCGATGTCGCTCATCGAGAACGGCATGGCGTTGGCGGGTGCGTGGGCGGATTTGATGAGGGGCATGAAATTAGTGGGAAGTTGGCAGTGGGAAGTGAGAAAACGGGTCGCCTCTTTCTTACTTCCCGCTTCCCACTTCCAACTTCCCACTCTCCTTAAACAATCATCTCCGCCCCGCCGCGGCCGCCGATGACGATTTCGCCGGAATCTTCCAGCCGGCGGACGACATCGACGATCTTCTGCTGGGCCTGTTCCACGTCGCTGACGCGCACCGGGCCCATGTAGGCCATTTCTTCGCTGATCATTTGCGCGGCACGTTCGGACATGTTCTTGAGGATCTTGGTCTTGAGCTCTTCGCTGGCGGTCTTCAGGGCCAGGGCGAGCACGTCGTTTTCGATTTCCTTGAGCACGCCCTGAATGCCTTTGTCGTTGACCATCAGCACGTCTTCGAACACGAACATCAGGCGGCGGATGTTTTCCACCAGTTCCGGGTCCTCGGCCTCCAGGCCTTCCATGATGCCCTTTTCGGTGCTGCGGTCCGCGAGGTTGAGCATTTCCGCCACCGTATCGACGCCGCCGGCCTTTTCGAACGTTTGGCTGACGATGTCGCTGAGGCGGTGTTCCAGGCCGCGTTCGACTTCCTTGATCACTTCCGGGTTCGTCTGCTCCATGTTGGCGATGCGTTTGACCACTTCCACCTGCTTGGCGCTCGGCAGGCCGACGAGGATTTCGCTGGCCTTCGTTGGGTTCAGGTGGGCGAGGATCAGTGCGATCGTCTGCGGGTGTTCGTCCTGAATGAACGTCAGCAGGTTCTCGCTCTCGGCCTTCTGCAGGAAGGCGAACGGCGTGGTGGCGACCTGCTGGGTCACCTGCTTGATCATCTTGTCGGCGTCGCCCTCGGGCATGCTCTTCTTGAGCAGCGCCTTGGCGTATTCCAGGCCGCCCTCGCTGACGTAATTGCTTGCCAGAGCCAGGCCGTAGAACTCTTTGAAGACGATATCGCGGTTGGGCCCGCCGATTTCGCCGAGGCTGGCGATTTCACGGCTGACTTCCTCGATCTGGTCGCGCGTGAGGCGCGTCATCACGGCGGCGGCTTCGTCCTGGCTGAGGGTCAGCAGCAGGATGGCGGCCTTGCGGACGCCGTTGAGTTCTTTGTCGGATGCTTTGGCCATATCGAGAGGGGCAGTGGGCAGTGGGCAGGTGGCAGAAGAAAGACTCAAAAGCCTTGTTCTGTTTTACTGCCCACTGCCCACTGCCGCCTGCCTCCTTCTTAATCCTGGTTCAGCCAGCGTTTCACCAGCGTGGCGGCGATGTCGGGGTTCGACTTGACCATCGTGCCGACCTGCTCAATGACCTGCTTGGCTTCGATCGCTTCTTCGCTCAATTCCTGGCCCGTCATCGTCAGCGTGCTTTCGGCCACCTCGCCGGCGAGGTCGGCGACGCGGAGGAACTGCGTGGTCGCTTCCGTCGGCGGTGTCATGACCGGAGCGGCCGGGGCGGCCAGAACGGGCTGGGGCGCGCTCTTGCGGACCATCATGGAGACCATGAACAAACTGATGACGGCGAGCGCGCCGACGGCAATTTCTTTCGCGCCAAAGCCGCTGTTGACCGGAATGGCCGCCAGTTCCGCACCGGCCACCGGGGCCGTATCCGGGACTTCGTCGAGATACGCACCGACCCAGACGGCCTTGTCGTCGATAAGGCCGGTCGCGCTTTTGACCGACGCGCGGATGCCCGGCGTGACGCGGTCGATCAGCGTTTGAATGTCGGCATCGGTCGGGTCGTTCTGCGCCTTGGGATTGCGGGATTTCCAGATGCGGTAGAAGTAGCTTTCGGGCAGACGCACCGCTGCCGTCTTGACGACCGAATTGCCGGCCGGCGACTGGATCGTTTCGGTCTCCGAGCCGAGGCCGACCTGATTCGTGGTTTCGGTCTTCTCCATCGACGATGTCTTCGTCGGCCCGACGGCCGATTCGCCCATCACGCCGACGTTCGCCGTCGAGCCGGGCTCGGCGGCGGCGGCGGCCTGATTCGTTTCCTCAGTGGTCGTCGTCTGGCGGAGCACGGCCTCGGCCTTGTTCTTCGGGTCGTATTTAACGGCGGTCTTGAAGCTGGTCTTCGTGTCTAAATCGATGGACACGGTCGCCTTGGCGCCCGGGAACTCCGGCAGCTGCTGCAGGATCTTCTTGACGAAGTGCTGCTCGTGCATGCCACGCGCCTGCAGGATGGCGTTCTCGCCGCCGAACGGGTTGCTCGCATCGTCGGCTTTGAACACGTCGCCGTTGATGATGACGCTGATGTCTTCGGCCTTCAGCCCGGGCTGGGCGCGGCTGGCGAGGGCGCGGGCGGACTTGGCGAGCTTTTTGACGTCGCCGCCTTCTTTCATCGTGATCGAGACACTGGCGGTCGGGTTTTCCGGGTGCAGGATGCCGATGCGCTTTTCGCCGGCGATCATCACCTCCGCCCGTTGCACGTCGGGCCAGCGGCTGATCATCGTTTCGACGCGGCGGCGGCGGCGTTCCTGCGCCCGCTGCTCACGGACGGCCGGCGATTCGAGCAGATTGCCCGGCCCTTCGGCCTCGTCGGCGGCCTTGTCGTAAGCGGCCGGCAGTTTGCCGTCGAGGGCCATATTCGACAGGGCCAGCTCCATCTCGTCCTTCTTGCCGATCGGGACGAACACGCGCTGGTTGCGGGTTTCGGAGCGAATGCCACGCGCCGAGACGGCGTTCAAGACGTCCTTCAGTTCCTGGTCGCTGAGCGGCTTGTCGATGACGGCCACCATTTCGCTCGAGCTGGCGAAGTGCGACCAATAGAACAGCGTCATCACCATGATGACCAGCAGCGATGCGGTAAGCATCTTCTGCGACGCCGACAGGCCGGCGAGCTGGAGCTGAACCTTCAAAAGCTGCTGCTTGATGGCGTCCATCGCGGCCCTCCTGGCGGTGCGATAACACAGAAGCACTGATCAGATTTGACCCGGCCTTACGCATCCATGCGAAGGGCCGCGGCACATTATGAAGGAAGCGTGAAATTTTACAAATGCAAAAATCCGCAGACGACGTGACAGCCCCAAAAGCAGCCTAAATCGGCATATTTTTGATTTCGTCATACGCGTCGAGCAATTTC
>DASVSC010000302.1:0-7367 GCA_036388295.1 Tepidisphaeraceae bacterium | reverse complement strand
CGCCGTGCGACCGCAGCAGATTGACAGGCTGCGCCAAAGCCGATGGAAGCGCGTCGCCGTCGCCATCGCGCGCTTGAAAGAGAATCCCGCGACGGCGATCGGCTCGATCCAGGTCTGCATCACCATGACGAATCTTCTGCTCGGCTCGATCGGCGAGCCGGCCATGAGCAAGCTGCTCCTCCGACTGCTCGGCCCGCTGTCGGGCCTATTGCCGCCCGCGTTGTTTCACACCGTCTCGCTGGTTCTGTCGTTCGTCACGGTCACGCTGCTTACGGTCGTTTTCAGCGAACTGCTGCCCAAGGCGATGACGCTACGCTACGTGACTGCGGCCGCCATTCTCACGGCGGTTCCCGTAGTCATGATCAGCCGAATCACACAACCGCTGGTTTGGGTCATGAACGCGATGGCGAACACGGTCACCCGGCCGCTGGGGCTTGGCACGGTGGACGATTTCGAGAACGAAATTGTCACCGTCGGCGAACTCCGTTCGATTGCCACGCAGGCCCGCGAGCAAGGCGTTCTGACGGACCGCGCGCAATCGCTTGTGCTTAACAGTATCGCGCTGGCGCAACGGCGTGCTAAAGACGTGATGGTGCCCCGGACCCGCGTGGCGCACCTCGACCTGCGCCTGTCGATGGACGAGAACCGTGCGGTCATCAACAGCCAGTTGTACTCACGGCTTCCGCTCTGCGACGGCGGCATGGACCGGGTCATCGGCGTCGTGTCGACGAAGGAGTTCCTGTCGGCCTTCCACGAGGCGGGGGACGTTCAGGTCTTGTCACTGATCGCCCAGCGACCGGTCTTCGTTCCATCCTTAGTGATGCTGGATCGACTGCTCGCCGTGCTGCACGAGAACCAAACGCAAATGGTGGTTCTGGTTGACGAATACGGTGGCGTCGAAGGGCTGGTGACCCTGCAGGACGTCGTCGATGAACTGGTCGGCCATATCAAAGAACGATCCGTCCGCACTGTCGCTTCGGATCAATCCGGCACGGTGGCGGAGAATCATTTCATCATTGCCGGGAATACTCCGCTGCACGACGTTGGCAGGTTGTTGAATCGGCCCGAATGGGGGAACGGGCAGCCGGTATCAACCGTGGGCGGCCTGGTGACCCTCCACCTCGACCGGTTCCCAGAACCGGGAGATGAAGTCGAGGTCGAGGGCGTCATGCTGCACGTTCGGTCGGCTCACCGGACCGCCCGTGAGATCGAGGTGTGGGCTTGCACGCCCGACACTACTGACACGACGCAATAAATGATTGCCCCACCCACGCCGGGGCGTAAACGTGGGGCATAACGAAATGGACCTGACAAGGCTCGAACTTGCAACCCCCGCGATGCAAACGCGGTGCTCTCCCAATTGAGCTACAGGCCCTCGGGCGGGCGATTCTACCGGGCGAGGCCGCCGTCCGCTACAGCAGGCTGAAGACCAAGTACGCGAATGGGGCGGCCAGCAGGGGGGAGTCGATGATGTCGAGCACGCCGCCGAAGCCGGGGACGAGGGTGCCGCTGTCTTTGACCTCGGCGTCGCGCTTCATCATCGATTCGAGCAGGTCGCCGCACTGGCCGATGCCGCCGATCAGGACGCCGAACAGGGCGGCTTGGAAATAGCTCAGGCCGGGGATGGCCGGGGCGATGGCGGCGCCGACGAGGCCGGCCGTGATCAGGCCGAAGCCGAGGCCTTCCCACGTCTTGCCGGGGCTGAGCCAGAAGATCAGCTTGTGTCGGCCGAACGCCCGGCCGCCGAAGTACGCGCCGATGTCGGTGAACTTCACGACCAGCAGCAGCAGCAGGATCTTCATCGTGGTGCCCTGGAACTTGATCGCGCCCGTTTCGTCGAGCGCGACTTTCACGCGGATCGACATCAGGAACCACGCCAGCCCGCCGAGGTAAAGCGTGGCCAGCAGCGTGCCGGCCATGTGGTGAATGGCTTCCTGCGTCTGCCGGTCGAGGGCGCGCAGCAGGGCGGCCAGGAGCATCACGAAGACGATGATGAACGCCAGGCTGCTGGCCGCGTACGGCTTGAAGGCGTCGAACTGCGTGCAGAACGCGTGCACGATCAGCAGCGCCGACGCGAAGCCCGACAGCACGCGGTAGGGGCGCACTTTTTCGGCGGCGAAAAGGTTGGCCAATTCGTACGTGGCTTGCGGGACGATCACGAGCAGCAGCACGCCGAACCCGACGCCGCCGATGCCGATCGGATGGCCATTGATGACGACCCGCGACAGCGTCCACTGTTGGACGGCGTAGTCGAGCCACAGGAGCAGGAAGAGCGCCGCCAGCATCAGCGGGCCGTACGTCAGTCGATTTTTAAGGGCTTGTTCCACCGGGCCGGAGTGTCACGACCGCGGACCCAACAATCAAGCGGCGGCCGGTAAGATCAGGGCGCAAGAAAAAGCCGCCGCGTCCCCTCCGGGGTCGCGGCGGCGGGCCGACGGACATGGCCCGTCGGGTTAGACGATGGTGATCGTTGCCGTGAGCGTGCCGCCGCGTGTGCCGGTAGCGTTTTCGCCGGTGTACGCCGTCGCGCTGACGGTGTAGCTGCCTTTCTTGGGGCTCCAGGCGTTGTAATCGCCGTCGACGTCGCCGAACAAGGCGTACGGCGTGTTGCTTTCGGTCACGGTCCGGCCGAGGGCCGTCAATTTGACGCTTTCGACGTTGTCGCTGGTGACGGCCTTGATGTTGATGCCCGTCTTGGGCAGCAGTTTGAGCTGAATCGTCGTATCGCCCTTGATGACCGGCATTGAGCCGATGACCTGATTCGTCGCCGCATTGATCAGCAGCAATTCGGAAACGGTGGCGGCGGGAGCATCGGGGTCGGTCGGCGTCGTGGGTGTCGTGGGTGTGGTCGGCGTGGTTGGCGTCGACGGGGCGCTCGGCGAGCCCGTGGATTCGAACTCGGTGGTGCCGAGGTTGACGCCAGTGCGCTTCTGGGCGGTGGCTACGGTCGTGGTGACGTAGCCCTTGTCGTTGTTGCTCAGCTTGTAGCCGCCGGGGAAGACGCGGCTGACGTTGTACGTGCCGGCCGACAGGCCGCTGAAGGTGTAGACGCCGTCGGCGTTGGACGTTGTGCTCTTTTCGCCGCTGTCGAACTCGCCGTTGGCGTTGCTGTCGAGGTAAACCGTCCGACTGCCGGTGGCGGATTCGCCCGAGTCAAAGATGCCGTCTTCGTCGCGGTCATTGAACAGCGTGCCGGTGATGGTGGCGGTGGAGCCGCTGGGCGTGCTGCCGGGCTCGGTCGGGGCGGGGGTTTCGACTTCGCCCGAATCGTTGAACGTGGCGACGGCGTTGTAGAACGGCTGGTTCAGCGCGCCGCCGGTGGTGAGGATGCCGCCGGGGCCGGCGGGCGTGTTCTGGACTTCGAGGCAGAAGTAGTAGTTCAGATCAAAGCCGGCCTTGATGTAGGGGTAGGCTTCCTTGATGGCGTTGGCCCACTTGGTCTTGTCCCCTTCGTAGCCGCGGACGTTCCACTCCGTGGCGGCGATCGGCTTGCGGCCGGCGACGACGGCGTTGATCTGCTGGATCCGCTGTTTTACCTGCGACACGCCGTTGGCGTACGGGTGGGCACCGACGTAGTCGGTGTAGTTCAGCATGCCGTGGTCGATCATTTCCTGGATGTCTTGCGGATTCCAGCTGGGGCCGGCGCTGACGACTTCTTCGCCCAAGGGGTTCAGGGACTCGTAGGCGGGCTTGAGGTACTGGTTGACGTACTGCGAGAGGCTGCCCTTCCAGTATTGGTAGGCGTCGACTTCGTTGCCGATTTCCCAATGGTCAATGGCGTCGGCGACACCCGGCTGCGTGGCGGCCCATGCGAACCAGCCCTTGACGGCCGCCGCGTTCGGGACGTTGCCGTCCTTTGTGTGCACTTCCATCATGACGTCGAAGCCGGCGCGGCTGTAGTCGACCGCACGCTGGAACGGGGCGGGCAGGGTACGGCTGTTGAAGTCACTGACAGTCGACCACAAGCGGATCGTCTTAACGCCCAGGCTCTTCATGATCGGTGTGGCTTTGGCGACCATGGCCGCGCTGGCATCGTTGACGTTGATGCCGATGTCGTAGCTGGCGGTGAACAGGTTGCGCTGCTCAAGGTTTTCAAAGCCGGTCGAATCGGTCGCGGGGCGGGTGGAACGAATCAGCATGTACATTTTCTCCGAAGCGGCCGCTTAAGGCTGCCGCGCCAACACTCGGTGCCGGTTCGTCATACCGTGCGTGGCCTGAAGCGACAGGACGCGGACGGGGAGAGGGCGCACCACGAAGGACGTTGCACCCTTCGCGGGACCGACTGCCGGGACAAAACCGACGTAAACACGATGTATGGAGGACCGAGGGCCCTCGCTTCGTCGGGTGCAAGCGGGTGCACCCGTTTTCGATCACCGCGAACAGCGACGGCGGCAGCCGTGTGTCCGTGTGGCCGTCCTGGGAGGACGCCACAAGAAGTGGAGAGATCGAACAGCTTGGCGGGGAGCCGTTGGTTACAGCAGGCGTTCGGTTGCTTCCCGACCGCCCACGGCACGTCCGCCCGATACTTCAGACAGGCTCAGGCTTGTCGATCTTGCCTTAGTCCTTCCGGACGGCGGCGGCTTCGACGGCCCGCATGTCTGACACCTTTCTATTCATTCGGTCGGTCGCTTGCTAGCGCAATTTCCGCCGAAATGAAAAAAGATTAAAGTTTTCACCTTAGGCCGAATGTCGTTGTGAGGACGATCATGATTCTGAACCGCGATTTGCGTACTGAAAACGCGGATTCGGCGGCCGGGGTGACCCGAATCCGCCGAATCCGCTCATTGCGGCATGCCCGTTATCGGACGCGTGTTATTTCACACGAACTTCAGAGTTATCGACAGGCCCGTGCCCTTGTCGCCCGTCGCACCCTTGCCGCTGTAGGCGGTGCCGGAGAAGGAGTAGGACCCCTTGGTCGGCTTCCAGGTGGCGAACTTGCCGTTGTTGTCGCCGAAGGCGGCGTACGGCAGGTTGTTCTCGACCCGCGTGTAACCGTCGGCCTTCAGGCGGACGCTGCGGGTGTCCTCGTCGGCGTTCGCGATCAGGGCGAGCGACCGGGTGGACAGCGACGCCAGCGAGATCGTCGTGTGCTTGGTCAGGTGCTCGTAGCCCTTGATGATCTGCCCGGTCTTGGCGTTGACGAGCGAGTAGCTCTGCAACTCGGCCCTCTTGTCGGCGTCCTGGCCCGGCGTTGGCTGGGTCGGCTTCGGGTCGGTCGGCGGCGTGGTGCCGCTGTCGGTGAACTTGAAGTTCACGGTCCGCTTGGCGAAGGCCCGGCCGCCGGCGTTGTCGGCCGTGTACGGGGTGACGCTCAGCGTGTAGTTGCCGGCACCCATCGCCCGGCCGTGCAGGTCGCTGCCGTTGTCGCCGAAGTAGGCGTACGGCAGGTTGTTTTCGATCTTCGTGTCGCCGTTGAGCGTCATCTTCACGCTCTTGGCGTTGTTCGTCGGGACGACTACCAGGGCGACGTTCCGCGTCGGCAGGTCGGCCAGGTCGATCACCTCGCCGGGCTTGATGTCCGTGTAGCCGCTGATGACGCGATCGGTGTCGGCGTTGTACAGGGCAATCTTCGATTCCACGCCACTCGGCGTGTTGCCAGTGTTACCTGTGTTGCCGCCCGTGTTCCCACCCGTGTTCCCGCCGTTGCCCGGCAGCGGTGTGGACGAACCGACACCGTGGCTGGCCTTCAGGAAGGCGTTGTAGAACGGCCGGTTGATCACGCCCTTGTTGCTCATCAGGCCCGCAGGACCGGCGGGGGTGTTGACGGTGAACAGGCAGAAATAGTAGTCGATGTCGAACCCGGCGCGGACTTGCCCGTAGGCGTCGTCCAGCGAGGCGGCCCATTGCGACTTGTTGTTCTCGAAGCCGCGAATGTTCCACTCGGTCGCGATAATCGGCTTGCGGCCGTCGACGACGTCGTGGATCTCGCCGATGCGCTGCTTCTGCATCGCCACGCCCTTGGCGTACGGGTGGAAGCCGACGTAGTCGACGTGGTCCAGCATCCCGTAGCCGATCATTTCGCGGACGTCTTCGGGGTTCCAACTCACGCTGCCGCTGATGACCTTCTCCCCTTCGGCATGCAGCGCGGCGCTGGCGGGCTTTAGGAAGTTGTTCACGTACTGCTTGAGGGTGCCCTTGAAGTAGTTGGGCGAATCGACCTCATTGCCGACCTGCCAGCGGTCGACAGCCCGGCGCAACGCGTCGTTGCCCGCGGCCCATTCGAACCAGCCCCGGACTTCGCCGGTGCTGGGCACCTGCTTGTCATCGATGGCGATGGTGACGGTGACGTCGTAACCCTGGCTGTGGTAATCGATGGCGCGTTGGAGGCCACTTTCGATCTTGCGGTCCGACCAGTTGTCGACGCCGTACCACAGGCGGACGCTGGTCACGCCGACGGCTTTGAGCACCGGCAGTGATTCGGCGTAGGCCCGTGAACTGCTGTCGTTGACATTGATGCCGATCTCTTGGCTGCCCGACCGGTACTTGCGGTCTTCGAGCTGTTCCAGGTTCGCCACGGCGTGGCGGGCGGCGGCGGCTTGTTTCATGTTGTTCTCTTGGCTTCGCATCGCTCTCCTCGTCGTTACGACTCTGCGGAGATGGCATCGAACCAATGCGGGAGCGACCTTAGAGCTTGGGTTAAATCGGGGCTTTGGGTGCGGCCGATAACATCGAACGCGAGCGGTGAAGAGGTGGGGTGCGTGCCGTCTTAGCCACGCTGGGGCGGTTACTGTCGGACCGAAACTTGATGATAGTTTTTTAACGCGGCCGCTCATTGCGGACGCTTTCGCCGTACGGCGGGCGCAAAAAATCAGCCGGCGGGTGAGCCGCCGGCTGGTCAGGATGCAATTATGTTCGGCCGATCGAGCGTAGCCTTAGTTACTCAGCGGCAACGCCGCACAGCTTCTCGGCGATGGCGATCAGCTTGTCGAGCTTCACGGGCTTGATGAAATAGGCCTCAGCGCCCAGCGTCTCGGCATACATCTTGTGCCGGTTGCCCTGATTGCCGGTGATCATGATCACGTGCGGCGCGCTCCCGCGCGGCCGCTTGGCCTTGGCCTTTTCGGATTGCAGCTTTTCGAGCACTAGGAAGCCACTGCGGCCCGGCAGCATCATGTCGAGGATGACCACGTCCGGCGTGTTCTTTTCCGCCAGCTCGACGGCCTTGTTCCCGTTGCCGGCCGTGTCGATCGTCGCGCCAGTCGGTTCGAAGGCGGCCTGCATGCTCGTGAGAATGTCCTGATCGTCGTCGACCAGAAGAATGCGTTTGCCCGTTAGTGTGGTCGACATGTCGCTCCCTGTTGCGGTTTGGTGTAGCCTTACGGCCGCTGGACTGTCAAGCATTTTCGACGCCCGCGTCCGATAAACCA
>DASVSC010000301.1:0-19166 GCA_036388295.1 Tepidisphaeraceae bacterium | reverse complement strand
TTTGAAAAATGCCGAGTGGGCCGGTTTCTTTGACGCCGATGTAGCCGCCGGTGAAAGGGTCGAAGGTCATGCCTTCGATGCCAATGTTGCCGATGGTCGTGCCGAGTTTGACGACCGTCTGCGGCGGCGCCGAGCCGAGCGTGGTGCCGGCGGCGTAGGTGATCAGGTTCGCCCGGCGGTCACGTTCCTCGACCATTACGAACTGGTTGTTGCCAACGTAGGTGAGGCCTTCGGGATCGTAAAAGAAAGTGTTCTGCGGGCTGTTCCCGGTACCGAGCGTCATCGAATTGACGAGCTGGCCGGTCTTGGTGATCTGGACAATCGACGTGCCGCCGTCACCGACGACGAACAGCGTGTCGGTCGCTTTGTTGTATGTGACGGCCGACACTTCCTGGGCCAGCACACTGTTCGGCGGCGTGGCAGTATTGCTCGGGTTCGGCAGGCTGTAACGGCCGACCCGGACGTACTGGCTCAAATCGACACTATTCACCTGCGCGAGCGCGATCGAAGCGAACACGCCCGAACCTAGAGTTGCGACAACGGCTGAACGAATCATTAGGTCTCCTGTGACACCGACCGACGTCTCCTCCGCAACAGCAGGCTTCGGCCTGTTATGCGATGTACGTCAAAAGTTCGAAAAGCCGCTACTTTGGAGCAACGGCGTCCCTGACCGGCACGGCTAACGCTACGCCGGTGGATTTGATTCTAGAGGTCGAGGTTTGCGTCATGTTGATGCCGGATTTGAGCCGAACGAATGCTGCGTTCGGGTTACGTGAGTGCTGATTAACAGGCAGCGACGCGGTGCGCTGCGTGGTGGTTAGTTAAGCCACCGACGAAAACGGACGAAGCTGTAAGGCGTCTGCCGTTACGGACGATTTCAACGATTGGACCGTTATGCGACTCGTTCCTGCCGCCGATCATCAAGCCGGTGAAAGCCAATCTCTGCGGCTATCGGACGTGGTCGCTTCGCTCTCCTACGCCCTTGACCTCACCAGCGGCCAGCCGCCGGGCCATGCCAGCCGCAGCTGCCTGATCGGCATGCGGATCGCACAGGAACTCCAATTCACCACTGAAGACCGATCCGCTCTGTTTTACGGCCTGCTGCTGAAGGACCTTGGCTGTTCGACGAACGCGTCGAAGATGGCATTCCTTTTCGGTGCCGACGATCAAGCGACGAAGATGGCGTCGAAGTCTGTCGACTTAAGCTGTCTGCTGCCGCGCCTGAACTTCGTCGCGAAGAACGTCGCGCCGGGCGGCACGATGCTGGACAAGGTGCACCAGTTCCTGCGCCTCGCACTCGCCGGCAGCGGCGGCACGCGTTCCCTGATCGAAATGCGCTGTGAGCGCGGGGCCGAGATCGCCCGCGATCTGCTGCTGCCCGAGGACACCGCCACCGCCATCCGTTCGCTCGACGAACACTACGACGGCACCGGCCATCCCGAAGGCCTTAAGGGCGACGACATTCCGCTGCTGGCCCGCATTCTCGGGCTGGCACAGACGTTCGAAGTCTTCGCCATCTCGCAAGACGTTGACGCGGCGTTCGACATGGCCGCTGCCCGGCGCGGCACGTGGTTCGACCCGCAGTTGGTCGACGCCCTTCAATCCTTCCGCGGCGATGACGCCTTCTGGACCACCTTCTTCAGCGAGTCGCCCGAAACCGCAGCCGTCGGGCTTGAACCGCAGGACCAGACGGTGGACTTAGACGAAGACCGTCTGGACCGCATCGCGAGCGGCTTCGCCCGCGTTGTGGACGCGAAAAGTCCCTGGACGTACCAGCACTCGACAGGCGTATCAACAATCGCCGCAGGCTTGGCCGGAGTGCTCGGCATGCCGGCTGATCAGGTGCGAATGATCCGCCGCGCCGGGTTGCTGCACGACTTGGGCAAGCTCGGCGTATCGAACCGCATTCTGGACAAGCCGGGCAAGCTGGACGCTGACGAGATCACCGCCATGCGTCGGCACACCGAGTTCACGCAAACGTTGCTCGGCCGTGTCAGCGCCTTCCGGCCGCTGGCGACGCTGGCCGCGTCACACCATGAACGGCTCGACGGCAAGGGGTATCACGTCGGCCGCGGTGCCGGCGATCTGACGACTGCGGCCCGCATTTTGGGCGTGGCCGACATGTACGAAGCCCTCACCGCCAAACGGCCGTACCGTCAGGATCTGGGCGAGGCCGAAGTGATGGCCATCTTGTCGCGCAACGTCCTCAGCGGCGGCATCTGCCCTGAAGTTTTCGCGGCCCTTCAAACGTACGTGACGCAAGGCCGGTCGACGCCAGCGGGCATCGCGGCGTAGCCAAAATAGTGCAAATAGACCGTTCACCTGCCGCGTTTTTCGCCGTATCCTGAGCGGCTTGCGCATCAGTGAGACGTTCTATTCCCTGCAAGGCGAAGGCAAGCTTCTCGGCGTGCCGAGCGTGTTCGTGCGCGCCAGCGGCTGCAACCTGCGGTGCACGTGGTGCGACACGCCTTACGCCAGTTGGGACCCCGAAGGCGACGATTGGCCGGTCGAAAAAATCGTGGCTGATGTCGTTCGGCACCTCGGCACAAGCGGCGCTCGCCACGTCGTCCTGACCGGCGGCGAGCCGCTGATCATGCCGGACATTCTTCCGCTGACCCAGGCGCTCAAGGCGTGCGACTTTCACCTGACGATCGAAACGGCAGCGACCGTGTTCAAGGCGCTGCCGATCGACCTTGCATCAATGTCGCCGAAGCTGAGCAATTCGACGCCCACACAGCGGGCCGGCGGGCGGTTCGCCGAAGCGCATGAGCGGCAGCGGCTTCGGCCGGACGTGGTGCAGCAGTTCATTGATTCGTCTGCGGACTTTCAGCTGAAGTTCGTCGTCGCCGGCGAGCAGGACTTGGCGGAAATCCACGACCTGCTGGGCCAGATTCGCGGGTGGACACCGAGCGACGTTCAACTGATGCCCGAAGGCACAGACGCCGTCACCCTGGCGGGCCGGGCTGCGTGGATTAATGACGTCTGCCTGCGGGAAGGCTTCCGCTTCTCGCCACGTTTGCACGTCCAACTCTACGGCAACAAGCGCGGCACGTGATGGACGGCCGCGGGTGTAAACCCGCGCGATCACCGACCGAATACGAACGGCCCCCGACGCCATACTCGGTTCGCGCGGGTTCACACCCGCGGCCATCGTCCTAGCACCGTGCCGGTTCAGCGATACAATCGCCCGTTCCATGCGGCTGAAGCTTTCCAAATCGTTCCATTTCGAGGCCGCACACTGGCTGCCGACGTTCCCGCAAGGCCACAAGTGCCGTCGCCTGCATGGCCATTCGTTCCGCTTCGACGTCATCGTCGAAGGCGACGTCGATCCGGCCAAGGGATACCTGATCGATTACGGCGACATCAAACTGATCGTCGATCCCATCGTCCGCCAACTCGACCACTACAACCTCAACGACATCCCCGGCCTCGACAATCCGACGAGCGAAATGATCGCCGTCTGGCTCTGGAACCGCATCCAGCCGGAACTGCCGATCCTTTCGCGAATCACGGTGTACGAAACGTGCAGCAGCCGGTGCGAGTACGAAGGCGACCAACTCGCTTCACCCGCGATCGATTGATTTAACTCGATTATTTCCGACCGCGTTCGATTCCAGCCGGAGCAGAGATGACCGCCGCCAACGAATACGAAATCAAGCAGCAGCTGTGCGACATCGGCCGGCGGATCTGGCAGAAAGGATTTTGCGCCGGCAACGAGGGAAACCACTCGTACCGCCTCGGGCCGAATCTGTTTCTCTGTACGCCCACGGGCGTCAGCAAAGGGAATCTAAGCCCCGATGACCTCTGCACCGTCGACGGCAGTGGCCATCAATTGGCCGGGCGGCTGAAGCGGAGCAGCGAGTTTCTGATGCACGCCGCGATCTACAACGCCCGGCCCGATGTTGTCGCCGTCATTCACAGTCACCCGCCGCACGCCACGGCGTTCGCGGTCGCCGGCGTCGATCTGCCGACAGGCATTCATCCTGAGGCCGAAGTGTTTCTCGGGCCGGTGCGGATGGCGAAGTACGTCACGCCCGGCGACCACCGCCTGGCTGAGAGCATTCTGCCGTTCGTCCAGAACAGCAACACCGTTTTAATGGGCAACCATGGCGTGGTCTGCTTCGACACCGATCTGGAACAGTGCTACTACAAATTAGAAATCGTCGACGCCTACGCCCGCATCCTGCTGCTGGCCGCGCAGCTCGGCCGCGTGAACACGCTCGGTCTGGAGCAGATGAACGAACTCATCGCGCTCAAAAGCAATTTCGGCTTGACCGACCCGCGCACCGACGCCGCTAAAAAAGGCGAATCCGTCTGCGAGAACAGCGAGTTCGTCAGCCGCTTCGGCGCTGGCCGGCCTGCCGGAAGTCAGCCGCCAGTTGATTTGGATTCGCGGATCAGGCGCCTGATCCCGCAAGACTTGTCGCCGGAGGACATGGAGACATTGGTGCGGACGATTACAAAGCGAGTCTTAGCCGAGCTCGGAACGGCCCAACGAAACGCGTAAGGCTTCAACTTCGCCATGGCGTCTTGAATGCCTCTTGATCCGTGAGACGGTGGCTACCGAAACGTATCGGCTTCGACTTTTTTACGCACCCGAACGTTCGATTGCCTCGGCCAACGCGTCGACTTCGACGGGGCCCTCGTAGCGGACGCCGTTGAGGAACAGCGTCGGCGTGCCGCGTACGCCGCTGCGCTGAGCGCCTTCGAAATCACTTTGCACCCGCTGGCGATAAGTACCGTCGGCCAACGCGTTCTCGAAACGATAAACCTCAAGGCCCGCCTTGAGCGCGTAGTGCGTCAGGTCGGGCGGATCGAGGCGGTCCTGGTTGCGGTAAAGCAAATCGTGCATGGCCCAGAACTTCCCCTGGGCCGCCGCCGCCTCGGCCGCTTGCGCGGCGACGGACGCGTGGCGATGAACCGTGAAAAGCGGGAAATGGCGGAACGCGAACAGCAGGCGGTCGCCGAAGCGTTCGCGTACCCGGTCCAGCACCGGATGGGCCCGCAGGCAGTCCGGGCATTCGTAGTCGCCGTATTCGAGCAGTTGTGCGGGAGCCGACCACGGGCCTAGCGCGTGGTCGCGGTTCGGGTCCAGCGGAACGGCGAGGCGGGCCGGCGGTGGTGTTGAGGATGCGTCGGGCATTCGGGTACGAAGAGTTTACCCGTTCCGACGGCGTCGAGTCGCATTTCGGTCGATTCGAAATTGACCTTGTTTTTAGCCGCGTCCTAGAAACTCATCGCCTGCTTGAAGTCGTTCCAGCGCTCGTCGATCTTCTCACGGCTCGTCGCCTGCAGGCCGGCGAGCGAGAAGTCGCTGATCGTGAAGCTCGCCACGCACGTGCCGTAGGCGAGGGCGCGCTTCACCGTCGCCGGCGTGACGTGGCCTTGCGTGGCGAGGTAACCCATCATGCCGCCGGCGAAGCTGTCGCCGGCGCCGGTC
Source organism: Tepidisphaeraceae bacterium (assembly GCA_036388295.1). Lineage (GTDB taxonomy): Bacteria > Planctomycetota > Phycisphaerae > Tepidisphaerales > Tepidisphaeraceae > RYN-431. The sequence continues at coordinate 13,726 of DASVSC010000301.1, read as the reverse complement.
GGGTCGATCACGTGCTCGGCAGGGTAGGCCGGGAGGACGAACGCCTGTTCGTTCTGCGTCACCAGCAAGCTGCCGTGCTCGCCCTTCTTGATGACCACGAACTTCGGCCCGTAGCTGAGCACCTGCTTGGCGGCGACAATCAGGTTCTTCTGGCCGGTCAGCAGGCGGGCTTCGCCGTCGTTCAGCACCAGGCCGTCGATCTTCTTCAGCAGGTTCAGCAATTCCGGCCGTTCGTGGCTGATCCACAGGTTCATCGTGTCGGCGACGACCAGCTTTGGGCTCTTGATGTTCGACAGCAGTTGCTGCTGCAGGGCCGGATGCGTGTTGGCGAGAAAGACGTAGCGGCTGTCAGTGAACGACGTCGGAATCTTCGGCGCCTGCTCGGCCAGCACGTTCAAGTCGACCTGCACCGTCTGGGCTTCGTTCAGGTCTTGGACGTATGACCCGTGCCAGCGAAACGTCTTGCTGCCGCGGCGCACTTCCAGGCCAGACGCGTCCACGTCGCGGCCGCCGAACACGTCAAACAGCCCGGCCGGCACGTCTTCGCCGACCACGCCGACGAGGCGCACGGGCGTGAAGAAACTGGCCGAATAGGCGAAGTAAATCGCGCTGCCGCCGGCGACATTGTCGCGCCGGCCGGCAGGGGTTTCGATCGTATCGATGCCGATGGAACCGGTGACGAGAAGGCTCATAATTTATTCGCGAGGTGTGGCGAGCCCGCTGGGCAGCTGCCGGACTTTGACGCGGGTTTCGGTAACGGTGTAGAGCATGCCCGGCTTCAATCGCTTGTAGCGCTTGAACAGGCGATCAATGGCGTCGTCCTGTTCGACGTCCGCGCCCTCGAGCTGCAGGTGAACGACGCTGCGACCGAGCTTCGTCGGCGTTTCGATCAGGTAGTGAACGAACTCATTGTCAGTGGTGACCAGGTCGCGCTGCGACTTTCGAACCAATTCAATCAGTTCATCCCGGTTGGCGACCTGATCCGCCCCACGGCCGACGCGGTCGGCGGTGTGGCCGTGACGGACGAGGGCTTCGCCGACGGCCGGAGTGAGATTGCCATGAAGCAGCCAACGCATGCGGCGGGCGATCGTACGGGAAATGGGCATCGGCCGCGAGTGCATCGGAAATCGTTCCGCCTGCCGTCCGCCGTGTTCACCCTTGACCCGTAGGCCACGGCGACGCAAGCTCCACGGGATGGGACGCATTGACGTACACGCCCACCTGCTGCCCGGCGTCGACGACGGCAGCCGGACGCTCGACGAATCGATCGCCATCGCCCGCCGCATGGCCGCGGCCGGTTACAGCCGCCTCGTCTGCACGCCGCACATCTGGCCGCAGCTGGATAACACCACCGTCACCACCGCCCTGCGCGTCGCGGAACTGCAGGCGGCGCTGGACGCGGCGGACGTGAATCTGACGCTCCACGCCGGTGGCGAGATGCACCTTTCTCGCCAGTTCCTGGCAACGCCGGCGGAAGACCTTGTGACGTACGACAACGCCGGCAAGTACGCGTTGTTCGACTTCTGGACAGACACCCTGCCGCCCTACTTCGAGAAGGCCGTGCGGAAGATGGTGGACGCAGGCATCACGCCGATCCTGGCGCACCCGGAACGTATCGAAGCCGTGCAAAGGGATCCGGACGTAGTCGCTCGGGCGGGTGACCTAGGGCTGCTGCTCCAGTGCAATCTGGAATGTGTCGGCGAAGGCGAAACCACGCTCCGCGGCCGCCTGGCGACACGATGGCTGCGCGAAAGGCGATACTTTCTGCTCGGCAGCGACGTTCACCGCATCGACACCCTCGGCCGCCGTCTGCTCGGCCTGGAACGGGCGGCCGATTTGGTCGGGGCCGCGGAACTCGACCGTTTAACGATCGAGAACCCGTTACGTCTCATCACGATTCATTGACGGGCGCTTCGTGCTTCGTGTCAATCGAAAACAGCAACTGCCCCGCCGTCACCAGTTTGCCTTGCACGGCGAACACGTCCGCCACCCGGCCGGCGAAGGGTGATACGACGGGAATTTCCATTTTCATTGATTCAATAATCCCCAGGCGATCGCCCGCGGCGATTGTTTGACCGGCCGTGACGTCGATTTTCCAGACATTTCCCGGCACCTCCGCCGTGACCGCTTCCAGTCCGGCCGCCAGTTCCATTGGCGCGGCCTCAGCGACGTCGACCGGGTCGGATGCTACCACGTCCTGCCCCGCCGCCGCCCAGCGGTCTCGCTCGGCCGCGAACGCCGCGCGTTGCGTCGCGCGGAACGCAGCGATGGATTCGCTTTCGCTGGCGAGGAACGCGTGATAATCGCGCAGGCGGAACGTGCCGTGCTCGATCTTCAACTCGAACCGGCCGTGGATGACCTCCTGCCGCAGGCGAAGCAATTCCTCGGCCGAGACGGGGTAGAAGCGGATCTGATCGAAGAACCGCAGCAGCCATGGACGGCCGTCCGTGAAGTTCTTGGTCTGCCGGTACGTGTTCCACATCTGCACCGTCCGGCCCACGAACTGATAACCGCCGGGCCCTTCCATGCCGTAGACACACATGTAGGCCCCGCCGATGCCGACGCTGTTTTCCGCCGTCCACGTGCGGGCGGGGTTGTACTTGGTCGTCACCAGGCGGTGCCGTGGGTCCAGTGGCGTGGCGACCGGGGCCCCTAAGTAAACGTCGCCGAGGCCGAGGACGAGGTAGCTTGCGTCGAACACGATGCGCTTTACGTCTTCGATCGACTCCAACCCGTTGATCCGGCGGATGAACTCGATATTACTCGGGCACCACGGCGCGTCGCTGCGCACCGACTGCATGTACTTCTGAATGGCCAGCTGGCACGCCGGATCGTCCCACGACAGCGGCAGATGGACGATGCGCGTCGGAACCTCCGTGTCGTTCACGTCCGGCAGCGTCCGTTCAGCGGTTTGCAGCAGTTCCAGCAGGCGATCCACCGGCAACACGCGGCTGTCGTAATGCACGTGCAGCGAACGAATGCCGGGCGTCAGATCGATGATGCCCGGCACTTTTTGATCGACCATGACCTGATACAGCAACTGCACGCGAAAACGCAGGTCCAGGTCGAGCACGAGTGGGCCGTACTCGACGAGCAGATAGGTGTCGCCGTCCTGGCGATAGACGACGAGCGGGGTCGTGTCCGTTGAGGACGTGAGTTGAAGGATCGGGTTCCACCGCTCGCACGGCAGCGAGGCCGCGGGCGGCTGAATCGCTGTGCCGGTGATGCGGGATTCGATCTCGGCGTCCAGCGCGGCGGCTTCGTCCTGCGACAGGCACTTGAAGCGGATCGTGTCGCCCGCACGCACCTGACCCATCTTCCATAGTTCGGCTCGCACCACGGTGGCCGGGCAGACGAAGCCGCCCAGGCTCGGGCCGTCCGGGCCGAGGACGACGGGCATGTTGCCGGTGAAATCGATCGAGCCGATGGCGTAAGCGTTGTCGTGAATGTTCGACGGATGCAGGCCGGCCTCGCCGCCGTCGGCCCGTGCCCACTGCGGCGCGGGGCCGATCAGGCGCGTGCCGGTGCGGTCGGAGTTGTAGTGAACCTTCCAGTCAGTGGAGAAGAAGGTGTCGATGTCCGGTTGGGTGAAAAAGTCGGGCGCGCCGTGCGGGCCGTACAAGACGCCGATCTCCCAGTGGTTGCTGTACTGCGGGATGAACTCTGGCGGCGTCGGCTGACGGTCGGACGCCGTCACGGGCATCGCCCGCAGCACGTCCCCCGCGCGCAACGGCCGGCCGCCGTGGCCGCCGAACTTGCCGAGCGTGAAGGTCGCCCGCGAGCCGAGATATTTCGGCACGTCGATGCCGCCGGCGATGGCCAAGTAAGCGCGAGCGCCGGGCCCGAGGATCTTTCCCAATTCCAGCTTCCCACCGGCCGGGACGGCGACCGGCTGCCATATGTTGACGGCCTTGCCATCGACCGACACGTCCATCGCCGCGCCACACACGGCCACGACGGCGGCCACGTTGAACCGCAGCGTCGGCCCGCTGACCGTGATCTCAAGCCCCGCCGCGGCCTCGTCGTTGCCGACCGCCCGATTGGCCAGTCGAAATGCGTACGCGTCCATCGGCCCGCTCGGCGGCACGCCGATGTCCCAATAGCCGAGGCGGCCGGGCGTGTCCTGCACGGTGACGTGCGTGCCGCCGCGCAGCACGTCGATCGTCTGGGGCGTGTAACCGAACCTGCCGAGGAATTGCGTCGTGATGCGCCCGGCGGCGACGGTTTCGTCCGCAGCCAACGCGCGCAGGTAACCGAGATTCGTCTCAATGCCGGCCAGTCTTGTGTCGGCCAAGGCCGTACGCATTTTCGCCAGCGCGTCCGCGCGGTCACTGCCGGTGACGATCAGCTTGGCGATCATCGGGTCATAGAAACTGCTGATCTCGCTGCCGGGTTCGACCCACGTCTCCACGCGCGCGTCGGCCGGAAAGTGAACGTCGGTCAACACGCCCGTGCTGGGCTGGAACTGCTTAGCCGGATCTTCCGCATAGAGGCGGACTTGAATGCTGGCGCCGCTATTCTGGCGGCGGAAGGTGTCGAGGCGCAGCTCCCCTGCCGCGGCACGAACCATCCATTCGACGAGGTCGATGCCGGCAACCTGTTCGGTCACGCCGTGTTCGACTTGCAGCCGCGTGTTCACTTCCAGGAAGTAGTACGCGCCCGTATCGGCATCGACGATGAACTCGACCGTGCCGGCCGAGCGGTAGCCGACACGGCGGCCGAGCTGTTCGGCGGCGGCGAACAGGGCGTCGCGCTGCGCGTCCGAAAAGTTCGGGGCGGGTGTTTCTTCGATCACTTTCTGGTTGCGACGCTGGGCCGAGCAGTCGCGCTCGCCGATGGCGACGACACTGCCCTGGCCATCGCCGAAAAGCTGCACTTCGATATGGCGGGCATTGGCGATGTACTTTTCCAGGTACAGGCCGCTGTGTTTGAAGTTGTTCGTGCCGAGCCGCCGCACGGCTTCGAACGCTTCGGCCAATTCCGATTCGGCGGAACAGAGCCGCATGCCGATGCCACCGCCGCCGGCGGTACTTTTAAGCATGACCGGGTAGCCGATGTGCTGGGCGGCGTCGACCGCGGCGTCGAGCGATTCGAGCAGATCCGTGCCGGGCGACAGGGGTACGCCGGCGTCACGGGCCAATTCGCGTGCGGTGTGCTTCAGGCCGAAGGCGCGCATCTGCTCGGCGGTGGGCCCGATGAAGCGAACGCCGGCTTTTTCGCAGGCGTCGGCGAAATCCGGATTTTCGGAAAGGAACCCGTAGCCGGGATGAACGGCCTCTGCGCCGGTCTTGAACGCGGCTTCCAGAATCTTGTCGCCACGCAAATAACTGTCCGCGGCCAGCGCCGGGCCAATGCAGACCGCTTCGTCGGCCATCGAAACGTGCAGCGAATGAGCGTCGGCCTCACTGAATACGGCGACCGAGCCGACGTTCATCTTCCGCAGCGTGCGAATGATGCGGCAGGCAATGGCGCCGCGATTGGCGATCAACACTTTTTTGAACATGAATCTAATAGGGGGAAGTTGAGAGTGGGAAGTGGGAAGAAGGCGAACACTCCGTCTTACTCCCCGCTTCCCACTCTCAACTTCCCACTTCTCCTGTAATCACCACACGCACGGGCGTCGGGTCGAAACCGTTGCACGGGTTGTTGATCTGCGGGCAGTTGCTGATGACCACGAGCGTATCCATTTCCGCCCGCAGTTCGAGCGCCTTGCCGGGCGCGCTGATGCCGTCGACGATGCCGAGTGCGCCGTCGGGCAGGACGGGGACGTTCATGAACCAGTTGATGTTGCTCACGACGTCGCGCTTGCCGAGGCCGTAGCGGCCGAGTTCGAAGATGAAGTTCTCGACACAGGCGTGCTGGTGCTTCGTGTGGTGGCCGTAGCGGAGCGTGTTCGATTCGCAGCTGCACGCCCCGCCGCTGGTGTCGTGCTGGCCGACGTCGTCGGCGATTACCGTCAGCATCGGACGGCCCTCGTTGCTCATCAGCACTGTGCCGGTGCCGAGGAAGATGTTGTTCTGGACCACGACCGTTTCGCTTGCGCTGTACCGCTCTGCCGGGTCGGCGGCGTTGTAAAACAGGCAGTCAACGGCCTGGTTGCCTTTCAGGTCGATGACGCGCAGCGTCTGGCCGGCTTTGACGACGTGCGACCACGGGGCACGGGCGGGAATGACGAAGTCGAGCACGGTGTTCATGGCGGTTCAGTCAGAGCAGGTAATCATCGACATTTTCGAAAGCCCGCTGGTTTTCGGGCCCTGCATTGCGAATCGGGTCGTCAATCGGCGTCGGCAGTCCACGAAAAGCGATAACGCGCAGGGGCGTGGCCGTGTAAACGGATCGCGGGTCCAGCACGTGCGGGCAGTTGGCCAAGCTGATCAGCACGTCCATCTCGGCCCGCAGTTCGATGACCGCGGGTGACGGCGGCCGTTGCGTGAAGTGAAGGCTGCCGTCGTCGCCGATGCGGACGTTTTTGAAGAAGTTGATGCTGCCGGCGACGTCCTTCTTGCCCAGGCCATGCTTGAGCATCGACAGGACGAACCGGTCACGGCCGCTGGGGTGCTTTGAGTGGTTTTCACCCTCGCCGTAACGGCGGACATTGCTCCACGCGGTGCTCGGGCCGCAGAACGTGTCGTGGTGGCCGCTGGTGTCGCGCGTGATGCTCATCAGCACCCGGCCCATGTCGGATAGCAGCAGTTTTCCTTCGCCGAGGTAGCCGTTCCATTGCACCTTTACGGTGTCGGCGATGTTGAGGCGTTCGAACGGCTCACGCGCGTTGTGAACGATGAACTGGCAGCAGGCGTCGCCCTGCAGGTCGAGCAGACGCAGGCGCGTGCCGCGCTTCAGTACGCGGCTGCCGTAATCGCCGGCGGCGAAGGTCTCGTCCCAGACGACGTCACCGGCGGCGACACCCTCGGGAAGATCGCGTGCGGCAGACGGCGGCAGCGTCGGCATCGCCTGGACGACGGTGCCGTGCATGGCGCGGGCGTGATCGCGAGCGGCGTAAGGTGTTGAAAGTTCGGCCATATCGATTCTTTAAGTTCGGCTCGCGACGTACGCGCGCCAGCCCCCGAAGTGCGTGACGTCCGTCGCCCCTTCGAAGGCGTACGGCTCGGCGAGAAATCCTTTGACCCATTCTCCGTCGTCCAGTTGCACGTTGCCTATGCACATCGGCGGCGGAACGAGGGCGACGAACTCCGCAAAGGCAGCCGGCTGAAGGTCCCACAGTTCCAGCTGAATGCCGTGCGGCACCGTTTCGGCGACGCGCAGCAGACCCGGCTTGGGCGGCGTGGTGTTCGGCAGCGCGAACAGGCGATAACGCGGCGCGGTCACCGCCGGCCGGACCAGTACGCCGCCGCGTTCAGTGAGCTGTGAGTTCAGGGGCAGGCCACTAAGGTGTGCCCCGACGACGGCGATGTTCATGACGCTCCTTCGGCGAATCGACCCGCCACGGCGAACAACGAGGCTTCGTTACCGGCAGGCGCGACCAATGTTACGCCGAACGGCAATCCGGTGCCGGTGAATCCCGCTGGAATGGCCAAGGCGCACAGGTCCAGCAGGTTCACGAAGTTGGTGTAGTAGCCGAGGTTTCGATTCGTCGTAATCGGGTCGGCGTCGACGTCGGCAATGGTGTAGATCGTGCCCGCGGTCGGCAGCAGCAGGACGTCCATCCGATCCCATTCCGCCCGCGCCTGACGGCGCAGGGCGTGAAGGTTGTACATGCCGCGGAACGCATCGACGGCCGTGATGCGTTCCGCGGCGCCGATGATCTGCCGGGTGACGGGCAGCAATTCGTCGGCATGGCGGTCGTAGAACTCACTGATCGCCGCCAGTCGCTCGGCCACCCACGGGCCTTCGTACAGCAGCCGGGCGGTCTCGGCGAAAGAGCCGAAATCGATCGTCGTCTTGCGTGCACCGATGGCCGTTACTCGGTCGCAGGCGACGGCGAACAGGCGTTCGTATTCGGCGTTACCGAAGAACTGCAGGTCGTCCTCGTCCGGCACGCCGACGCGAATGTCCCGCGGGAGCGTCGTGGCGTAGGCGGTGGTTAATTCCTGACGGGAACGGGAGTAGATGTCGTTCGGATCGAATCCTTCGGCGATCCGCATCACTTTCTGCGCCAACGCGGCGGTCGGGGCGAGCACGGTGACGCAGTCGAGGGAACGACAGGCGGGCACGACGCCGACCGTGCTGAGCAGGCCGCAACTCGGCTTGATGCCGTACAGGTTGTTAAACGCCGCCGGCACACGGCCGGAGCCGGCGGTGTCGGTGCCGAGGGCGAAGTCGGCCAGACCCGCGGCGACCGCGACCGCACTGCCGCTGCTGCTGCCGCCGCTGACGTAGCGGCGGTCGTAAAAGTTCTCGCACGCCCCGTGCGGGCTGCGCGTGCCGACCAGGCCGGTGGCGAATTGGTCCAGATTCGTTTTGCCCACAACGACCGCGCCGGCGTCACACAGCGCCTGCACGACGGGCGCGGAGACCTGCGGCGTGTACGCGAATGCCGGGCAGGCGGCGGTGGTCGGCAGGCCGGCGACGTCGATGTTGTCTTTCACCGCCATCGTCAGGCCGAGCAGTGGCAACTCCAGGCGCTGCGCCATGCGGCCGGCGAGGCGTGCGAGCTGGGCTTCGACTTCACCCGGCGTGCAACGGCGGATCCAGACGCCCTTCCCTTCGAACGTGTCCGCTTGCCGTAGTCGCGCGTGGACTTGGTCGCGGACGACATCGAGGCTGCTGTGGGCATTTGGGTCGGTCACCAAGGTCATGAAAGCGATTCCTTATTCGACGTCATCCCCGACCAGGGTCATACGGAACACGTGCGGCCGCTCGATGGGCTGGTCACTTTTCGGATGAATCAATTCGTCCAGTCTACGGCGTGTGGCCAAGAACTCCGGCGACAACATCTGGTCCGACGACCGCGGCCGCGGCACGGAGACTTCGATCACCTCCGCGATCCGCCCCGGCCGCGCTTCCAGCACCAGCACGCGGTCGGCCAACAGAATAGCTTCATCCAGGTCGTGCGTGATGAAGATGATCGTCACGTCGACATTTTTCCAGATCTGCAGCAGGTAGGTTTGCATCGCGCAGCGCGTTTGTGCGTCGAGCGCGCCGAACGGTTCGTCCATCAGCAGCACGCGCGGCTGATTCGCCAGCGCACGCGCAATGGCCACGCGCTGTTTCATGCCGCCGGACAGCTGGTGCGGGTAGTGATCGAGGAACGGCGTCAGGCCGACGATGTCGACCCACATCTTCGCGTCGCGCTGCGCGCTGTGGCTGGATTCGCCCTTCATTCTCAGGCCGAACATCACGTTCTGCTTCACCGTCAGCCAGGGAAAAAGCGTGTAGCCCTGGAAGACCATGCCGCGGTCGGGGCCGGGGCCGGTGACGGGTTTGCCGTCGAGCAACAGCTGGCCGCTGGACTGCTGTTCCAGCCCGGCGAGGATGCGGACGAGCGTGCTCTTGCCGCAGCCGCTTTGGCCGATGACGGTGATGATTTCGCGGCGGTGGACGGTGAAGTTGATGTCGCGCAGCGCTTCGACCTGGCCGTTCGCGCCGTCGAAGACTTTGCCGAGGGCACGCGCCTCCAGCACGACGGGCCGCTCGTGCAGGCGTTTGAAACGGGCAGCCACCTCGGGCGATTGCTGGCGATAGTCCGGCAGTTCAAGCGTCGACACGATTGACCTCCGGCTTGGCGACGACCGCGTGCGGCGGCGACACCTCGAACCCGCTGTTCGATCGTTCCGACGTCAGTCGGCGGACGAACGTCCGAATCCACCCCGCCTTGCGGCGTGAGTGCCACGGGAACAGCACGCCGCCGAGCCAGCCTAGGAACTGGTCAGTGATGAAGCCCAGCACGCCGAGCACGATGATGCCGGTGAAGACGTTCGGGTAGTTGCGGAACTTGCCTTGCTGATTGATGAACTCGGTGATGCCGCTCATTTCGCCGATGGTTTCGGCGATCGTGAGGTACACCCAGCCGAAGCCGAGGGCGATGCGCAAATCGGTGTACAGCAGCGGCAGCACGCCGGGGATGACGACGCTCGAGACGAGCCGCTTACGCGACGCCCCGAGCGTTTGCGCCGCTTCCAGCAGGGCCGGGTCGAGCGTGCGGGTGGTGTTGGCGGTGACCAGCAGCATGTTGAAAAACAGGCCGATAAAAATGACGGCGATTTTCGGCGCGTCCTGCAGGCTGAAAATAGCGATCATCAGCGCACCGAATGCCGGCGCCGGCAGGTATCGCATGAAATCGATGAACGGCTCGATCAGCTTCGAAAAGAAATCGAACGTGCCACAGATCAAGCCGAGCGGCACCGCGAACAGACAAGCGAGCGCGAACGCCTTCAATAGCAGCGAAACGCTGTGGCCAATGCGTTCGTGCAGCCAGGGCGTCCCTTTGCGTGCGGGCGGTTCAGTGAAAGCCTTGTAGAGCGCTTCGCCGACCTGGTGCGGCGCTGGCAGGAAGATCGGGTTCACGGCCGTCGCCCGCATGGGCGGCTGGCCCGCCTTAATTAATTCAGATTGTTCCGTTTCGTACGCGGCCTTTTCCAGCCGCTGGTCTGTTGAATAGTTCGTTGACCCGCCGCTGTCGGTAATCAGGCGCTGCGGGTGCCAGACGAACGGCACGTAGCTCACCACGCACCAGGCCACGATCGGCACCAGAAACGCCACCGCCTTGAGCGGCAGCGCCCGGCGGGCGGGCAAGGGTCGGCGAACGGCGAGCCACGGCGTGGACATCAGGATGAAACTACGAGAAGCGAACGCCCGCGACGCGAGGGGAAACGGCCCTCACGTCGCGGGCCGGCCTGCAACGCACTTATTTCTTTGCCTTCGCCGCGACTTCCTTCAACAGCGACGGATCGAAGTACGCGTCAACGGGTTGGCTGTCTTTGTAGACGTTGTTTTTAACGTTGAACGCGTTGGCGACTTTGCTGCTGCCGTACACGCTGTCCAGGCCGTCGCCCTTGGTGAAGTGCTTGAGGTTGTCTTCCAAGTTCAGGAAGTACGTGCCGCCCATGTTCTTGGCGTAGTCGGCCGGGTTCACCTGCACGTGGGCGGCCATGATTTTGACGGCTTCGTCGCGGGTCGCGGGGTTCTTGATGAACTCGACCGTCTTGATGTAGGCCTCGACGACCTTCACCCAATCGGCCCGGTTTTTCGCCAGGCTTTCCGGGGCGACGAAGATGCCGTCGTAGATCAGCCCTTTGGCGTCGGCGCTGGTGAACAGCGGCTTAGCGCCCGCGACCTGCTTGATGGCCTGCCCGGCGATCGGGTACCAGGCGCCGATCGCGTCGACGCCGCCGCTGGCGAGAGCCTGCGGGGTGTCGTTCGTCGGCACGTTCGTGATCGTCACGTCGGCTTCAGTCATGCCGTTGGCTTCCAGGCCCTTGAGCAGCAACAGGTGTTCGACCAGGTTCAGTTCCAGGCCGATCTTTTTGCCCTTGAGGTCTTTGATCGAGTTAATGCCCGGCTTGCCGACGATCATGTCGTTGCCGTTGCTGTAATCGGTCAGGACGATGCACTTGCTGGGCTTGCCGGTCGCGCCGGTGACCATGGCGTCGCCGTTGGTGCAGGTGACGGCGTCGACCTTGCCGGCCGCCAGCGCCTCCATGCTGGGCAGGTATTCCATCCAAACGAGTTCGACGTCGACGCCGGCCTCTTTGAAGAAGCCTTTTTCCTTGGTGACGTCGAGCGCGGACCAGCCGGGCCAATCGGAATAGGCAATCTTCAGCGTCGCGGCCGGGGCGACAGTGGCGAGGCCCAAAACGGGCCCGAGGACGGCGGCGGAGAACAGGACACGACAGGCGTTGAGCATCGAACGCATGCGACTTCCTCAGTAGTAGATGGTGACGAACGGATGGGACGCGGACGGAACTTTCGGCGACGCCGGATCGGATCGAAGGCTAGGCGACTGATCGCGGTTCGCTCGGGCGAATCGACTCCCAGTGCGAAGTTGATCGGACGGCCGACGCCAGCAAGCGCGAACGCTTTTGGGACGGGCCGAAACTCGGTGGCGACTTTGCGTCCACCTACGCCGTGCGGCGGGATCAAGCTGTCTGCCGTCATGCTGCAAGATCGATGCCACTCGCACCGCACGCGAAACTCGCCGGTGAGGTGCACACGGATTGAACATTCGGCGTGGCGGACACAGTCGCTGCACATTCAACAGGCAGCGGCGGAGGCTGATCCATTCGGGATTCGAACGATGCCATGGGACGTGACAATCCGGCGGACGGCCTCCTGCTGCGATTTTGCTATTGGCTGTCTGCGCGGCCCTGACGTGGTACGCGGGTTGCAGCGTCGCCGGGCCACGGACGGATCGAAGGCAGAGGCCCGGAAGGGGCTCGACCGTGAACAGTTGGATCGACCGCGTCACCGCCACCGCCGGCGGTGTGCCGTTGTTTTGGGATCAGATGACTTGGCCGGAGGTCGGTGCGCTTGTGTCGGGCGGCACGAATCTGGCATTGCTGCCGCTCGGCGCGACCGAGCAGCACGGCCCCCACTTGCCGCTGAACGTCGACACCGTCTTGGCTCAAGCGTTCTGCGCCTACGCGTCGGCCAAAACCGCCGTGCCCGTGCTGCCACCCGTGACGTACGGCTGTTCTCTCGGTCACACCGCGCAATGGCCGGGCACCGTTTCCGTTTTTTCCGAGACGTTGATCGCGACGCTGCGCGAGATCACCCGCTTCGTCCGGGCCAGCGGGTTCAAACGGCTGATGCTGGTCAACAGCCACTGGGGCAACGTGCCGGCCGCGCGGTGCGCGATTGATCATCTCCGATTCGCCGAAGCCGAGAACGGCGGCGACTTCATGATCGGCGTGCGCAGCACGTTCGACCTGACGCCGAGCGTTTGGCAGCAGTTCATCGACGACGCCGCCGACTTCCACGCCAACCGCGCCGAGACGGCACTAATGCTTTACCTCGATCCCGCCGCCGTTCGGCAGGACCTGATCGCTGTTGCCGATGACCCGGACCGCACCGCCGGAAAAGTCTTTACGCACGTCGTGCCGTTGACCAGTCGCAATGGCGTGACCGGCTACCCGTCGCGTGCCACGGCCGACGACGGCGAGCGACTGTTTTTAGAAATCGGTGACGCCCTGACGGACGTCGTCCGTCGCGCCCTGACTGAAGTTCCACCCCTGTTGTAAGGATGCCCATGACCGCCCCCGACCCGAAGAAGATGAAGTCCGTGAAGGCCAAGCTTGTCGCCGCCAATGTGCAGTATTGTTTGGCCGCGTTCGTCGACGTGTTCGGCGTGCCCAAGGCCAAGTGCGTGCCGATCGCGAAGTTCGACGAGATGTGCGAGGAAGGCGAACTCTACACTGTCGGCGCGGTCGAAGGCATGGGCCTGGTCGGCCCGCAGGAAGACGAATGCCAGACCGTGCCCGACCTCGACGGCTGCGTGATCTGCCCCTGGGACACGCGCTTCGCCTGGATCCCTGCCGACTGCTGGCACCACGGCAAGCCGTATGCCGGCGACGCGCGCGTGATGCTGCAGAACGTGCAGGCGCAGGCTAAGGAAATGGGCTACACGTTCAACCTCGGCATCGAGCCGGAGTTTTACGTCCTGCGCCGCGACGAGCACGGCAAATACGTGCCGCTGGCTCAGACTACTTTCAAGGGTCCGAACGCCTGCTATGACGTGAACCAGACGCTGCAGTCGATGCCGTTCCTGGACCCGATGTGCCGGTACATTGAACAGCTCGGCTGGGGCGTGCACAGCTTTGACCAGGAA
>DASVSC010000300.1:0-3650 GCA_036388295.1 Tepidisphaeraceae bacterium | reverse complement strand
CCGCGATGTCCGCGGCGGCTTCGTCTTGATTTGATAAGCCTTTAGGCCCGGACGCGCCCCATGATCATGCCGATCACGAAGCCGATGATTGCCAAACCCAAACCGATGCCGGCGATGATGAGGAAGCTGTATTCGGCGATCGACTGAATCAGCCCGGAGCGGACGTTCAACACGCCGCCCGACAGGGCCAGCAGGGCGATCAGGGCGAACAGTGTCGTCAGGCCGGCCATCCAGCCGAAGGCCGGGGCGAGCGGGTCGCGGGCTTCGACGTAGCTCGGGGGCGTGATAACGCGGGACGAGCCGGCCATTGCCGGCAGCGGGCCGCTGCTGCTGACGGTCGCGCCGATGGTTTCGGCGCCGCGCGTGCCCACCAGATTGCCGCCGGCCAGGCTGCCGCCGGCGAAGGTGCCCGCCAGGCTGCCGCCCGCGAAGCTCGCGCCGGACATGGAGCCGCCAGGGATTTCGTCCAGCACCGCGCCAAGGCTGGTGTTGTCACTTTCGCGGGTCAGGTCGAGCAGACCGCTGCCGCTGCCCATGCCTTCAGCACCGAAGTCGTTCGACGGCGTGATGGCAGTCTGGGCGGCGGGGTCTGCGCCTTCGTCTTCGAGAATGTTGATGCCGCCCTTGCTGCCCGAGCCGCTCAGGCCCGACAAGCCGCTGCCGCCGCCCGCGGGGCGCATGGGGGACGGAATGCCGCCCATCGACCCGGCCAGGCTGCCGCCCGCCATCGACCCGCCGGCGACGCTGCCGCCCGGATTGGTGCTGGCTAAACCGATCGACTGGCTCAGCCCGATCGACCCGCTCAGGCCCAGGTCGGCCGCCAGGGCCGTGTCTTCTTTCATCGACTGGGCGCTGCTCACGCCGCTGTCAGACAAACTGATCGCCGGCCCGCTGCCGGTGCGGGAATCGACCAGGCCGATGGGCGCGCCGGTGTCACTCGGGCCGAGTGGGATTTCGTCGGCACCGCTTTCGAGGTCGCGCCTCAGGGTGTCGACCTGATCGGCCTTGTACATCAGGCGCGGGCCGTCGCGGAACTCGCGCAGGCGGCCGTCGCTGGTGAGGCGTTTGATGGCGTCGTCGTCCTTGCCAAGGGCCGCCTTGGTTTCGTCCAGCGTGTAAAACATCTTGGCCATCATTGCGGTGTCCTCACAGGATCGAAGGTCGATCAAACAACGTCGACGGTCGATTAGAAATCAATTCGGTTCGCAGGGCCAATCCGGCCCGCACTCGCGCCATTCGACATTCTACACGCGGCAATCGCCGTTCGCCTAGGGCGTCGGCTGGGTTTTTGCCTGCTCGGCGTCGGTCATCGCCTTGATGTCGCCGGGCTTGGGGTCGGTGTTGAAGTTGCGCAAGCGGCGGTCGTACGTGAAATCGCGGGCCGCCAGGAGCTTAAGCATCGTGCCGCCGGACTGGTACTGGTAGACCAGCAGCGTCTGGCGGTCGACGTCCATGACGTAGCAGCCCCAGGCGTTGGTCGACAGTTGGGCGGGCATCAGGAACAGGCCCGCCCCGCCGGCGATCGGCTGGGGCGCTTGCTGCGCCACGGCGGCCGGCAACAGTGACGGGCCGCCGTCGCGCGTCAGCAGGCCCAGGCCGATCAGCCCCATCGCCGCGGCATTCACATAAAGCGCGACCGTGAACGAAGTTGAACGACTGCCCCGCGTCATGGCCCGCTCCTGAATGAGAACCGCCCGATGAGTGTAATCGATCGCGGCCGCGTGTCGCAACGGCCGAGACGCGTTGACGATGCCCGCGGACGCCCTACAGTTGCGTCAACCGTGACGCGCGTGCGAACCCTTCTGATCGCCCTGATGGTCTGCCTGGCCAGCACGTATTGCGCCTGCGCCCGCACGACCTCGCCCGTGACCGCCCCGGCGACAACGGCAAACGATCCCCACGCCTGCTGCCAGAGCGCCACCGAAACGGCCCAAGGCAGCGAGCAGCACGAACGCCCGCATGACCACAACGGCCACGATTGCCCGCACTGCACCGGCTCCGCCTCCCTGGCCACGCCGTCGACGACGCTGAATGCCGTGGCTTTCAAGCCAGCGCCCGTGCCCCACTTGTTCGTGGCCTTGTTCCTGAACGCGTTCTCCCTGACGGCCGGCACCAGCCGGCCTTGCACGGACCCGATGGCGTTACCGCCCCCTTCGCCGCCGTCGACTTTGCTCGACCTCGCCTGTTCACTCACGACCTGATCGGACATTTCGTTTGAACAGCCCGGCCGACTTTGTCGGCCGGGCGGCGGTTCCGTTGCGCCGTTGGCCCGCAGGCCTGCGGCGGTCCCCGGACGACTTCCTCTCACGAGATTCGATCAATGAAAACCCATTACGCCGTCGCCGCGCTGGCCGCATTGATTGCAGGCTGCGCGCGACCAACGCCTTTAGTACTTGCCCTCGACCATCCGGCCCATCCGGACGCGCCGCAGGCGCCCGTCGCCGTTCCCTCCCAAACCCTGTCGCTCGAACCCGCCACCGCGCCGGCCACGCGGCCATCCGTCGCTTACGTCTGCCCGATGCACCCGGAGGTGACCTCCGACCGGGCCATCGCGTGCCCGAAGTGCGGGATGCGCCTCGTCGAGAAGGGAGCGAACTGATGCGCCTGATCTACTTCAAACCCGTCACCGCACTGCTGGCGTCAGCTGGCGTATTGGGCGGGTGCGGCACAGTGCCGAAAGATGCCGGCTTTGCCGACGTCCATCGGATCGTTCTCGACCGGACCGGCCAGCGTGTCCAATGGAACCGACAGTCGAACGATGACGCGTCGGCCACAACGGCCGTTCGAGAACTGCTCGGCCAGAGCCTGGATGCTGACCGTGCCGTGCAAATCGCCCTGCTCAACAACCGCCGGCTGCAGGCGACGTACGAAGACCTGGGCGTGGCGCAGGCGGACGTCGTGCAGGCCGGGCTGCTGAGGAACCCGGTATTCGACGCGGACCTGAAGTTCGGCACGCGCGGCGAAGGGACGACCCTTGAAATGGCGGTCGTCGCTGATTTCCTCGACGTCTTCCTGATCCCGCTCCGCCGACGCGTGGCCGAGGGGCAGTTCGAGTCGGCGAAGCTTCGCGTGACCGCCGCCGCCATTGATCTGGCCAGCCGGACACGCGCCGCGTTCTACACGCACGTCGCCGACGCGCAGACGCTGGAGATGCGGCGCACTGTCACCGACGCCGCGGCGGCCGCGTTCGATTTCGCCAAGCGGCTGCACACCGCGGGCAACGTGTCCGATCTCGCCTTCGCTACCGAGCGCGCGGCGTATGAGCAGGCGAAGGTCGACTTCGCGCGGGCGGAGGCCATGGCGCTCGACAGCCGCGAACGGTTCGGCGAACTGCTGGGCGTCTGGGGCCCGGACACCCAGTGGACCGCCCTGCCGCGCCTGCCCGAGTTGCCGGCCGAGGAAATCAGCACCGCCGACGCCGAACGGCGGGCGATCGAAAAGAGCCTCGATCTGGCGGTCGAGAAACAGGGCGTGACGGCGGCCGCGCAGACGCTCGGCATTCGTCGATCGTTCGGGCTCTTCCCGGAACTGGAACTCGGCGCGGCGGCCGAGCGCGAAAGCGACGGCGGCTGGGGCGTCGGGCCGGCCGTGTCGCTGCCGATTCCGTTGCTGGACCAGGGCCAGGCCGCGACCGCAACGGCGGTGGCGGA
>DASVSC010000299.1:0-1600 GCA_036388295.1 Tepidisphaeraceae bacterium | reverse complement strand
GAGCGCGCGCTGGCCGGCATTCGATTCGATGGCGACAAGCTCTTCGTCGCCGGCAACCACGAACTCTGGACGGCCAAGCCCGACAGCTACGCACTGTTCCATGAGGAACTGCCCCGCCGGGTGCGCAACGCTGGCTGGCGCTGGCTGGAAACCGACCCGTACGAGCGAGACGGCGTCGCCGTCATCGGCAGCGTCGGCTGGTACGACTACGGCTACGCACCGGCCGATCTCCAGATCCCTTCTCGCTTCTATGAAGCCAAAGTGTCACCCGGCGCGGCCGAACGCTTGAGCGAGTTCACGCATCTGCTCGGCGACGACGTTCCGGAATCGGCGAGGGACATCGTCGTCCGCTGGAACGACGGCAAGCACATCAAACTGGGGCGGAGCGATGTAGCGTTTCTGAACGAGCGCGTCGCGCGCTTACGGCAATCCTTAACTTCGGTGACCGCTCCGAAAGTCGTCGCGGCGGTGCATCATGTCCCGTTCGCGGAACTGCTGCCGCCGCGGCGGTCGCCGGCACTCGATTTCGCCCGGGCGTACTTCGGCAGCCCGCGCCTGGGCGAGGCCCTTGCCGCCGACCCGCGCGTCACCCACGTGCTCTGCGGCCACACGCATTCGACGGCCGACGTGCATATCGGTCGCATTCGCGCCGTCAACGTCGGGTCTACGTACACGGCAAAACGGGTCATGACCCTCACCCTGTAAGACGGCGTGCGGGTTCAGTCTTCTTCACACGCGACCGGTCTGTGTAGTGCAGAGGCCATGGCCGCTTAAGCGGCCATGCCGGACGAAGGATGACCTGCGGTCGTGGAACGATGAAGTGGAAGACGCTTTTGACGTGTCTTCACGTGCCGGCCGCCAACGCATTTCGCCCCGCCGCGAACCGGCGGCTGAGAAAGTAGCCGGCCACTGCGCCGCCGAGATGCGCCGCGTGCCCGCCGGCGTTCTGCCATCGCCAGAGAACGGCGGCCAGGCTCAGGCCGATCATGACGAGGACGAAGTTTTTCAGCTTCACGTCGACCGGCGGGACGGCCAGCATGACGACTTCATCCGGCGCGATGCGTGCGGCCGCGACCAGCACGCCGTAAATGCTGGCCGAGGCGCCGACGAGGGGCGTGAACAGGCTCATCTGCATCAGGCCCATCATCGACAGCGCGATGTGCGCCAGCGGCCCGGCCGCGCCGCAAATCAGATAGAACAGCAGGTACCGGCCACGGCCCATGCGCGATTCCACCAGCGGCCCGGCCAGCAACAGGCCGACCATGTTGAGCAGAACGTGCTCGACGTTCGCGTGCACGAACTGGTAGGTAAAGAACCGCCAGAGTTGCTTGCCGACGATGGCGAGGTCGACCGAGAAGTAGCCGAACGACGTCAGCACCGGCTGCCCGATCAGCCCGAGGCGGCCGTTGCTTAGCTGCTGAACGATCGGCTCGCCGTCGTGCCGCACCATTGCCCGGCCGTAGCCGGCGATCGCGAGGCCGGCGTCGATGACGAAAAACGCGACGTTAATGACGATCAGCCAGCGCGTGACGGTGTGCCAAGGGTTCTCGTCCGATTTCCGATCGGCCCCCGCGGCATCGGCTTGATCATAAAGGTCGGG
>DASVSC010000298.1:0-22848 GCA_036388295.1 Tepidisphaeraceae bacterium | reverse complement strand
CGGAGGCACGGAGACACGGAGGAAGAAAATGAGGAATGCGTGAGGCAACGGGTTCGTTCTGTGGCACCGCTTTTGAGAAAATCGCCGCATAACGATCGGTACGCCTCATCAGAACCTCCATCCCGCTTTGCCTTCCTCCGTGTCTCCGTGCCTCCGTGGTGAATCTTCCGCACGTAAGTCGCCAACCGGCTTCGCACCCGGCCGATTTCCCACGGGCCGGGTCAGTGCTAAAGTGCGAGGCTCGATCTTTCCGTGTTGTTGGCTGAAGGTTCTGAATGCCCTCGATCTTGTGGCGAGTCTGTTGGATCGCCTGCCTGACGGCCGTTGCGTTGGCGGGCGTGGATTGGGGTTTGCCGTCGTCCGCGGCGGACGCGACGCTGTTCGCCACCCGCTCCGCCTGGGACGGCAAAACGTTGGCGGCCTTCGACGCCGAGCGCGTGGACGCCACGCGCGGCGCGGACGTCGACCGCGACCCGCTTACGAAGTCCGCCGACCCGACGGTGCTGAACGCCACCGACGCCGCGCGGGCCGAGATCGTCCGCCGGTACCGGCTCTTCAGCCACCAGCCGGACGAGATGATCACCTTCATGGCCCTGCAGCAGATGAACCCGGCCGCCGGTCAGCTGGACCCGCGTTTGTACCAGTACGGCGGCGCCTGGATTTACCCCGTCGGCGGCCTGCTGAAGCTCGCCGGCCTCGCCGGCTGGGTGGACGTGCGGGCGGACAAGGCGTTTTACTACGACCGCCCGGAGGCCTTCGGACGCTTTTACGTCGTCGCCCGACTGTACACTCTGGCCGCGTACGTGCTGACGATGACGCTGGCGGCGATGATCGCCTGGCGGCTTACCGGCAGCGAAACCGCGGCCGCGTGCGGGGCGGGCGTCGTGGGGGCGCTGCCGGTGGTGTTCGCCCTGGCCCACGAGGCCAAGCCGCACCTGGCCGGGACGGCGTTGATTCTCGCCACTGCGCTCGCCGGCGCGCGCTGGGTGCGAACCGGTAAGACGCGCGACGCCCTGCTCTGCGGCGCGTGCGCCGGCCTGGCGGCGGGCATGGTGCTGTCGGCGGTGCTGGCGCTGGTGATCCCGCTGTCTATGGTCTTCCTGCCCCGCGCCGCGCCGATCGACCGCGGACGTGATTCGCCGTCGGCCCGCGTCATCGCCCTGCTGACGGCCCTGGCCGCCGCCGCTTTCGTGTTCGCGGCGACGAACCCGTACGTCGTCGTCCACGCGATTTATCGCGACCCGGTGCTGGCGTCGAACCTGGGCAACAGCCGTGCGATGTACGCGGTCGGCACCGTGTCGGACGTCCTGTTCGACGGCAGTTGGCGGCTGCTGGAGGCGATGAGTTGGCCGGCCCTGGCGCTGGCGGCCGGCGGATTGCTCGTCGCCGTCACGCGCCGCAGTCGCACAACGGCCTTGGGCATTTTGCTGGCGATCCCGACGGCGCTGGTGCTGCTGCAGTTTTTCCTGTTCGCTGCCGGCAAGCCGTCGGAATACGCCCGCTTCGCCCTGCTGCCGGCCACGGTGCTGGGGCTGCTGGGCGTGTGGGCGTTGTCCACGATCCGCTGGGCCGGTGTCCAGGCGTTCGTGCTGATCACCGCCCCCCTCGCCGTCGGCCTGGCCGGCACCTGGCCGTACGTCAGCGCGTTCGCCGCCGACACGACCGGCGACAACACGCGCGTCTCCGCAAGCGCCGCCCTGCGCGTCGTCGGCGGCGGCACGCTGCAGGTCAACGCCGAGCCCGCGCCGTACGGCGTGCCGCCCGTCGATCTGTGGGCCTGGCAACTGGTGCTGACGCCGCCGGGCGGTCCGCCTGTCGGCGACGCAATCGTCCGCGCGATCGACGACCCCAAGGCCCTCGGCCCCGTTCCGCCCGGCTATCGCCGCCAAGTCATCGCCCCCGACCGCCCGGCCCCGATCACCTGGGCGAACAAACCGTTCGAACTATTGGTGCGCGAGCGACCTTAGAGTGACCACCGTTTCGATGGTGTGTGGCACCCGCAGACGCGAGGCAAGCCTGCATCGGGGGTGGCCGTTTAAACGGCCACCCCAACGAAGCAAACACGCATCCGGACGCGACACGGTTTGCGGAAACGCGCTCGAAAGCAAAGCAATTGTGCTCTACTCACGTTCTTCACGCGGTAATATCCGCACATGCCGCTCGCCCAATCCACCACTTACGTCCAGACCGTGTTGCCGTTCTTCATGTTCGACGGCATGACGCTGCTGCTGGGCACGTTTTTCTTCTACTGCCTGGCCCACCCGCAACGCATCCGCAGCCGTACGCCGTTCTGGGGCGTGTTCGGGTGCCTGCTGCTGATCGTGCTGCTCTACACGCTGCGCCTGATGCTCTACACCAGCCCGGCCGGGCAGGTGCTGACGGGCGTGGTCATCGGGCTTCTACAGGCGGGCGGACTGGTGCTGACGGTGCTGTACGTCGGCGGCCTGCGCGTGGGTGAGATGGCCGACGAATTGAAAAACGCGGCCGACTTCCGCCACGGCGGCGAGACGGCGAAGTCGGCTGTCACGCCGTCGTCAGGAGAGCCGGCGACGCCGCGTGGCGAACCGACCGCGGCCGTGCCGCGGAGCGAGCCGATGTCACCGACGCCCGCGGCCGCCGCGCCGCCGCGCGTGGTGATCGACCTGCCGAAGAAAGACGACGGCGCGTTGCCGTTAGCGTGATTGAGTTTCGTCGACGCCGGCCGGGGCGTTGATCGATCGCACCCTGCCTACGATGCCGCATGCGCCTGTACCGCTTGCCGACCGCGACGAAGATCGAGGACCTGACGCTCACGGACGCGCCATCGCCCGCGCCCGGCCCCGGGCAAGTGAAAGTGCGCGTGCGGGCGGTGTCGCTGAATTACCGCGATTTGATGATCGCCGCCGGCAAGTACGGCAACCAGCCGCCGCGGGCCGGGCTGGTGCCTTGCTCGGACGGGGCGGGCGACGTTGTGGCGGTGGGAGACGGCGTCACGCGCGTGCGGCCGGGCGATCGCGTCGCGGGCATTTTCCACCAAAAATGGCTCGGCGGCCCGCCGAGTGACAGCATTCCGCCCTGTGCGCTCGGCGGCGACCTCGACGGCGTGCTGGCCGAGGAAGTCGTCCTTGACGCCAACGGCGTGGTGAAGCTGCCCGATTCGCTTTCGTTCGAAGAGGCCGCCACCCTGCCGTGCGCCGCCGTCACGGCTTGGGCGGCGCTGTTCGGCGACCGGCCGCTCGTCGCCGGCGAAACCGTGTTGACGCTCGGCACGGGCGGCGTCAGCGTTTTCGCCATTCAATTCGCCAAGGCCGCCGGCGCACGCGTCATCGCGACGTCGTCATCGGACGAAAAGCTGGCGCGGGCGAAAACGCTCGGGGCGACGGACGGCATCAACTACACGTCGACGCCCGAGTGGGGCCGTGCGGTTCAGCAGATCACCGACGGCCGCGGCGTCGACCACGTCGTCGAAGTCGGCGGCGGTGGCACCATGGACCAGAGCCTCACCGCCGTCGCCCGCGGAGGGCAGGTCCACCTCATCGGCGTCCTCACGCAAGGCCAGATCAACCCGCTGCGCCTGCTCACGCGGGCCATCACCCTCCGCGGCGTCTACGTCGGCAGCCGCGACGCGTTCGAGGCGATGAACCGGGCGATCGTGGCGAATGCCATCAAACCCGTCATCGACCGCGTGTTCGACTTCGAA
The DNA here is from genome assembly GCA_036388295.1 of Tepidisphaeraceae bacterium. GTDB lineage: Bacteria > Planctomycetota > Phycisphaerae > Tepidisphaerales > Tepidisphaeraceae > RYN-431. Next base: position 19,169 of record DASVSC010000298.1, on the reverse strand, counting down.
CAGGCCACCGACGCGTACCGGCACTTGGCGAGCGGGTCGCACTTCGGGAAAATCGTGATTCGCGTCGCGGAATAGAAAAGTAGCCGCAGATGAACGCGGATGAACGCAGATAAGAAGGCGAAATAAGGGGTTTGTCGCAATATCTGCGTTCATCCGCGGCCATCTGCGGCTCACTCTTTGGAATGGGAAAAGCCAATGACCTACACCCGCCTCGGCCAGACCGGCCTTGAAGTGTCTCGGATTTGTCTGGGCTGCATGAGTTACGGCCTGCCGGACCGCGGGGCGCACCCGTGGTCGATGGACGAGGCCGCCAGCCGGCCGTTCTTTAAGCAGGCGTTCGACGGCGGCATCAACTTCTTCGACACCGCCAACGTCTATTCCGACGGCACGAGCGAGGAGATCGTCGGCAAGCTCCTGCGCGAGTTCGCCCGGCGCGAGGACTACGTGCTGGCCACCAAAGTGCACGGCCGCATGCGGCCGGGGCCGAACGGCGCGGGGCTGTCGCGTAAAGCGATTTTTCAGGAAATCGACGCCAGCCTGACCCGCCTCGGCACCGACTACGTCGACCTCTACCAGACGCACCGCTGGGACAGTCAGACGCCGATCGAAGAAACGATGGAAGCACTGCACGACGTCGTCAAGGCCGGCAAGGCGCGGTACATCGGGGCCAGCAGCATGTACGCCTGGCAGTTCGCGCAGGCGCTCTATACCGCCGACCTGAACGGCTGGACGCGGTTCGTGTCGATGCAGAACCATTACAACCTGCTCTACCGCGAGGAAGAACGCGAAATGATCGGCTTGTGCGTCGACCAGGGCATCGGCGTGATCCCTTGGAGCCCGCTCGCCCGCGGCAAACTCGCGCGGCCGTGGAAGCAGGACGACACGGCCCGCTCGGAAGGGGACGCGTTCGGCAAAACGCTTTACGCCAAAACCGAAGCGGCAGACAAGGCAGTCATTGATACGCTCGGCGCAGTGGCCGAGGCGCGCGGGCTGCCGCGGGCGCGGGTGGCACTGGCGTGGCTGCTGGGAAAGCCGGGCGTGTCGTCGCCGATCGTGGGGGCGACGAAAGAACATCACCTGCCGGACGCGATCGCGGCGGTGGACGTCAGCTTGTCGGCCGATGAGGTCGCGCGGCTGGAAGCGCCGTATCAGCCGCACCCGGTGCTGGGCTTCGCGTGACGGCAGAGGCGCAGAGACGTTGCGCCGTGGATCAGATCAGCACTTCGATGGCGATGCGGGTGTCGTCGGGGTCGGCGTCGGCGGTATCGGCGTGGGCGTTGCCGTTGAGGGTGTCGGCGCTGCCTTCGCCGATCAGGTAGTCGCGGCCTTTGCCGCCGGAGATTTCGTCGTTGCCCAGGCCGCCCCAGACGCGGTCGTTGCCGCCGCCGGCGTCGATGGTGTCGCTGCCGAAGCCGCCGTAGATGCGGTCATTGCCCAGGCCGCCGTAGATCAGGTCGTTGCTGTTTTCGCCGACGAGCACGTCGTTGCCGCCGTTGCCTTCGATGCGGTCGATGCCGCCGTTGCCGTACAGGGTGTCCGCGCCGCCGCCGCCGATGAGGGTGTCTTTGCCGGGCCCGCCCTCGACGTAGCTGCGGGCGACGCCGGCGCCGATGACGACGCGGTCGGCCGCCGCCGCGGCGAAGACGACGACGGACTTGATTTCGTCGCCCGGGTGGCGGGTGACGACGCCGTTGATGCCGAGGACGTACTGGTTCGTGCTGTCGTCGAAGTACGCGCCGATCACGTCTTTGCCGTCGGTGCCGTAGGCGATGAGCGAGCGTCGGCGGACTTTGGCGTAACCCGTCTGCAGCGTCGCGCCCTCGGAGCCGCTGCCGCCGGTGATAAAGTCCTTTTTGACGTTCTGTGAATCGACCGTCACGCCCGAGTAGGCGATGACCGCGTCCAGCCCGGGGCCGCTGCCGGTGATGTCGTAGGTGCCGGCGGGCAGTTCCAGCGAATAGCCGCCGCTGGCCCACGTGTGGGCGGTGTACATGGCGTTGCCCGACCGGCTTCTAGCGATGACGGTGATGTCGCCGAGGCCTTCGCCGGGGGTGTAGAAATCGTCGTCATTGACTGCGTCGGTGAAGGCGACGCCCGTCAGCAAGAGCCGCCCGGCCGATGCGGTGTCGTGCGTGCTGACGATGGCGTTCACCGCGCCGTAGCCGGGGTAGTTGTAGGGGCCGCTGACGAAGCCGACGCCGATTTCATTGCGGGTCGGCTCCATCATGTTGGTGCGATGGCCGCGCAGGTTGATGGTCTGGTCGGTGAACAGGCTGGTTTGCTGCTGGGACGCGACCGTGGTCGGGTCGAGCGTGCCGCTGGAGGCATTGATGGCGAGGTTTTCGCCCCAGTTGCCCGCGGGGTAGCCGGCCGCGTTCATGCGGGCGCCGCCGTCCGAGCCGTTCGCGCCGCTGTGGCTGAAGGTGCTGTTGGCGATCATCCAGTTCGAATGGCCGCGGGCGGCGTCGGTCAGTTGCGGGTTGATCGCCAGCGGCTGCTTCGGGTCAGGACTGATCGTGCCGGCGGGCAGGCCTTCGTTGAGGTCGCCGTTGAAGACGTGGCCCTGCTGGTCGTCGTAATTGACGTACCGCTGGGCCTCGGCGACGGGGTTGGCCCGGGCGCGGTTGATCAGCTCCACCGCGTACTGTTCAGCCGGCGACGGCGAGAACGCGGCCCGCAGGCGCCGGGATTCCAATGATTCGACGAAGAAGTTGATAGATCGCGTCACGTGCATCAATCCAGAAACCGGTGGCCCGAGCGACAGTGTAGGCGAACGCCCCTGCTGTCATCGGCATCTGAGCCCGCCGACTTGCCGGATGGCCACCGAATTAACGACGCCGCCGACGCGACGGCAATTTCGCGCCGAGCCGCATCGAATTTTTATCCGGCTCCGCTGGCTTGTCCGGGGCCGCGGCCGCCGTCGCACCCGGCTGGCCGCCGGGGCCGGTGCCAGAAGCACTATTGGGGTTCGGCGGGAACATCGGGGCCCGCTCCGGCGGCGGACGCGGCACAAACCCTTCGACTGTGTCGACCGGTATCACCATGTTGATCGTATTTTCGATCCGCGTCAGCTCGTCGCCCTGCTCGCGGGTGACGAACATGTACGCCTTCCCGCCCGCCCCCATGCGGGCCGTTCGGCCGATGCGGTGGACGTAGATGTCCGGGTCTTCCGGTACGTCGTAATTGATGATGTGCGTGATGCCCGACACGTCGATGCCGCGGCTGGCCAGGTCGGTGGCCACCAGCACGTCGAACTTGCCGCCCTTAAAGCCCTTCATCACGCTGTCGCGCTTGTTCTGGGCCAGATTCCCGTGGATTTCCCGGCAGCTGATGCCGTCGTGGTGCAGATTTTTGGCCAGCTTCTCCGCCCCGTGCTTCGTGCGGCAGAAGATGATGGCCAACTCCGGCTGCTCGCGCTTCAGCAAGAGCCGCAGCAGCTTGTACTTATCCCACGGCTCGGCCGAGAGATAGTACTGCTCGACCTTGTCGACCGTCGGCTTCTCGTCGGCGCCAGGGGCGATCAGCTTCTCGACCGGCTCCTTCATGTAACGGCGGGCCAGGCGTTCGATTTCTTCGGTGAACGTGGCGCTGACGAAAATCGTCTGGTGGCCGGGGGGATGCGCCTTGGGGGCAGAATCCTCGCCGTTGGCGCTGTGGCCGGTGTCGATGGCGCGGTTGCCGCCTTCGGTGCCGGTGTAATCAACGAACAGGTCGGCTTCGAGGGCTTTGACCTCGTCGCGTTCGGTTTCACGGAATCCTTGCCCCTTGCTTTTGTCGCCGGGGGCTTGGCGGCGCATGCCTTTCAAACGGCTGAGGATATTGCGGATGTCTTCGCGGAAGCCGATGTCGAGCATGCGGTCGACTTCGTCCAGTACGATGAAGCGGATGTCGTTCAGCTTCAGCAGGCCGCGGTCGAGCAGGTCGATCACTCGGCCCGGCGTGCCGACGACCACTTCCGGCCGGCCCTGCAGGGCCTTGATGTCGCCCTGGATCTTCTGCCCGCCGTAGACGGCGATGACCTTGATCGGCGTATGGCTGGCGTAGCGGCGCAAATCCTCACTGACTTGCACGGCCAGTTCGCGCGTGGGCGTGAGGATCAGGCACTGCGTCAGGCCGCCGCGGTCGACCCGGCAGAGCACGGGAATGCCGAACGCGGCCGTCTTGCCCGTGCCGGTGCGGGCCTGGCCGAGAATGTCGACGCCGGCCAGCGCGCGGGGGATCAGCAGCTGCTGGATTTCCGACGGCTGCGTGAAGCCGATATCGGCCAGGCCTTTGAGGATACTGTTGCGCACGCCGAGGGCGGCGAAGGCTTCGGGGAGCGGCGGGTGTTCGGTTTTATCGGACATAAACGCTTTGATTCCGTGTCGCTCGCGTGCGCGTCGAGAACCGACGACGCCCACGAAGCAGTCATTAATGATAGACCTTACAGCGTAACCGCGGGTGGCCGCGGGTGTAAACCCACGCGAAAACGATGACACGTCGCCGCGGGCTCGCGACGCGGCCACTTGCCCTGACGCGCACGGTTTTGAGCCGCGGGTGTAAACCCGCGTGGCGTTCCCCGCCCAGACGAAGCCGCCGCGGCGCGACATCGTCTGCCGCGCGGGTTTACACCCGCGGCTCAAATTACTATCACCGTACGAACAGCGTTTGTAGCGTCGCACCCAACTGCTGCAACGCCAGGGCGATGTTCACGTTCCCGTCGAGGTATTGCTCACAGCGCACGACGCTGTCGATCCCGCCGCACAGGCGTTCCAGGGCGTCGCCGTTCGATTCGGTGCGCAGGGCGGCCTGAAAATGCCGGGCCGTGAGGCGAAGGTAGACGCCCAGGCCGTCGCGGGTCGCGCGGTCTTTGCTGGCCAGTTCGTCGTGCTCGAGCTGCTTCGTGGCGTACGCGTCCGACGCGGTTTTGAACCAATCCGCCAGGTCAGCCGTCGGCCGGGCCAGCAGCAGGCCGTCGAGGTGGGCGAACAGGTCGCGGCTGCGCTCGGTCACGCCGTCGTTCGTCCATTTCAGGGCCAATCCCAGCGACCCGTCGGCGATCCGCGTCGCCTGCTCGGCCAGCTTCGGCTCGACGCCCCGCAGTTTCAGCCCGTTTAACACCGTTTTGTCGGACAAGGCCCCGAACCGGAACACCTGCGCCCGCGACCGGATCGTCTGCAGCAGGTCTTCCGGCTTGGGCGTCAGCAGGATAATCAGCGTCCGCCCGGCGGGTTCTTCCAGCGTTTTCAGAATCGCGTTCTGCGCCGCCGGCTGCATCAGGTCGGCTTCTTCGACGATAAAAACCTTCCCCTGCCCCACCACCGTCTTTTTCATGGCAGGGGCAACCAGGTGATCGCGAATCACGTCGATGGACAGCGTGGTGGCCTTGCTGGTTTTGCTGGTGAGACGGACCAGTTCCTTCGTAATCACGTGGTAATCCGGGTGCGTGCCGGCGTCGATCAGGCCCATGGCGTAGGCGTCTTCGCCGTCGTTGCACAGGAACCGTTTCGCCAGAGCCGTGGCGGTGGTGGCCTTCCCGACGCCGGGCGGGCCGGCGAAAATCACGCCGTGCGGCAGGCGGCCGGCCCGCAGCGCCGCGTCGATCTGCCCGAGGGCCTCGGTTTGATCTAGAATTGATGAAAAAAGATTAGCCAAAAGCGTTATCGACCTTGCCCGGAAACGCCCGATCCTACCACCTGCGACGGCCGTGCACAGCCCGTGAACAACTTGATCCGCCAGCGGAAAAATTGCTTTCTTGTCTTAACGTCCTGTTATCGTTTGAGATGCGTTTCGTTTAGCTCCGGATAGCGCTACATTTAGCGCTTTTCATTTTACGATCCACAATATCTTGTGTAGAGTTTGACGTCCCGCCGATAAGTGGTGCGGGACAGGCCGAATCGAAGGAGTCAGCCATCATGGGCGTTCTGTGCGACAGCCAAATCCGTGAACTCGTCGGCATCGAGCCGTTCGAGGAAAACGTCAAACGCAACGGCCGAATCAGCTACGGCGTCAGCAGTTACGGCTACGACGTGCGCGTCGGCACGGCGTTCAAGATCTTCACCAACGTCAGCCGCACCGGCGGGCAGGCCGTGGTGGACCCGAAGGCGTTCACGGACGACCTGTTCGTCACCGTCGACACCAAAAACACCGGCCGCGATCACGTGATCATCCCGCCGAACAGCTTCGCATTGTGCGAGACGGTGGAAGTGTTCCACATCCCGCGTAATGTGCTGGCGATCTGCGTGGGCAAAAGCACGTACGCCCGCTGCGGCATTATCGTGAACGTCACGCCGCTGGAGCCGGAATGGCGCGGCAAGGTGACGATCGAAATCAGCAATACAACGCCCCTGCCGGCCAAGATTTACGCCAACGAAGGCATCGCCCAGATGGTATTCCTCAAGGCCGACCGCGTGTGTGCGGTCAGCTACGCCGACAAGGGCGGCAAATACCAGGACCAGGCGGGGCTGACGCTGCCGATGGTGGACTAGAAAGGCCAAAGGGGATGCGAAAAGCGATCATCACAACCTTGGCAACCGCCCTCTTCATCGGCGGGTGTGCGACACCAAAAGGGCCGGCCACGTGGCTGGAAGACCCAAACGCGATCTTGGTTGGCTACCCGCCAATGGCTTTCATTGCATCGCAGCCGGGTCGGCTCACCGTGATCGACACCACCGCACGCAGCAAAATTTTCTTCATCGATTTAAGTGATGGAATGGTCAGTGGATCGCCCATGCTGCGGCTTGACGGAAAACGAAAAGCATTGGTCGTAGTTCACGCGGCCACGACACAATTGTCCGTGAAAGGCAACACGGAAGTGGAAGGCACCGCGGAAGTGGAATTGGTCGGCATTGATCCGACGCACCATTTTGTTGTGACTTTCGTACCGAACACCCGCCCGCCGAGTAAGGCTGTAACGCGGCCATCGGCGGAGTAACTCTTTAAGACTCGATGTTGATGCGAACTTTAAACTGGCCATCTCGACGGCTAAGGATGAACGTCATGAAAACCACCCTTTCCCTCTTCGCATTGTCGGTTCTCGCCGCCGCCGGCTGCCAGCACACCTCCAAGGACGACCCGCACAAGGCCGACCTGAAGGTGCCGATTATCGAAAAAACCTACGAAATGGCCGGCGTCGGCCAGCCGCCGCTGTCGCTGATCGTGACCAACGGCGGCTGGATCAAAATCGTCGACGCCACCGACAACACCCTGATCCACACCGCCCAACTGCCCGCCACCGTCGGCGGGCTGGTCGTGCGACTGGACCCGGAATTGAAAGGCGTCGTCTACAGCGCGACGTCTGATAAGGGCGAAAAGCCCACAATCGTTCAGCCGATCGATCCGACGCACCGCTTCGAGATCTACTATCAGCGGTGAGCGCCGCCGGGACCGGCTCGGGCGACGGGCGTTTTGAGCAGACTTTTCTTTCGGAGCAATGACATGCGACTCTCGGCACTCTTCCTCGTGGCCGGCGGCTTAGGCCTGGCAGCTTTCAGCGGCGGCTGCGGCTACGAACAATTTCCCGGCCAAGGCGTGACCAACGAGTACCGCAACTACGTCCCGATGGGCGCGAAGAGCGTCGGCACGGGCACGGGCAGCGTGTCGTACATCGCTACCACCCCGGGCACGCTTTACCTCATCGACTACAGCCGTTTCGAGAAACTACGCCCGAACGACGACAAGCGCTACGCGCCGCGCGTCATCGGGTCTTACCTGCTCCAGAAGGGCCAGGCCGTCGGCGTCAACGGGGCCGCACAAACGATCACCATCGGCGGTGCGGGCAACGTGTTGCCGACCGTCTTTAAGAACCCGAACCTGTCGCCCGAAAGCAGCTACGAGCTGCGTCTTGACGCCCGATCCATCGATTAATCGATCAGGCGTCTGGCCCGAATAACTTAACGCCCTTCTCGTGGGCGGTCGGACACCCGATCGCCCACGTCAGGGATTCCGTCGCCCTGTCGTATCCGATTTCGTCGTAACCATTTCTGCAAGGTCGTCGCCATGAAAATCAATCGCCGGTTCACCCAAGCGGGCCGTGACGTCTTCTCTACCGTCCAGTGGGAACAGCGCACGAGTCGGATCACCAATCCCGACGGCAGCGTCGTGTTCGAAATGAAGGACGCCGAGATCCCCGCTTCGTGGAGCCAGCTGGCGACCGACATCATGGTCAGCAAGTACTTCCGCAAGGCCGGCGTGCCGCAGGCGGACGGCAGCAAAGGGCCTGAGAAATCTGCCCGCCAAGTCATTCACCGCCTCGTCGGCTGCTGGCGCTTCTGGGGCGAAACGCACGGCTATTTTGACACCGCCGAGGACGCCCAGGCGTTCTACGACGAACTCTGCCACATGATGCTGCACCAGCAGTGCGCCCCCAACAGCCCGCAGTGGTTCAACACCGGCCTGAACTGGGCCTACGGCATCACCGGCCCCGCCCAGGGCCACTACTACTGCGACCCGAAGACCGGCGAACTGACGCAATCGACCAACGCCTACGAACACCCGCAGCCGCACGCCTGCTTCATTCAGTCCGTGCGCGATGACCTCGTCGGCGACGGCGGCATCATGGACCTGTGGACCCGCGAAGCCCGCCTGTTCAAATACGGCAGCGGCACCGGCTCCAACTTCAGCAAAGTCCGCGGCGAGAACGAAAAACTCAGCGGCGGCGGCCGTTCATCCGGATTGATGTCGTTCCTCAAAATCGGCGACCGCGCCGCCGGCGCGATTAAATCCGGCGGCACCACCCGCCGCGCCGCCAAGATGGTCTGCCTTGACCTCGATCACCCCGACATCGAAGACTTCGTGAACTGGAAGGTCCGCGAGGAAATCAAAGTCGCCGCCTTGGCCGAAGGCATGAAGGTGCTGTCCAAGGACCAGCAGGAACTGGCCAAGAAGCTGAAGCTGAAGCTCGACTACGACTTCAACGGCGAAGCCTACTTCACCGTCAGCGGCCAGAACTCCAACAACAGCGTCCGCATCCCTAACAGCTTCTTCGAAGCCATCGACAACGGCGGCGACTGGAACCTCACCTACCGCATCACCAACAAGATTGCCAAGACCCTCAAGGCCAGCGATTTGTGGGACCAGATCAGCTTCGCCGCCTGGCGCTGCGCCGACCCGGGCGTGCAGTTCGACACCACGATCAACCAGTGGCACACCGCCCCGAACAGCGGCCGCATCAACGCCAGCAATCCGTGCGTCACCGGCGACACCCGCGTCCTCACCCCTGGCGGCATCTGGCGGCGCATCGACTCGATGATCCACCTGCCCGCCCGCCTCGTCACCAACGTCGAAGGCAAAGAAATCCACGTCACCGAAGGCGCTTTCCCCAGCGGCCATAAGGACGTGTACGAACTCAAAACCGAAAGCGGCTACTGCCTCAAGCTGACGGCCGACCATAAGGTCTGGACGAAAACCCGCGGCTGGGTGCCCGCCTCGCAACTGACGACCGCCGATCAGGTCCGTTTGCCCGACTTCCACGCCGCCACCGAGCAGATCGGCGAGCCGCACGACGCCGAGCTGTTCCACCTCGTCGGCCTGCTGATGAGCCAGACGAACGGCAACCTGAACGCCCTGCACCTGGGCAAGTGCCTGCCGCAGGACCACGCCGGCCGCCTGGCGCAGTACGTCGTCGATCACTTCATCCCGAGCAAGTACGCCGACGACTACACGAACGAACTGATGCTCGCCGACGGCGACGCCGGCGGGGTCGATTCATCGACGCTGTCGCTCACGATCGAAAACCGCCGCGTCCTCAGCCGCCTTCGCGCCTACGTCCGCACCGACCATCACGCCACGCGTCTGAGCGACGACGCCTTCACCGCCGGCCTGGCGGCGCAAAAGCACCTGCTCCGCGGTTTGTTCACCGCCGACGGCGTCGTCACCGAGACGACGATCGAATTGCAAAACAGCAGCCACGCCTTCCTCGGCGACGTGCAGACCCTGCTGCTGGGCTTCGGCATCAAGGCCGTCATCGCCGGCGACGTCCTGCGCGTCGCCCCCGAAAGCCTCGTCGCTTTCGGCCGGCACATCGGCGTGCTCAGCGGCGATAAGCTGCAGCGCCTCGCCTGCGCCATCGCCGAAGTCACCACCACGCCCACGCCCAACAACGGCGGCGGCGCGGGCCACTGGGACGCGTTCGCCTCGCTCACGCACCTCGGCGCGCAGCAGGTCTTCGACCTCACCGAACCCGTCACGCACAGCTTCATCGCCAACGGCGTCACCGTGCACAACTGCTCGGAATACATGTTCCTCGACGACACGGCCTGCAACCTCGCCAGCCTGAACGTCCTCACCTTCTTCGACAGCGAAACCCGTTCCTTCGACCTCGAAGGCTTTAAGCACGGCACACGTTTGTGGACCACCGTCCTGGAAATCAGCGTGCTGATGGCCAGCTTCCCCAGCGAAGCCATCGCCCGCCTCAGCTACAAGTTCCGCACGCTCGGCCTCGGCTACGCCAACCTCGGCGCGATGCTCATGCAGGCGGGCATCCCGTATGACAGCGAAAAGGGCCGGGCGATCTGCGCCGCCCTGACCGCCGTGCTGACGGGCGAGAGCTACGCCACCAGCGCCGAAATGGCCCGCGAACACGGGCCGTTCGCCGGTTATGCGGAAAACAAGCCGGACATGCTCCGCGTCATCCGCAACCACCGCCGCGCCGCGTACGACGTGCGCCACGACAAAGCGTACGAACGCACCCTCGGCGACTACGAAGGCCTCGACATCAAGCCCGTCGGCATCGACGCCAGCCAATTCGAAGCCAGCGACACCCTCGCCAGCCGCGACATGCTTCTGTCGGCCCAGGAATGCTGGGACCGCGCCCTGTTCCTCGGCGAAAAGCACGGCTACCGCAACGCCCAAAGCACCGTCATCGCCCCCACCGGCACCATCGGCCTGCTCATGGACTGCGACACCACCGGCGTCGAACCCGACTTCGCCCTCGTGAAGTTCAAAAAGCTCGCCGGCGGCGGTTACTTCAAGATCGCCAACCAAAGCCTCGAGCCGGCCCTGGTCAACCTCGGCTACAGCAAATCCCAGGTCGGCGAGATCCTCAACTTCGTCCTCGGCACCCTCACCCTCGACGGCAGCCCGCACATCAACCGCACCAGCCTCAAGGCCCGCGGGTTCACCAACGAAGTGCTCGACGCGATCGAAAAACAGCTGCCGGGCACGTTCGAACTGGGCTTTGCCTTCAACGGCTGGGCGCTCGGCGAGGCGTTCATGACGCAGATGGGCATCCCCGCCGAAACCTGGCAGGCGCCCAAGTTCAACCTGTTGCGCCACCTCGGCTTCAGCAAAAAGGAAATCGACGCCGCCAGCGACCACATCTGCGGCCGCGGCACCGTCGAAGGCGCCCCGCACCTGAAACCCGAACACCTGCCCGTCTTCGACTGCGCCAACAAGTGCGGCAAGACCGGCCAGCGTTTCATCCACGCCGACGGCCACATTCGCATGATGGCCACCGCCCAGCCCTTCATCAGCGGCGCGATTTCCAAGACCATTAACCTCCCCAACGAGGCCACCGTCGAAGACATCAAGGCCGCCTACCGCCTCAGCTGGGAACTGGGCCTCAAGGCCAACGCCCTCTACCGCGACGGGTCGAAGCTGTCCCAGCCGCTCAACATCAAGAGCGACGAAGACGCCGATAAAGCGTCCGAGGACGACGACGCCGACAACGTCAAAGCGGCGCAAGAAGAAGTCGCAAACGACGTCGCCGGCATGGCCAGTTCAGTGGCCATGTCCGAAACCCAGAACATCACCCGCCCCGACACACGCATCGTCGAGCGGATCATCGAACGCGTGGTCGAACGCCCCCTGCGTCGTCGTCTGCCCGACACGCGCAACGCCATCACCCACAAGTTCGACGTCGCCGGCCATGAGGGGTACATCACCGTTGGCCTGTACGAGGACAACACCCCCGGCGAGATGTTCATCACCATGGCCAAGGAAGGCAGCACCATCGGCGGCCTGATGGACACCGTCGCCACGCTCGTCAGCGTCGCCCTGCAGTACGGCGTGCCCGTCGAAAGCCTGCTCCGCAAGTTCGAACACACCCGCTTCGAACCCAACGGCATGACCCGCAACCCCGAAATCCCCATGGCCAAGAGCCTGACGGACTACATCTTCCGCTGGATGGGCATGGAGTTCGTCCCCGGCTACCGCGCCGCCAACGCCCCCCAGCGGCCGCAGCGCAAAATCGAGGCGCCCACGCCCAACCCGACGCCCCGCGCCGGCAGCGTCAGCAGCGAAACCGCCCACGACGACCACGACGAAGCCGGCCCCGACGCCCGCCACGACACGTCGCCCGACGCCAAGCCATTCGACTACGGCAGCGGCCTGACCAGCCACGCCCAACGCCCCGCCCGCCCCACCGCCAGCGCCCCGGCCTCCCCGCGCATGAGCCAAAGCGCCGCCCTCGACCCCCTCAGCCAGCAAGGCACCCAAATGCAAAGCGACGCCCCCGCCTGCGACGTCTGCGGCAGCATCACCGTCCGCAGCGGCACCTGCTACAAATGCCAAAACTGCGGCAACAGCATGGGCTGCTCGTAATTTTTACTCCTTCTCCCGTGTACTTACGGGAGAGGGTTGGGGTGAGGGTCTTCGCTAGCGAACGCCATCATCCCCGCCCGCTAGCTCCACGCCCCGGTCGTCGAAAGGCGGCCGGGGCGTTTTCCCGAGTGTGACGACATGGCCACGCTTCTGCCGAACACGCGCGTCTCCGCCCATGCCCTGCTCGGCTACCGCATTTTCATCTGGTCTCACGACCACCCGATCCCGCCGCACGTGCATTTTGGCAAGCAGGATCGTGTTAGCAGTTGGGACATACAGACTTTAGAATGCACCGCGCCCGACGGCTTTGATCGAAGTGAACTGCGAGATCAAAAACGGCTGCTCACCAAGTACCAAGATGCAATTCTCGACGCTTGGCACGAACACTGGAAAGCTCATGGTCAAAAGCGCGACAAAACCTAAAGAACCGACCGCCATCGATCTCCGATTCACGCGCGACCGGCTCGCCGTCCTGTTGACCGACGACCGCGAAGTCAGCGTGCCGCTCGCGTGGTACCCCACGTTAGCCGCCGCGTCGCGGGCGAAGCGCACGAACTGGCGTCTTATCGGCGACGGCATCGGCATCCACTGGCCCCAACTCGATCTGGACCTGTCGATTGCAGGATTAGTCCGCGGCCTGCAAGAATCAATCCCGAAGCCGCCACGATGAGCGGCGACGGGCCAGGGGGCAGGCCGGGTCGAAGTAAGACACGAACAGGGCCGCCACGAAATACCTGTACATCCCCGAACGCGCTACCGACAGCGGGTAGCAAGTGAATGTCATCTTTTCCTCGCCGACCGACGTCCCGCCTGAGCCCAACACTTTGGCTCTCTTGCGGGGCCTTTAGCCGACCCTCGATCGCCGACGAGGCACGATAATGCTAAGCAAATGGACCTCCCCAGACCCTTATCCGGCCGCGTTCAAAGAGTGGCTCTCCGGTGATTTTATTTCCATGGAACCCCCGGCGTGGCAATACGCCATTTCGCAGACGGGAGTCGTGATCGCGCCGGCGTGGAACGCGTTGATCACCGTCGCCCTCTTTCTGCTCATCACCACCTCCGTCTCGGCCGTCTTTCTATACAGCACATTTCACGTCGCAGATGACGCAATGGCTTGGGTGAAAATCATCTTCTTCGTTGTCCTTGGCCTTGGTTTTGGTCATGCAGCCGTGTTGCTCGGTTGGATTTTCGCGCAGTTAGTCGCAGATCGAGCAAAAGGTAGAATCTTGGTCTACAGCCGCGTTGATGAATGTGTGTCGCTGCCTCGCCATCATCGTGTGTTCGCGAAAAAGGACGTTTCGCGATTCCGAACGGTGTCAGGCAACTGGATCGGGCCCGAACGCAAGCAAAAGCACCAGCGGGACGCCATTTCTGAACTTCACTTGATTGTGAACAGTCCGTCGGGCGAGATGGCTTATCTGATCGCAAGCACCATGACGATATCGATTGGCGTTGAAGCAGAAGCAATAGCCCTCGCGACGGGCTTACCTCTTGAACGTGTTGTGCAGCAGCAAGGCGTGCACACCCCTCAAGAATGGGTAGGCCCGTATCATTGGCAGCGATGGAGGAGGTAGCCATGTGATCCCGCCCTGCGGGATCAGCGGTGTAGGGTCCGCACCGCGGGCCATTCATAACCGTGGCGGGTGGCACAGGTTGGTACGCCAACCTGTGGGATGCCGGCTTGCTTCAAACCGCAGGGCAACAGCGGTGTAGGGTCCGCACCGCGGGCCGTTCATAACAGGGGCAGACGGTCCGCACTTTCACAGGGTGCGGCTTGCCGTACCGTTTGGCGAGGGACAGGGGCTTCGCGGGCGTCCGCGCCCTACGGGCTACTACAGGTCGGCCGCCGGTTTTTGCAGCATGAAGTAGGCGTAACGCTGGTCGGGCACTTCGGACGGCTTCGGTACCAGCGTCACGGTCTTCGCCTGGAAGCCGCATGACTCGGCCAGTTCCCAGAACGACTCCACGCGGTAGCTGGTCATGTTCGCGGCGCTACGGGTGTAGCCCCACCGCCGGGTGCGGGTCTTCCACGATTCGGTCTGATATTTGATCTGGATGATGCACGCCCCGCCGGGACGGAGCAGCTTGTGTGCGATCCGGAGCACGCGCGCGCCGTGTTCGGGGGACGGCAAAAGCTCAAACACGTAAAAGCACACGAACAGGTCAATAGCATGATTCGGAATCAGCCCGAGCGCGGCTTCCGGGTCCGGCACGGTGATCGAAACGGGGTGAAAGCCGCACGGGTCGCGGAGGGCCGCCAGCTGTCGGCCGCATTCGGCAAGCGCGGCGTCCGCCACGTCGACGCACCACATTTCGCGACACTCCGGCGCGAACGCGACGGCATTCGCGCCGCCGCCACATCCCCAGTCGACAATGCGCTGAACGGGCCGCTCGATGCCGGCGGCACGCGCGAAGTCGGCGAACATCGCCGTGTGGCGTTGCCCCATCGCCTGCCAGTTCTGCTCGGCCTCATTGAATATGGTGCTGTCGCGGGCGTGCCACCAGAGCGAATTGTTCTGATCCATCGGGCGCGTCCAGAACCGCTGCGATTGTGAGGCCAGCTTTTGCTCCGATTCGTTGAGCTTCAGCAGCTGCCGGACGCGATCTTCGGTAAGCCGCACGACGCGGCCGATCTTCTGCTTGACCATTGTGCTTCCAATCTCGAATGAATCACGGCATCGACTGCTTGCAGCCAGAGCTCGCCCGCCAAAAGTCGGCCATATTTTCATATCGGCTATTTCAAATACCCGGACGAGATGCTGAACAATGACGAAACATTCCCGACACAAGACCGCCTGTGGCAGCACGAGGCGATACAGCCGATGCTGGCTGCAACCGCTCAAGTTCTGGCCGGAAGAATTCGTGGTCAGTTAGCCCTCGCGCCGCCTCGACAAGCACGGCCAATGGTTAAGCCGCTGCATAAACCGGCCGACGCATGAAGCATGCGCATTCGTCGTTGGCATGCCGTGGGGCTGGTTCTCTTGCTCAGCAGTTGCGGGTCGCCCACGCGTTCGGTGACGGCGGTCGGGCCGGGGGTTTCGGTGGACGCGGTGGAACCGGTGCCGTCGGCCGGGCTGGTCGACAGCGACTGCGTGCGGTCGCGGGTGCTGGATTTCACGGACACGTCCTACGCCGCCGGCCGACCGGGCGGGCGGCCGGTGTTCCACCGCGTGCGGCCGGGGCCGACGTGGGTGGCGGCGCATTACGTCAGCCATCACCCGTTCGCGCCGGTCGATTCATCGCCGAAGTACGTGTCGTTCTTCGCCCTGCCCGGCCACACGTATGCGTGGGAGCCGGTGATGCCGTTGCAGTTGCGGATCGCCTACTTGGCCCGCGAAGATTATGAGCTGCGCCTGATCGACCTCGACACCGGCGAGGCCGTCGCGCAGACGAACGACGCGCTGCCGCCGACGCAAACGGTGCCGACAATCCGGCCGCGCCTGCCGCTGGTCCGTCGGGACAAGTGGGCGATGGTCACGCCGCCTTGCGATGCTCATTAAGACCTATCTTGCAACTCGGCACGGCGGGTTTCAGTGATCCTGTGGAGTGCCATTAAATCGATCCCAGACCCACAAAAGCGCTACCTCGACATTTGAGCTAATTTAAAGGGGTCGTCTTAAGTTCGTGGCATATGCGCGGTGTGCCACGGTTCGGCGCGCCAAACCATGGCACCCGCAATATTGGACCTAAAAAGCACTGTTACTAAACATTTCCGAATCGATAGCCGTCTGATCGATCGCTCGCTACGGATTCGGCCAGACCAGGCTGTCCGTCACGTTTTGAAAAGCCTTCCACGTCGCCGGCCAGTCCGCGGGCTCGGCGTTCGCCTGAAGGATTAGCGTTCGGCGGCCGTCCGTAGCAATCCAATACACCACATTCGTGGCGGTGCCGAGCGCGTCGTCAGGCGTGCAGCGGACGGCGAGCTTTAACGACGGCCGGCCCCACAGTGTGGCCGATTCGCGTTTGATCAAACGTCCTGTGGAGCACAAGTCGGCGGCCAATAATGCGGAGACTGACGCCAACCGTTCCAGAACGGCCTCGGGCGCGTCCGCGGCTTCGGCGGTGATGGCCATCAGGTTGATGCCGCGGCCGGGGAAGTGTGGGCCACGCACAGGACGGACGGCCAATGTCTCTGATAGCGCGTGGATGTTGCTGGGGGACTTCGGCGCGACGGTTTGCTCCCAACCGGGCGGGATAGTGAAGCGGGCCTGCAGCTTCTGAAACTGAACGGAACGGCCCGCCGGGTCGGCAGCGTGAGCCGTGGCCATGCACCCGGCGACGAATGCTACGCCGATCAGGGTGCAGGAGTGAGCCTTTATCATCTACAAGCAACATCGTCCGTTTCCGTGCGCGGATGTAGGTGTGTCCTGCTTCGGCCGAAGATTAAGCGAAGCCGGACCGGAAACGGCCACGACCAATGCCGTCACACCAGTGCGGCTGCTGCCGAAGTGCATCCGGGTCCCACGATTCGTGCGCGAGCCATGTCAGCACCGCAGGAAGGTACGGGTTGAGTCCAGACCGCAGTACCTGCGTCATCATTCCTGAAGATGCCCGCGCGACGGTCCTGCGGCGTGTCCGGCCGCTCCGCAAGGGCGGCGCGTCTTATTGGTGCCGCGAATGGCTAAGCAGTTGACGGTCGCGCCGGAGCCGAACACGGTGCTGGTGACGTACGCCCGCAACGATACTACCTCGAAGATGGATGCCAACACGAAGACTCCTACCTTCTCCACCGAGGCCGGACACACTTACGCGTTCGCGTGCGACGTCGCCATCAAGATCGGCTTAAACGTCCTCGCGCTGGATGAATCGGACGTGCGGATGACCGACAAGGCAGACGGGCGGGTCGTCGTGCGGACGCGACCACGACCGTGCGGCCGCCCGGCCCGTGTCGTAGCGGAAGTCTGTGGGCCGCCGACGGTCGGGCACGGAACGTCTCGTCGTCGTTATGCAATTTTTAACCACGATTGTAGTTCGCATATGCGTGACGGCCGCCGCCGCGACTCGGGGCGAGTCGCGGCGGGTGAGTGCGCAGGGGGAGCGAGGATGACCTGTGATTAGACCGCCCGGGCCGGCGGTGACAAGGGAAAAACGGCCGCGCGGCGAAGTCGATGGCGCGGCGGCGGGCGGCGGGCGGCGGGCGGCGGGCGGCGGAATTTCTGCCACTTTTTGGCCGACTTCCTCGGCCGGGACGTTATCGTGAAATGCGTCCGCGGCGGCGGGACTGTCCCGCCGGGCGGGCGTCCGCTCAGCCGCGCCGCACGCGCGCGGGGCCGGTGGGTTTGGCGGTGAGGGCGGCGCTGGCGATCTGGTAGACGCCTAGCGCCAGGGTGGTCCAGCGCACGGCGCGGGGTTCACGCCGAAGGTAAGTGGTGGCGGCGATGAGAAGGTTCAGGCCGCTGCCGATGTCGGCGTTCGCGTGGGTGATCATCGGCACCTTCCGGGCCGCGGCCAGGCTGTGGTCGCTCAGCAGGTTGACGGCCGTGCTGGCGACGGCGGTGGCGGTCAACAGGCGACGCGGCCGCGGGCCCCAGCGCAATAGCCGCGGCACCACCAGGGCCGCGGCGGCGACGGCGTAGTCGAGCAGTGCGTGCACGCTCGGTGAGATCGGCTGCGGCGGGCCGTGCGGGTCGTGCCGGGGGTCGTCGACCGGGGCTACGATTGTGTCATCGGATGGCGGTCGATCGACGTCGAGCGTGCCGTCGACGAAATCGCGGATCACACGGGCCGTGACCGTGGCGGCCGAGTATTGCACGGCGTGGCCGACGTTGGCGATCGTCACACCGACGGCGCGCGGCAGGCCGTTCGTGACGGTGGCGGCCCAGGGCCGGGGCACCATCGGGTCGTACTGGCCAGTCAGGACGAGCGTCGGCATCTTCAACCGCGGCAACCGCGCTTCGGCCGGGTCGCCAATGAAGCGGTGCGCCTGCTGCAGCACACGCGGCAGGCCGGCGGAATTGTATTCCAGCGTCAGCAGTGGCGTGAGCGACGGCGCTTCGAACAGGCTGCCCGCGATCAGGCGTGGCAGGTAATCGAGGATCGAGCGATGGCCGATGGCGAAGGTCGGTGCGGCCAGGACGATTCGCTCTACTCGCTCCGGGTGGCGCAGGGCCAGTTCGGCGACGACCTGGGAGCCGGTGGAATGCCCGCAGAGCACGGCCTGCCCGATTTCGCGGGCGTCCATCCAGGCCAGCAGTTGCGCGGCCTGTTCGCGCACGTCCGGCCCCGCGGGCCAGCGGACGTTCGGCGACCGCGGCGTCCGGCCGTAGCCGGGCAGATCGGGGGCCAGCACGTGGAATTGCGACGCCAGCCGACGGCCGAGGCGCACCCAGTAGCGGCTGGAACAGCCCAGGCCGGCGACGAGCACCAGCGGGCGGGTCATCCGCGGGCCCGGGGCGTCGTTCCAAACCCGCGCATGCACTTCGACCCCGAGCGACGGCACGGGCGTCCATTCGTGCCAGTAGCGGGTAATCGGGACGAGGGGAAAGAGTTGGGGCATGCGCGGTTACTGAGGACGATCAGCGGGAATAGGAGCGATTAAGATGCTCATCCCTCACGGCGGTGCCGCTTCAGCAGCCCGGTCGGTGGTGGCGTTACTTGTACGGGTCCGCTGAAGCGGCCCCGCCGGAAAGGATGAACGCTCGCTTCGATCG
>DASVSC010000297.1:0-5323 GCA_036388295.1 Tepidisphaeraceae bacterium | reverse complement strand
TGAGCCGCTACAGCGAACGCCAGCCGCGTGTACATGCCGCTGCTGTATTGTTTAACCGGTGTGTCAAGGAACTTCTCGATCTCGCTAAACGCGACGATCTCATCGAACTTGCCGCGGACCTCGGCGCGGGTCATACCGAGGATCGCGCCGTTGAGGAAAATGTTTTCGCGGCCAGAGAGTTCGGGATGGAAACCGGTGCCCACTTCCAGCAGGCTGCCGACGCGGCCATGGAGGTCGATACGGCCCGTGGTGGGCTTGGTGATGCGGCTGAGGATCTTGAGCAGGGTGCTCTTGCCCGCACCGTTGCGGCCAATGATGCCGACGACCTCGCCGCGTTTGACGTTGAAACTGACGTCGTTCAGTGCCCAGAAGCTGTTCTGTTCGTCCATCGGCTCACGGACGAAGGCGCTGCGAATGGCCTGCATCGGCCGTTTGATCAGGCCGCCGAGCGAGTCGCGGAGCGACTTGTAGCGGTACATGCCGCCGGATTGCTCCGTGCCGATGCGGTAACGTTTGCCGAGGCCTTCGACGCGGATGGCGTAATCGGATGCGCTCATAAGGACGCTCCGGCCGCATCCGCGGTAGCTACGCTTGCGCTCGCGACAGGTGCGTCTGTGGGCTTGGTCGGACGGTGACCGAAGCAAGTCGTCCCGGCCGGAACGTTCTTGGTTACCACCGCCCCGGCGGCAACTCGAGCGCCTTTTCCGATGGTCAACGTCGTGTGAGATTTGGGCATAATGATTGCGTGCGTTCCGATCATCACGTCGTCTTCGATGACCACGCCTAAACCTGATCCGATCCAGGACTGGCCCGCGATCGTTACGCCGTGCCAGATTGTTACGTTGTCGCCAATGACCGTGTTCGGATGAATGACGACGCCAACGCCGTAGTGTTCTACTCGAATGTTCCGGCCGACGACCGCCTCCGCAGGAAGAAGTGTCGTGTGAAGGTAGAAGTTTACCGCTTTGATGATTCGAGCCGTTCGGAGCCAGCCGCGACGGTGTAGATCGCGGCTGACTTCCCAAAGCCGTTCATGAACATGAAGTCGCTCTGGCGGATGGGACGACGAAAGCGATTTCATACGACATCGGCGAAGCTGTCTTCGACGCGGCCGATGATGCCGACAACCTCGCCGCATTTGACGTCGAAGTTGACATCGTTCAGCGCCCAGAAGCTGTTCTGTTCATCCATCGGCTCACGGACGAAGATGCTGCGAATGGCCTGCATCGGCCGTTTGATCAGGCCGCCGAGCGAGTCGCGGAGCGACTTGTAGCGGTACATGCCGCCGGATTGCTCCGTGCCGATGCGGTAACGTTTGCCGAGGCCTTCAACACGGATGGCAAGTCGCTCATAGTATCTCGGGGCGATCACGGGGCGTGAGCCACAGCCAGGTCATCGCAGCAGGGCGAATTTCGGACATCACGATGATCTGCTCGTCTTCACTCAGTGCGTCCAGCAAGGCCTGAGGGAAGATGGTCGGCCGGAGCATGTCCGGCACGGACCGAAGGACTTGTGCGTCGTGCGTCGGCCCGAACACCGACCGTAGGTGCGCAAGCGTGAACGGGCGGATGAAGTCGTGGACCTCAATGAGCAGATCGTGTCGGGCGAGCGTTGCGGGTAACGGCAGGCTGAACAAATCGCGTTCGTATCCTTCGCAGTCGCACCAGATCAACGCTCGGTCCGCCGAAATGGCTGCGAGGTCGTCTCGTGCGAATAGACCAGCGACGTGAACACGGTCGGCGACGCCGTTGTGGGCCGCCATCGCCTGGCATTGTTCACGCGCCGTGGGCTCAATATCGAAGGCGAACACGTTCACCGACGGAAGCAATCGCGCGAGGCCGACTGCATAGTACCCCTCGGCACACCCGATATCGTAGACGGCATCGAGTTGGCGTGAAAGCAAGGCGCGGACGACCGGATGAAGCTCCTGCTCATAGCAGCCGAGCAGCTTCGGCGTCAGCGCGCTTCCGATGGCTGAGCGGGTCGGATAACGGAGCCCGGCGAACGGGCCGGCGCGAGTGGTGAGATCGTCGCCGAGGCAGGCGGCCAACTTCATGTCAGCCTGCGCGCCATCGAGTTGAGCAAGTTCTTGCTCGCGATGAGCGAGCTGAGACAGCCGGCCAATGGGATGCCAAACGCGCCGAAAACAGCCGCGATGCCGCGCGGACTTGTAAACGAGCGTGCGGATCATGTTCTTAATCGTGGCCATGAGATATCAAACAAAAGCGACAAGTCGTCGTACTGTTGCCGCCCAAGATACTAGAGCTGATCGCAACGAGACGTAGGAAGGCAAGGATTCATACGACATCTGCAAACGTGTCTTCAACGCGGCGGAAGTAGGCGAGGCCGATGAAGAAGGTGGCGACCGTCGCCACCAGGCCGACGGCCCACATCGTCGGGTGGGCGGGCGTGCCCAACAGGCACCAGCGGAAAAAGTCGATCGGCCCGGCGATCGGCAGCAGGCCGTACAAAACCTGCCAGCGCGGGGCGATCTGCGACACCGACCAGAAGACCGGGGCGGCGAAGATCATGAACTGCGTGACGAACGGGATGACGTAACGGACGTCGCGGTATTCGACGTTCAGGGCTGCCAGCGGCAGGCCGATCGAAAGAGCGGCGAGGAATGCCCAGGCGGCGGCGACCGGCAGCAGCAGGATCTGGATCGGCGGCAGGAAGGCGGGGACGCCGGGGATCAGCGGCAGGATCAGCAGCACGGCCGCCGTCAGGGCGAGTTGGACGAGGAAGTCGAGCAGGCTCACGATCACCGCGCTGCCGGGCAGGACTAGGCGCGGGAAGTAGACCTTCTTGATCATGTTCTGGGCACCGACTAGCGACATCGCGCTGGTCTGCAGGCCGGTGTTGAACAGCATCCACGGCAGCTGGCTGACGAGGTAGAAGAGGAAGGCGGGCTTGATGTTGTCGGTGCCCGAGCCGGCGATCTTCCCGAACACGACGGTGCCGACGATAGTAAAGGCGAGCGGCTGCACGAGGGCCCACGCGGCGCCGAGAACGGTCTGTTTGTAGCGGACCTTGATGTCGCGAGCGGCAAATATCCAAAAAAGTTCGCGGAACTTCCACAGTTCGGCAACATTAAGTGGCTGCCACCCAACGGGGGGGGTGATGAAACTGGATTTAAGACCCGGAGCTACACCATTGCTTGGAGCCGTAGGTTTTGAAGTTTCAGACGTCGTAGTAGTCATAATCAACATCAGACGTCGTCACTTCTAGGTAGCCTTCGGCCCCGTCGGTGCGCCTTAATTCACCAGTAGGGCACCAATAAGAGATTTAATTTGAGGGTGAAGCGACCCCGCTCGTTGACTTAGCGCTGGCCACGTTCATTGGCCGATCAGCGTTAAAAACAGGTGTCACAAATCCCCGAAACGAAACTGCCGATGATCTTGCAGGGCTTGTCAGCAGACTTCCCACCGGTACTGAGGAATTATGCCACATAAACGGCGCATCGCCAAGCCAGAACGCCGTGTACCCGAGTGCGGCTTGTCGCTGCGACGTGCCACTCGTGAGCATGGCAGTAGCTGGCGTTGGTCCCCGGCCATGCGTTACGCCTCACCGGCAAGGCCGGCCGCCAAGATCGACAGATAATCCGGGACGTTCAATCTAATCTCGTTTTCCTACGATCGCGTTTTCGTGATTATCTTCAGACATTTGCTTCTTCGTTGACTGCCTGACGTGTACCCCAACCATTACGGTCGCTCACGCCCCCGGTCACTGGTTGGTGTCTCAAGACTCTGTTTAGGGCGGTCGGCTGGGCTAGCTGCCTCAACATGTGGGCGCAGCAACGAGAAATCAAGTTGCACGCGACTTCGGGTGTTGGGCTTCATCGATTCCACCGCAGAACGAGTACGCGCGGCCGGCGGTGTGTCGACCACGGATCACTTTGTCGGCGAAAGAACTGCCGCAATCGCCGCCTTCTGCCGCTGGCAGAGTCTTGGCCACGCAACAACGATCTGAAGAAGGTCCGCCGCCACCCTGATGTTCTGTGCGGCCGCAGACCAGTCGTTTTGCACGCGGGCTAGCAGGTCGGCCCAGAGGCGTTCAAGTTCGAGAGCGTCCGGACCCGATGTTTGATGGGACGGCCCGGTGTGACCGGCCTGTTGTGAGCTAATTGTGAGAGCCGGGTTGACAGGTGACGTAAGTGCTGGTGGAATCGAGACGTTGTCGTGGGTGGGCAATAAGGTTGCCAACGTGAATGTCGTGAGTTCGATCCTCATCACCCGCTTTCTTGTCTGCCGATCCTCCGCCAGCCTCTACGCAACCCGACGTACCGCCGACTGATGTACAGTCGCCCGGCACGCAACCGACCACGGATAGTTCGCCCCCTGAGTTCCCGGCCGACAAGGATATCCGGATGATTCTGCCGTTCATGTCGTTTACTTGGTCGGAATACGGCGGCCGGTACGCGCAGCCGATGATTCGCGTGGTCTGTGACTGGGCCAATTCCGGTCGCATCGGCGCTCAACATAGCTTGGCCCGACCCAAGGGCCGCCGAGTGGTCCTCTTCCAGAACGCCGAAATGCAGGGGCAGCTTTTCCGCAACCCGGCCGACCACCTACAAGGTAAGTATGCGTCGCTCTGGTGGCCGAACGGCATCGCCGCGACCAAGTTTTATTTCGGCCGTCTGATTGAGCAGTTTTTCGCCAATAAAGGTGACCTTGACTTCGCGGTGTTCGACATTGAATCGCACCTTAGCGGGTGGGTCCTGCGTGACCAAGATTTCGAGGCCATCTACAACGACCCGCGGTACAAGGCCCTGGCAGCCAGTGGTCGTTTCCCGGCCGACTGCCGGAATATGAATCGTAACGACCTCCACTGGTTCAACTATGGCTGCGCGTATCTGACTGATGTTGCTACCCGGGCCTCCTTAATCGAACCCTTGTACGCGCGGTACAACAACGTCAATTGGAGCAACTACGAAGATTCCCCGAAGACCAAAGCAGACGGGGCTCTGGTGCCCGATCTGCATGGTAATCATGATTTCAGAGCTGCGTCGGGGGCACCTTATTACTCACCGGCTACATACGCTCATGTCGGCAACTTAGCGTTGAATGACGCACGCTTCAAACAGCCCTACTATTGCCTGGCCTGGATGTGCAATAGCCTGCGCGTTATTTATCGAGCTAAAGCCAGCGCTAAAATCATACCGTGGGTGGCCACGCGCTCCGACTCGAATGTGCTGGATCTAGTGTATTGGCAGGAATATTTGTTCCACGCTTGCTGCCTTTGTGGGCCGAACCTGTTCTTTTTCAACGCCGGTGACGCGACAGCCTTGTCGAATTGGCGGTTCGACAATGCTATCTCGCAGTAC
>DASVSC010000296.1:0-11226 GCA_036388295.1 Tepidisphaeraceae bacterium | reverse complement strand
AAAACACCACAACATTGTGGCATCGCTGTCACATGCGACTGCACCACAAGCAAGGTGACTTGGTCCGCAAGCATCTGCGGCGCACTACGCGATCGGCGGAAACTGCGTCGCCGATGCCGCTACCCGCGCCTTCGTCATCCTCTGGAACGAACTCGTTGGAGGTGGCGTGAAATGATGAACACCATCATCAGTGACGTTGATCGACCGTCGGGTGCAAAAGCGCTGTGGCATTATCCCGAGTACCACGCTTGGCGGATGGCCCGCGCCCGGTGCCACAACCCCAAGGCCCAGGCTTACGCACGCTATGGCGGTCGCGGCATTCGCATGTGCGCTCGCTGGCGCGGCAGCTTCTGGTCGTTCCTCAAGGACATGGGACCGCGCCCGTCGTCACGTCACGAGCTGGACCGCACGAACAACAACAGCGGGTACGAGCCGGGCAACTGCAAGTGGGTTCGCCGCTGGGAAAACGATCGGAACCGCCGCAGCAATCGTCACGTCACGTACCGCGGGCAGCGTAGGTTGCTGCTGGAATTGTGCGAAGCGTTCAACGTCTGGCCCGACACAGCGCGATGGCGGATCCGGAAGGGGTGGTCTGTCGAGTGTGCGGTGGAAACGCCGACGCGCCGGAAGCTGTCGAAGCGGTCGAACACGGTGACGACAGCGCGAACGCGAGAGGCGGTGCTGGCGTGAACCAGCGTTGGACGAACATGCGCGACAGCTACCGGCCTACCGGCGAGACAATCAACACCCGCTGTTACGACGTCGCCGCTATCGAAGATGACAGCACGGCCAAAACGTTTGTACTCAGCCATCACTACGCCGGCACGTACCCGGCGGCGCGGTTCCGCTTCGGCATCTACAGCGCCGGCGCCCTTGCTGGCGTCGCGGTGTTCTCGGTGCCCTGCAGCAATGCCGTGCTGACCAACGTGTTCCCGTGCAAGCCGACGGACGCATGTGAACTGGGCCGGTTCGTTCTGCTCGACAGCGTGCCCGGCAACGGTGAGACATGGTTTCTCGCACGGTGCTTCGAGTTGCTGCGGGCGATCGGCATCGCCGGCGTCGTAAGCTTCTCGGACCCGGCACGCCGTACGAACGTGCACGGAGAGACAGTGTTCGGCGGGCACATCGGCACTATCTATCAAGCACACAACGGCGTGTACGTCGGCCGCGGCAAGGCCCGCACGCTGCGTCTCCTGCCGAACGGGACGGTGCTGTCTGATCGTTCGATCGCCAAGCTGCGCGCCGGCGACGCCCGATGGAAGTCGGCCATCAAGCCGCTGCTCGCCTTCGGTGCTGAGGATCCCGGCGACAACTTCGCCCAGCTGCCCGACGCCGAGCGGCATAGGTGGGCGGGGCGGTGGATAGATCGTCTGACCCGGCCGCTGCGCCACCCAGGCAACCATAAGTACGCGTGGGCGATCGACAAGCGGCTTCGGCGGTGTTTACCGACGGGCCGCGCCTATCCCAAATCCGCGAAGGTTGGAGTTGCAGCATGACACCTGCAATGGAAATCAAATCATCGCGTTCGCCCTATTGGCACGGCAGTATCGAGCGAGTCGATGACGGCGGATCAAGAATCACCATCAACGGAAACTTCGTTCAGGTGAGGGTGTTTACCTACGCGGGTGGGGTGCACGGATCAGCATTTACACGACTCGATCTCTACGTCGGGGAATACGACTACTCGTGCTGCCTGCCTCGTCACTATCACGACCGCTGGTTGTTACGACTCGCGCTGGCTTTCGAATGCCGCTGCTGGAACGACGCCAAATCGAAAGGGTATGTATGAACCTCACGCCCCGCCAACTGGACTGCCTTGTCGCCATCCGGAACTACAGGCACCTGAACGGGTACGCCCCGACGATGCAGGAGCTGGCTGATACGCTGGGCGTATCGAAGGTCGCGGTCTTTGAGTTTGTCAGCTCTTTGGAGCGTAAGCACGTCATCCGCCGCGACAAGCACAAAGCGCGATCACTTGAAATCATCTCCGACGAACTGCTGCCGGACGAGAACCGATCGACCAAGCTGCCGCTGCTCGGCAATATCGCCGTCGGTGTTCCGATCAAGGCCACAGAGAACCGCGAAGAGCTGGACCTGGAAACCCTGTTCGCCAGCAAGCAAGGCGTGTACGTCCTGCGCGTCCGCGGCGAAAGCATGATTGACGACCACCTGTGCGACGGAGACTTCGTCGTCATCGAGCGACGTGACACCGCCCGCAGCGGCGAGCAGGTGGTGGCGCTGCTCGACGCAGGCGAGGCCACGCTCAAGCGGTACTACAAGGAAAGTGGCGGCCGGGTCCGCCTGCAGCCCGCCAATGCCACGCTGCAGCCACGAATCGTCGACTGCGACCGGATAAAGATTCAGGGAGTGGTGATCGGGGTTTTGCGGAGTTACGTGTCATGAGCACCGCTACCGACATGCCCATCACCGCAATCGTGCCGTGGTTCGGCAGCAAACGCGGCATGGCCGATCGCATCGCGCGCGAATGCTGCCGCGCCGACGGCCGGCCGCCGAAGTCGTTTTGGGAACTGTGCGCCGGGTCGATGGCGGTGTCGATCGCCATGCCGCGGTGCTCGCACCACCACGCCGTAGATATGCACAGCGACCTGATCAACCTCGCCCGGGTCATCGCGGATCCGAAGCTGGGCCCGCTGTTCTACCGACGGCTGCGGCGCATCGTGAACCATGAAACGCTGTTCCACGAGCAGAAGACGGCGCTGGCCGACGATGCCAACGACGCCGACGGCGGACTGTTTGCGGTCGAAAAGCGTGAGCAGCTTGGACCCGTCGACCGGGCTATCGCCTACTTCATCGTGTCCTGGCAGGGTCGGAATGGCGTCGCGGGCACAGAACGCTCCAACTACCAGCCGGCGGTGCGATGGACGTCAGGCGGTGGGCATGGCGGGATCCGCTTCGCCAATGCGGTGCGGTCGATCCCGGCATGGCGACGCCGCCTTCGCGACATCACTATCCTGAGCCGCGACATCTTCGAGGTGCTGGCCAAGATCGAGGACGAAGACGGAACGGTCATTTACATCGATCCGCCTTACGTGCGCGACGGTGTGACCCGAAGCGGCTCGTGCGGCTATCTGCACGACTTTCGGCCGACCGATCACACGCGGCTGGCCATGGCCCTCAAGCGATTCGAGAAGGTCCGCGTCGTCATCAGCTACTACGACCATCCGCAACTGCGTGCGATGTACGCAGGCTGGACCGTCGTCGAATGCACCACGCAAAAGAACCTGCACGTTCAGAACCGTCGCGGAGTCGGCCGCTGCGACGCACCTGAAATTTTGCTGATCAATGGGCCAAGCTACGCCTCAGGAACAGCCGCGTGATTAAGACCACCGTCCATACCACTTTTGACTGCGTAAGCGCACGCACCCCGAGAAGGGACCCCCGACGCGCAAGCGACTACTGTTGTGCTGCAGGATCAGTCGGCAGTAGGTGCGATTTCGAACGGAAGCCGTACGCGAGTGAAATACATCGTCCCTCGACCATTGCTGTCGATCCGATACAGTTCGACAGCGGATTTCGACGGGATCAAACCTTGAAGCCGGCCCACCGCGCCGCTCAGTATGTAAGCCGCCTGCTCCTGCTTGCTGGTGTCGACGTCCTTCGCCGCGGCTTTGTCGATGATCGCCCTCAACAATCCGTGAGCCTCGGTCAGCCTCTCGATGATAGCGGGAAGGTCTTTGAGGTGAAGTTTGATAGCTTCGATCGGGTCAGCAGTTGTGCTGATTTCGATCGGCTTGAGCTTCTTCAGCTTCTTGTCAGCGTCCTCAAGTTCCTTATCGATCATCTTTTTGACCGTGCTGGTATCAGGCGCGGGCGGGGCGTCCGGCAACTGCGCCCGTGCCTGCTCCAACAAAGCGATAGCCTCTTCGATCGCATCGATGTCGTAACGAAGTGTATTGGGCTGAGTCGCCGACACGATCCGAGCGTTCTTCAAATCGGCGGAGTGAATCATCTTCGTGTTAGCGCCCGCGGCTGCCCGCACCGGATTCAAAGCTGTGTGCAAGGACCCTACACCGGTCGCCAAGCCACCCAGGCTGGCTATGCCGGTGATCGTCTCGGGAATCTTCGAATCGGTCTTCTGACCAAACGTTGTCAGCATGCCGTTTTCAAGCGTGAAATTAAAGTCCAGTGTGCCGTAGCCGCCCCCGTGCTCGATGTACATGGGACGGCTGGTGTCAGGCAGCGAAATCAGCTTTGTCACGGGGCCGCCTTCTTTGTTCTTCTCGACCAACAGGTGAGGAACAGGTGTGTAAGTCAGAAAGCCCTTTTCGTTCGTGTCAGGCCGAGTGACCGTTACTTCCGCACATCCGCTCAGAACGAGCGAACTAAGCAGCAACGCTGCAATACCGATACGCATGGATGTACCCCTGTAAGATGTGCTTGCCTTGTCGACTCGACTCTCGGCCAACCCAAGGCCGAATGCACGCTACACATCAAGACCGTCTCTTCCAAAAGATTCTCGACTTACCGACGTTTGTGGCACAAAGTGGCATGAACGGATCTGAACACTTGCATCAACGAATGGATGGAAGGCTTATGGCGAAACGTCAAGACAAAGCGATTTCGATCGGCAAGTCAGAAATGGGAAGTGTGACGCTAGATCCGCTCACGCTCACCACGTCGCGTCTACTGGTCACCGCCAACAGCGGCGGCGGTAAGAGTTATCTGCTCCGCAAACTGATCGAACGGCTAGGAGGATCGGCACAAACCTTCGTGCTCGACATGGAAGGGGAGTTCGTCACGCTGCGAGAGAAGCTCGACCTGGTCATCGTCGGCCCCGGCGGCGAGATCCCGACCGACGTTCGCAGCGCCGGCCTGTTGGTGCGGCGGCTGATGGAAAAGAACATCAGCGCCGTGATCGATATGAGCGAGCTACGGTCTCAGCCACGACGCCAGTTCGTACGCGAGTTCTGCGAGACGCTCATCGGCTTGCCGAAGTCGCTGTGGCGGCCGCTGTTCGTCGTGCTGGACGAGGCGCATCAGTTCGCCCCGGAGAAGGGGCAGGGCGAGGCCGAGAGTCTTTCCGCCGTGCGGGATCTGTGCACGCTCGGCCGCAAGCGCGGGTTCTGCCCGATCTTGGCGACGCAGCGCATCAGCACGCTCGATAAGAGCTGCAGCGCCGAGTGCAACAATAAGTTTATCGGCCGGATGACGCTCGATAACGACATCAAGCGCGCGGCGTTCGAACTGGGCGTGTCGCCGGCCGAGACCTTGAAAATGCTGCGCGACTTGCCACCGGGCGAGTTCTACAGCTTCGGGCCGGCTATCCACCCGCGAATCGTCACGAAGATAACGGTCGACGAGGTCGAGACCACGCACCCGAAAGCCGGCCGTGGGGCCACGCTTAGCCCGCCGAAGCCGTCGGCCGCGATCACGTCCGTCGTCGGCGAGCTGGCGGACCTGCCGAAGCAGGCCGAAGCCGAGATCAAGGATTTAGCTGCGGCGAAGGCCAAGATTAGCGAGCTGCAGCGACAGGTCGCTGCTAAGCCCGCGCCGGCCGCCGATGCCGCCGCTCTGGAACGTGCGGCCGCCGCGGCACGCCGCCCGCTCGCACAACTCGTTATCCGGCTCCGCGCCGGCCTGGAGCAAGCCATGAAGGTGATCGCACAGATCGAGGCCAAAGGGTTCGAAGGCACCAATATCGACCCCGAGGTGATCCGCAAGGCCGTGGAAGCCGCGACCGATCAAATCGTGAAACTTGTGCAAAAGCAGCTCGACACGCGGTCGGCGGAGTTCGAGCGGCTCAAGGCAGACGCCCGCAAGTCCCTCGCGGCCTTACAGCACTTGTTGGGAGAAGACGTGGTCGTATCGACGACTGTACGGCACAACGAGCCGTTCACGGTGGCTTCGCCCGCCCCCGCGCGAGCACGGCAAGCCGCGTCGGCTGTCGCGGTGCCGGCTGGTGATCGGCCAGACTGGTTCCGCCCGGCACACCAGCGCCTGCTCGACGCCGCGGCGAGGCTGGCGGCGATGGGCATGACGCCGGCGGATCGATCACTGGTGGCGGCCGTCGCGGGCGTGTCGCCCAAGAGCAGCAGCTTCGGCAACGACGTCTCCCGACTCTCAGCCGGCGGCTACATCACCTACCCGCGGCCGGGCCTGGTTGTGCTGACGGAGGCGGGGCAGGCGCTCGCCGCCGCACCGGCAGAGCCGCCGACGCTGGCGGACCTGCAGCAGGCTTGGAAGAACTGCCCGGCGCTGCGCCCGGCGCACGTGCGGCTGCTCGAAGCGGTGATCGCCCGGTACCCGGAGCCGATGACCCGTGCGGAGCTGGCCGCAGCAGCAGGCGTTTCTGCTCAATCGAGTAGCTTCGGCAACGACGTGTCGCGGCTCAGTACGATGGGCCTGATCCGGTACCCGTCACCCGGCGTCGTTGTTGGCGGCGAGTTGCTCTTTCCGGAGGGGCTGACCTGATGCCGCACCCACTTCAAATCGAGCTTCTCGGCGGACCGCTGGCCGGCCGCGTGCACGAAGTCGCCGACCCGCTAGGTTTGGGCCTACTGCCGGCTCAGATCGGCCTTCCCGACGAGGCAGACGAGACGATGCTGCACTGGTACGACGTCGACGAGGACACGGCGCAGCCGCGGGCGAAGTTCATCCGGTCAGACCCACGCTGACGACTCAGCATTAACCCGAAGTCTAACGAAGCTGTGGAACGCGAGAATGCCGCTCGCCTTGTTCAAGCGAGCGGCATTTATTGTGCATCAGTCCAGAGTACCAATGACGTCATCTTCTTGGTTATCGAAGTAGAAGTTGTCATTGCTTGAGTAGTAAATCAGGTCGTAGGAGCCGTCAGTCAAGACTCCGGGCTGGTTCGCGTATGCAGTATCGCCCGTGTTGTTGTCATTGTTTATGTAGATGGTGTCTGCACCGGTGTTGCCGTAAATCGTGTCAGATCCTGCGCGTCCGTTCAGCACGTCATTGCCGTCCCCGCCGGTGACAAGGTCATTGCCAGAGCCACCAAGAATTGTGTCCGCGCCGCCGTTGCCGGCGAGCGTGCAGCCAATTGTGATCGCGTTGCTCACTTCGATCGTGTCGCTGCCAGAGCCGCCGTTGATCGTGATAGCGCGGACCGCCGTGTAGTTCGTCGCCACGCCGTTTAGCGTGACGGTGACCACAGTGGGGGTGGCGGTTACGTAGATCGTATCCGCGCCGGAAGTGCCGGCGAAGTTGATGTCCGCGAACATCTGACGCCCTTCAAGGGCTTCGATGGCGGAACGGAACGTAGAAATGTTGCTGCGCATACTCGTTACTCCTACACATGCCGTGGGCAGTCGCCTCATAACGATGAGGATACAACACGCCACGCACGCAGATTAACAATTCTTCATGCGGTTGCTCGCCAATTTTAGCTTGTCGACAGGTTGTGACAGTGCCCGATAATCCGCACCTTTCCTGAACGGCCCGTTGAAGTGATGGAGTCTTCACTTCCACAGATCTACGTGTTTCTGTGCTTGCAAGCGGGACTCTATCTCGTCGACAGCCTCGCTAAAGAAGTCGAGCCCTGTCGCCTGCTCCACGGCATCGACTGTTGTCAGGTAGGTCGTGGACCGCTTATCCGTGTCTGTCTGGCGCACGATGTAGGCGCGAGTGTTGAACCGGTTGCCGCGGTCGAACCAACCGATCACCTTGTAGCAGGCATCAGGCACGCCTATGCCGTTGCCGACGGTCGTGGGCATGTCACCATTGAAGATCGGCCCGCTGATGACCCACACGGCCTTGATGCCGCTGGCCGGGTTCGCCACCACGCTCCGGTGCGCGTCCTCCAGGTCGTTCCACGCCGCGCCGTTCATCTTCTCGTGCTGTGGCACGATGTTGCTCATCTCACAGCCTTCGTCGACGTTGTCGCTGCCCCAGGCCTTGTTGTCCTGCTGGCGCGCCATGTGGCCCCGCTGCATGCGTGAGCGGGCGAAGTCGAGGCTGGTGCCGCCGACGGCGTAGTTGGGCAGTTCGTCGTCCTCCCGCCACTTCCGTTCGTTGTAGCTCTCAGTTTCGGAGCGGCGGTAGTCGGCCTCGGTCCAGCGGCTTGCGACCCATGCCGGCACCTTCAATTTGTCGTAGTGGCCGACGACGAAGCCCTCTTTGACCAGCACGCTGATGCCCGGTGCGACGCGGCCGCTGGGGAGCGTCACCTGGTGGCGGTTATCGATCGGCGTTGGCATCCCGAAGATGAGGTGCTTGGAGCGCAGTTGCCAGAGCGGCGCGGTCTGTGTGTCGGGCACCAGTGGCACCGGCTGAGGCTGCGCCGAAACGAGGGACAGCAGCATCGGGAGTGCGAACACGGTGGCAAATATGGTTGGGCGGTGCATGCGCGAAGTGTATCGCTTGCCGCGTGGCGCATGAAAACGCCCCGGTGTTGCAGCACCTGGGCGTCGACGTCGTGAGCCGGGACGCCCGCCAGAAAGTAGACAGACCGCGGCGATGCGATTTGTTGCTTTACAGGCCCATGCACTTTTAGACTAGCAGCCTGACCACTTCGGAAGGCGTCATCGTGCGTACTCGCTATTGCTTGCTTTATTCGCTCACGGCTGCTGCGCTGCTGATCACTTCGGCTGCGGCCCACGCGGTCAACTACAGGCTCAAGCCCGACGCGCCCGAGGCGGTGAGGGTGTGGTGGGAAGCGCAGCCCGCGCTTAAGGCGGAGCGGAAAGTGCAACTCGCTGCCAAGATCGAGGCACAATCTCTGCGGATCGGTGACATGCGAAGCGGGCAGATCACCGTGAAGCCACCACCCGCCACACTCGGTGCAAACGGGCGGGCGAAATACACCTTCCCCAGCGTCGCCGCGAGAACCGCGATGGTCAACGATGCGGTCGCTCGGGTGCGAGTCATGAAGCAGGAACTCGCTGGAGTAGATAGCGATCTCATCTATCCACGCGAAAAGCTGTTCAGCGTTGGCGTCATTGCGGAACTACGCGTGTTCCGTGTGCGTCGTATCATCGACGACACCAGCATGATCGCGAGAGTCGCGGCGTTCACAAAGTCCGACCCCTTTGCGTGGCCCGACGAGGGGGACGTGTGGCTCAAGGGTATTGCGTCAGAAGGACGGAAGGTCGGTGAGCTTGATGCCTACCTGATGAAGCCGCAGGTGCCGATGTGGTCCACCGAAACGATCGGGGCCGAATACGACGGGAAGTCAGTGCGCGTACCGCTCGTCGTACCGTTCGATGCAAAGCAGTTCCTGGTGGCAGAGTGAATGTTAACAATTCAGAGCCGGGTGGCGGCACTCACACATCGCCAAGACGTCCTCAACTGGAATGCCCTGCAGTCCTTCCGCGTTAGCGTCGCTGCGTGGGATCGCTTGTGTCGACGTCACGCTCGTGACAGTCGGTGCCATGGCGAACAGGTACTCGTGCGGCAGGCTGCCGGCGTGGATGGCCACGGTCGACACCCCAAGCAGCCCGCCCACGTGAGCGATGCCGCTGTCGTTGGCGACCGTGACGGCCGAGCCGATGAGCAGGTCCACGATCTCTGCCGGCGATACTCCATAGCGCCACGTCGCCCCCGGCACGCCCCATAGCACCTCGGCCAGTGCGTCCCGCTGCTCGCCCGCTCCGATACCGACGACGGCAAGGCCCTGCTGCGTCAGGCCGTGGGCCAACTCGGTCCACCGTTCGGTGGGCCACTGACGCGCGGCCCAGCGGTTGTCGCTGACGAACGGGGCCAGCACGGCGTAGCGGCCGCTGGCGGTCAGTCGGGCGACGGACGTGTCGACGATCGGGCGAACGGGCTCAAACGACTGTATGCCGAACGCTGCAGCGAGATTGGCGCAGTAGGCCCACACACGCGACGGTGCCGACGCGGTGGCCTTGTGGTAGCCGTACGGCCCGTCCCAGCCCCCGCTGATGTCCGTGCCGTAGTCCCGCGTGTACGGCACGATCGTGACGCCCGGTGCGGACGCCCGGCTGATCCAGTCGGACCATCGCGCGTGGAACTCCACCTGGCGACCGGTCGCTTTGGCCAGTCCAGCGCATGCGTACAGAGCGACGATGGTGTCACCGATGCCGCCGCCGCTGCTGGTGGCGTGCACGGGCCACGGATTGACCGCCCGCGCCTGCTCCAGTGTCAGGATAGGTTTGCCGAGTTCGGCATTCTTGTCGTTGTGCGCGTCGACGACCCAAGCCTCGAACGCCTCACGCGTGTCGATCGTCGGCGGATGAGCGGCAACGTATCTACGCCACTTCGATTCGCAGCCGCAGCCGCCCTCGATGCCGGTGGCCGCATCGCCAATGCGCTTGAGCGTCGCCGCCCGGTCGGTCACCGGCGAAATGCTCATGGCGTACAACTCATGCCAGCGGCGTGCCCCGAGCGAGAGGCCGCCGCGGGCGGGCTGCGGCTCGGCTGGCAGCGGCGCATGGATGCCGGGCGGCGGCTGGACCTGCTGCGCGGCCCTGACCTGCTCGATGCGACGCAGCATTTTGTCGCGGAAGTCGCTGTTCATTAGCTCACCACGCATTGTTCAAAGCGGACGGCGTTGCTTTGGGCGGTGATGTCCGGGTAGCTGCCGCTCGGGTCTTGCTCCGGGCCGCTCGTCTTGAGGCCGCGGTTGTTTGCCCAGCCGCAGTTAGTAGCGGCGTAGTTTGGGTTAAAATATCCCAACCCGACGCCGAACAAAAACGGGGAGTTGGCACTGTACGGGTGGCCGGCGTCGTAGTAGCCGATCCACTGATAGCCGCCTTGGTGCGTCAGCGTCACCGTGATCGGCTCTTCGGCCGCTCCCGTGAACTCGTTGGTCATCTTGCAGTGCATGGTGATGGTCGACTGCGGTGGCGTGACGTTGCAGCCGTTGCAGCCGGCCGCAATCTGGTCGGCAGATGGCGCACTCGGCGTGGTCGGCGCGGGGCAGGCGTCCGGGTCGCCGCCGGGGCACGGGCCGCCGTACTGCCAATGCTCGTACGTGATCACTTGTTGGCTGACGGTGACCTCGCCATCGCCGCCGGGCACGACGAAATCCGTGTCCTGGCGGCCGAGGACGCGCCAGTCCTCGTAGACCTCGCCGAGCGGACGGCAGGTACTGACGGTCAGCGTCACGCCCGTCATCACGCTGTTGGTGGAGCAGTTGTATTGATAGATGTGCTTGTAGGCGCAGTAGCTCGCCCCGGCCGGCCCGGTTCCGCGCCCCGTACCGCCGGTTCCGCCCCCCGTACCGCCGGTTCCGCCACCCGTACCGCCGGTTCCGCCACCCGTACCGCCGGTTCCGCCACCCGT
>DASVSC010000295.1:0-7307 GCA_036388295.1 Tepidisphaeraceae bacterium | reverse complement strand
GAGCCCGGCGGCTCTCTCGGACGCGCGAACTCGAAGTCGACGGAACACACAAATTGCAAAGACCCGCGCTTCGGCGCGGGTCTTTGCATTTCGCGTATTCCGTCGAACCGCTCGCGGACGACTACTTCGTCTCGTCCGCGCCCGCGAACGTCCAGCCGGCTTTCATGGCTTTGACGAGTGCGTCGCGGCCGCCGGCACGTTTGTCGGCCAGGTCCAGCAGGGCCTGGGCACGGCGTTCGTTGCCGGTGTTGTAGTAGACGTACGCCAGCAGGACGGCGGCGCCGGTGTCCTTGTCGCGATTCTGGACGAGATCGCTGAGGTCCTTCTGGACCGTCTGCAGGCGGTCGTCGCCGAGGAAGCCGCGGAGGTCGTACTGGCTCTTGAGCAGGTTCTTGTCGGTCGTGAACGCCTGGCGGAGCGTCGCTTCGGCGCGGCGGTAGTAGGCCCCGCCGAGTTCGGCGTTGGCGCGGCCGAGCTTCACCGTGGCGTTGCGCGGCGAGACGGCTTCGGCGGCACCGTAGGTGTCGATGGCGGTGGCGTACTTGCCTTCCTTCATCTGCCCTTCGGCCTTGGTCAGCAGCTCGGTCAGGCCTTTTTCGGTGGCCGCGCCGGCGAAGGTGCCGACCTTCGGGGGCGGGCCGCCGGCGGGACGGTTGTCTGCGGGCTGGGCGGCGTCGGCGGGGGCTTTGGCTTCTGCCGCGTTGCCGCCGGTCGCGTCGGCGTTGGTGCCGTCGGGGTTGTTCTTCTGGGCCCGCATCTGGGCGTTGAACTGCCGGGCGGCTTCCTCGGCGGCCTGGCCGGGACGCCGGGGGCCGGTGTTGAGGGCGGCGGTGCCGGGCTCGTCGCCGGCGCGGTTCGCCTGCGTCGGCTGGCCGGCCTTGGGGGTCAGCCGGGTGACGGTGCCGACTTCGGGCACCGCGGCGGAAGTTACGCTGTTGTTGAGCGGGACCGCGCCGCTGAGATTGCTATTGGGCGTCGGCTCCTGGGCGTTGTTCTGCGGGACGTTCAGCGGCCCGCCGTTAGCCGGGCTGCCGGGCGAGCCGACCTGCTGGGGCTGGGCGTCGACATTGACGTTATTCGTCGTGCCGTCCTGCGGCGTCTGGCCGGGCAGACGCGATTGCGGCTCGTCGCCCTGCATTTGCTTGATCTGGCCGGGCGTGAACTGACTGATCGTGTTGGTATTCAGGTTCGTGTAGTCGGACAGCCCTTCGCGCCCGGCGAGGCCGCCCTGGCCGACCTGGGAGAGCGTGGGCAGGTTCGGGGCGTAGATCGAACTGACTTCGCCCGGGCCGCCGAACTGGCCGGGCGGGTTGTAAACCACGGCGGTGTCGGGGCTGCTCAGGGCGCGGCCGCGGACGTCGGGCGTACTCCAGGCGGTCGGCGTCGGGGGCGTGTAGCCGCCGGTGGTGGCGATGCCGACGAAGCCCGCAGGCGGGGCGACATTACGGCTGTCGCCGTAGTAGGCGCGGGTCTGGTTGGCGTTGTAGGTCGCCACGCCGCCGGTGGTGACGCCGCTGGATTCACGGACGAAGCGGTCGGTGTTGAACGACCCGCTCGGCCCGCGGAAAGCCTGCGGGTCGGTGCTGGCGGTCGGGCCGCTGAACGCCTTGCCGCCGGTGACATTGCCGTACACGACGCGGTTGGAGATTTCCCACGGGTTGGACCGCGCGCCGACCGTGTGGCGGCCGCCGGAGCCGACGCGGGTGTTGGCGTCGGTCGCGCCGGAACGATCCACACGGATCTGGGCGAACGTGCCGGAAACAAGAACGCCGCTGACGGCGGCTGCGAGCAGTGATCGGTTCAAGCGGTTCATGCGAAGGCTCCCTGCGTGGATTCTACCACCTTAGACGCTGCGGATCGACCGAAGTTTGCAGACCCAGTCGAACCATATTCGGCAGGACCCGCTTGAGCGGACCTGTCTGCCCCGCAATTCCGGCAGAACAGGCCTGCTGAAGCGGGCCCGCCGTCACGGGTAAAGGACGCGCAGCACGTCACGGTGCACTTCATCCGGGGCGCGGTCGGCGTCGATGATCCGGTATCGGTCCGGGTCGGTTCGCGCCTGGGCCAGAAAGTTTTCCCGGACCTGCCGGTGGTAGTCGATGGGCCGTTCTTCGATTCGGTCTTTGGTGAGCGGCTGATTATCGGTCCCGAACAGCGTCTGCCGCTGGAACTTGGCTTGGACGCGCACGCGGCTTTTCTCGACCGGCAAATCCAGCACGAGCGTCAGATCCGGCCAATTCCCGCCGATGGCGATGTCGCCGACGGCCCGGATCTGCTCGGCGTTCAGGCCGTCGCCGCCGAGCTGGTACGCCAGCGTGCTGCTGACGAAACGGTCGCTCAGTACCGTTTTTCCGGCCGTAAGTGCAGGCAGAATCAGCTCTTTCATCATCTGTGCCCGGGCCGCCATGTAGAGCAGCATTTCGCACCGCATGGCCATGTCGGTGTTGGCCGGGTCGAGCAGGATGTGGCGGATCATTTCGCCGACGCGGGTCGTGCCGGGGTCACGAACCATCACGACGTCGACGCCATGTCGTTGCAAATGGTCGTACAGGAGCTTGATCTGGGTGCTTTTGCCGCAGCCCTCGTTGCCGTCGAAAACGATGAAGCGTGGGATCATGGGCGGCGGCATGATAGCGGGGATCGGCAAGTCGTGGCAGACGGCGAGTCGGCGATCTTGACCCGCCATCGACCCTGCCCGACGATAACGCCTGTGACACCAGTCGACCTCAAAACCGCATTTTTCGACGCCTTCGGCGGCACCGCCGAGCCCCTGTTCGTCCGCTCGCCAGGCCGGGTGAACCTGATCGGCGAACACACCGATTACAACGACGGCTTCGTGTTCCCCATGGCCATCGAGCCGCACGTGCTGCTGGCGGTGCGGGCGCGCGACGACGAAAAGGTCATCGCCCGCACGACGCTGTTCCCGGACCAGCCGGTGGAGTTCTCGATCGCCAAGCCGATCGAACGCGCCGAGCCGGCCTGGGGCAATTACGTGCGCGGCGCGGTGGCCATGCTGAAACGCAAGGGCGTGCCGCTGGTGGGCATGGACTGCATGATCGCCAACACCCTGCCGTCGGGCGGCGGGCTGAGCAGCTCCGCGGCAATGGAAGTAGGCGTCGGCCGCGCGATGCTGGCGCTGGCGGGCGAAACGATGGATTCGCTGACGCTGGCGCTGCTGGCCCAGAAGGCCGAGCACGAATACGCCCTGGTGCCGTGCGGCATCATGGACCAGATGATCGTCGCCAGCGGCCGGACGGGTCACGCGATGCTGCTGGATTGTCGCACGCTCGTGCCGGAGTTCGCCCCGCTGGGTGACGACGTCACGGTCGTCGTCGTCAACAGCATGGCCCACCATTCGCTGGCCGACGGCGAATACGCGAAACGCCGCAAGGAATGTGAAACAGGCGTCGCCTATTTCCAGAAAACCGACCCGAGCATCAAGGCCCTGCGTGACGTGACGGTCCGGCAGGTGAAGTCCGTCCAGGAAGACCTCGACGACGTCACCTTCCGCCGCTGTCGGCACGTGGTGACCGAGAACGAACGCTGCCTGAAGTTCGCCCAGCTGCTCAAGGCCGGCGACTACGCAGGGGCCGGCAAGCTGATGCTCGCCAGCCACGCGAGCCTGCGCGACGACTACGAAGTGAGCGTCAAAGAGCTGGATTTCCTGGTCGACACGGCCGAGAAACTCGAAGGCGTCTACGGCAGCCGCATGACCGGCGGCGGCTTCGGCGGGTGCACGGTTTCACTCGTCAAGCCGGCAGCCGTCGACGCATTCATGACCGACATCGGCCGGATCTTCAAGGACAAGTTTGGTGTCGACCCGGTGCGCTTCGCGACGAAGGCGACCGACGGGACCGCCGTCCTCGCCTGACGAGTTACGCCCCCCTCTCCCAACTTAGATTTTTTAGGCAGGCCCCGCTTCAGCGGGCCTGCGTGTGGCGCAATCCGTCGCAAACAGGCCCGCTGAAGCGGGGCCTGCCTAAAAAAATCAGTGACAAGACAAAACCTACGGTAACACGTCGCTGACGGCGACTTCGCCGATGCGCTTGCCGTCGAGCATCACGGGAATCGATTCGCCAGCACCGTAGTGCCGCGGCTCAGCATAGGTCGGCGGTTCGGCGGCGGGATTCGGGTCGGTGTGCACTTCGACCTGCCGGGTCGTCAGGTCGACGATCCAGTACACGCCGACGCCGCCGCGCGCGTAAGCGCGACGCTTGCTGCCCCGGTCGCGGCGGTGGGTGGTATCGGAAACTTCGATCACAAGACCGACGTCCGCCGCGTGCGGATGACGTTGCAGAAAGTCACGGTTGTTGCCGCGCACCACTGACACGTCTGGCTCCGGCTCACCGTCACCCAGCGTCAACGGAGCCTCTGTTCGACAGAACCAACCGGGCGGCAGTAGCCGGCTCAAAATGACGACCAACTGATTCTTACAAAACTCGTGCGGCGGATTCTTGGACATGCGGTGCACCAACACGCCTTCGATCAGTTCGACTTTATCGTCACTCGTCAGCTGGCCGAGGCGGACGAGTTCGTGATAAGCCTCGACCGACAGCTTAAAAATCGGCTCGTCGGTGTACGTCCACGTCGGCGGGCGTTCGGCAATAGGCCGGGCGGGTTTGCTGACGGGCACGTTGGACGTCGGGCTTGAAGGTGCCGCGTCCGCGGACTGCGGCGGGCCGACGGTTGGGGTCTCATGGACGGGGATTGTTTGCGTCATGGTGAACCTTCGCGTTCGCTTGCCCCACAGGATAGCATATCGCGCACTCGATGCGTGACCTGCTGCTGAAGCTTACCCGCCGCCAAGACCTCACGCGCGAGGAGGCCCGGACGGCGTTCGATTCGATCCTCAGCGGCGACGCCAATGACGCCCAGACCGCCGGCCTGTTGATGGGTCTGGCGGTCAAAGGCGTGACGGGCGACGAACTGGCGGCGGCCGCGGGGGTGATGCGGGAAAAGGTGCTCTCGATCCCGCGCGAGCCGGGCGGCGTCGTCCTCGACACCTGCGGCACCGGCGGCACGGGCCGCGACACGTTCAACGTCTCCACCGCCGCCGCCATTCTGGTGGCCGCGTGCGGGGTGAAGGTCGTGAAGCACGGCAACCGCAAGGCCAGCGGCGTGAGCGGGTCGGCGGACGTGCTGGAAACGCTCGGCGTGCGCCTGGACTTGCCCCCCGAACGGCTAAGCGCCTGCCTCGACGCGGCCGGCCTCTGCTTCGCGTTCGCCCGCAACCACCACCCGGCCATGAAGCACGTTTCGGCGGCGCGGTCGGCGCTGGGCGTGCCGACGATTTTCAACGTGCTCGGCCCGCTGACCAACCCCGCCCGGGCGTGCCACCAACTGCTGGGTGTCTACGACCGTCCACTGGCGCGGCTGCTCGCGGGCGTGCTGCGCGACACCGGCAGCCGGCGCGCGTGGGTCGTCCATGCCGACGACGGCCTGGACGAACTCTCCACACTCGGCCCGACGCACGTGTGCGAGCTGCGCAACGGCGAACTCACCGAATGGACGCTCGACCCGACGACGCTCGGCCTGGAGCGGCCGTCGGCGGAAGCGCTGCGCGTCAGTTCGCCCGCGGAATCGGCCGAGATCATCCGGGGCATCGTCGACGGGCGGCGCGGGCCGGCGTTCGACATCGCGGCGCTCAATGCCGCCGCGGGACTTGTCATCACCTCGGCGGCGCCGGATTTAAAAAATGGGTTGAGTCGCGTGGCAACTGCGGTCGAAAACGGTAATGCGAAGCGGGTGCTGGCGACGTTAATTTCATTCGCGTGACCCGTTTCCAATTTCTCGAGAGGACCACGTCCCCGGCCATGACCGCTCTGCCCACGTCTTACGCACCACCCGCGGACCCGTCGACGCTGGAAAAGGCGATCACCGCACCCGAAACTCCGTTCACCCGGTGGCTGGTCCGGTGGCGCTACTGGTTCTTCGCCGGCCTGACG
The DNA here is from genome assembly GCA_036388295.1 of Tepidisphaeraceae bacterium. Classification (GTDB taxonomy): domain Bacteria; phylum Planctomycetota; class Phycisphaerae; order Tepidisphaerales; family Tepidisphaeraceae; genus RYN-431. The sequence goes on along the minus strand of DASVSC010000295.1, from coordinate 1,362 downwards.
CTGCTGGTGGTGGTGCAGTTCAACGGCCAATGGCGCATCGGCCTGGATAGCTCCATTTATCGCGGCGTGGCCGACAGCATGGCCGCCGGCCGTGGCTACACATTCGCCGGCCGCCCGCAGACGCAAATCTATCCCGGCCTGCCGGTCATGCTGGCGGGCCTGCAGAAAGTCTTCGGCACCACTCTGGTCCCGCCGCTGGTGCTGATGAACGCGCTGGCGTTGCTCACCCTCGTGGGCGTGTACCAGTTGATCAAACTGCATTACCCGCTCTGGATCGCGGTCGCCGTGACGTGCGGCGTCGGCATGAACAGCCGATTCGTGATCCAGGCGCAGGAAATCATGACCGACACGCCGTTCCTGTGCGCGGTGGTCTGGTCGATGCTGGCCTGGGACTGGCTCGGCCGGGCGAAAACGCGTCGGCAGACGGTCGGCACGATCGTGCTGCTGACGATCAGCCTGTTCGTCGCCGCGGTCATGCGGCCGACGTTCTGGGTGCTGGCGGCGGCCTGGGGCATTACGGCGGTCTGGAACGTCATCCGTCGGCGCGACCGCCGCAGCCTGATCGCGCTGGGCGTGCTGGGCCTGGTGCTCGTCGCGTTCATGGCCGTCGACCCGCGGGCACGCGGCTTCGGGCTCTGGCAGGGCGTGTACGAGAAGCAGTTGCTGCTGCTGCTGCCCGACCTGGCCGAACGCATCCGCACGAACCTGCACGGCCTGTTCATCCGCGAGATCCCCGAAGCCTTTTTTAACGAAGTGATGAGCGGCACGGCGCTGCTGTTCTCGCTGCTGCTGCTGGCGGGCGCGGTGCTGGTGACGCGTCGCCAGCCGCTGTGGGGGCTGCAGGTTCTGATCCTCACGGTCATGATGCTGGCCATCAGCGACGTGCCGCGCTACTACCTGATGGTGTTGCCGGCCCTGTGGCTGTCGTACGTGCTGGCCATCCTGTGGCTGACGGCCCGGTTCCGGCCAGCCTGGCGAGATTTAGCGTTGTTCGCCCTGTTTTCCGTGGCGAACGTGCAGAACCTCGGCGGCTCCTTGCGGCTGGCGACCGAGCAGCACAGCCGTCCGTTCGTCAACGCCTACAAGCACGGCTCGTACGTCCCCGCCATCGCGATGGCCGAGGTATTGAAGCAGAAGCTGGGGCCGGACGACGTAATCGTCGGGCCCGGGGCTCAGGTGCTGAGCTACCTCAGCGGCCGGCAGGTGGTGAACGGGCGGCTGTTGGGCTTCGACGCCCAGAAGCCCAGCCGCTACCCCGACCTCGTCGCCGCCGCCCAACCGAAGTACATCATCGGGCCCGCCACCGAGTACGACAAGAAAGACACCGAGCTGTACAAGCTGCTGATCCGCGGCGTCATCGTG
>DASVSC010000294.1:0-14662 GCA_036388295.1 Tepidisphaeraceae bacterium | reverse complement strand
AAGCCCGCATCGACTGGCAGAAAAAGCCGCTCTACTGGCACGGCCTGCACCGGCTGTGGGAGTGGACGCGCCTGAAGCTGTGGATTTAAGAAAGGCGTCGGTATGACTGCAATCGACTTAGCGCCCAAACGCGGTCTGACGGCCGGCCTGCCGACTAGCCTGGACAAACCCATGTACGCGATCGCGTTTGATATGGACATCGAGTCGTTGCGGATGAACTACGGCGACCCGTACAACAACGCGTACACTGAAATCCGCCGCGTGCTGCAGCGACACGGCTTTGCGTGGCAGCAAGGCAGCGTCTATTTCGGTGGTGACGCGATCAACGCCGTGGCCTGTGTCATGGCGGCGATCGATCTGTCGAACCAGTTGCCGTGGTTCGCGGCGTGCGTGCGGGACATCCGCATGCTTCGAATCGAAGAACTTAACGACCTGATGCCCGCGATCCAGCAATCACGTGGCGGATGACGTAGGGTCCGCATTGCGGACCATTGCTCCGGAACGGTCCGCAATGCGGACCCTACAACTGAACCCAACATGAGTCTTGCCCTTCGCCCGACTTTTTCTGAATCCTGGTACCGCGTCGTGAACCTGCGCCCGCGGCTGCGGCCGACGGCGCAGATTTCCCGGCAGTACTACCGCGGCGAACGCTGGTACGTCGTGCGCGACCCGGCCGGCAACCAGTTCCACCGCCTGTCCGACCCGGCGTACCGCTTCGTCGGCCTGCTCGACGGCTCACGCACCATCGGCGAGGCCTGGGATTTGGTCGGCGGGCAGCTGGCCGATGACGCGCCCACGCAGCCCGAAGTCATTCAGATCCTCTCGCAGCTGTTCGCCGCGAACCTGATCGAAACCGACGTCACCCCCGACTCGGCCGTCGTGCTGAAGCGGCAGAAGCTGCACAACCAGCGGCAGATGCAGCAGAAGTTGATGAACATCCTGTTCCCGCGCATCCCGATCTGGGACCCGGACCGGTTCATCCGCGGGTGGATGCCCGTGATCAAGCTGATGATCAGCTGGCTGGGCGCGGCGATCTGGCTGGCCGTCATCATCGGGGCCGTCATCGCCGTCGCCCCGATGTGGGACGAACTGCAGGCCGCGGCCAAGAACGCTATCGACCCGGGCAACTGGGCCTGGCTGTGGGTGACGTTCGTGCTGATCAAGTTCATCCACGAAATGGGCCACGCCTTTTCGTGCCGTCGCTTCGGCGGCGAAGTGCACGAAGTGGGCATCATGCTGCTGGTGCTGGTCCCGACGCCGTACGTCGACGCCAGCACCGCCTGGGCATTCCCGAACAAGTGGAAGCGCGTGTTCGTCGGCGCGGGCGGCATGATTTTCGAACTGTTCGTCGCCGCGGTCTGCGCCTTCATCTGGAAGGCCACGTACGGCAGCGGCGACAACCTGATCAACCAGTTGGCCTACAACACGCTGCTGATCGCCAGCGTCAGCACCATCGTCTTCAACGCCAACCCGCTGCTGCGTTACGACGGCTACTACATCCTGAGCGACTTCTGGGAAATCCCCAACCTGCAGCGCAAGAGCACCGAATACGCGCTAGGTCTGGTGAAGCGGCACATTTTCCGCGTGAAGCTGCAGCAGCCGCTGCCGCCGCTGAAGCAGCGCATCGAACTGTTCGTCTACGCGATCACGAGCAGCTGTTACCGCATTTTCGTCAGCCTGGCGATCGCGTACATGCTGTTCTTCACGCTGCCGCAGGAGATCAAAGTCGTTGGCCTGATCATGGGCGCGACGGCGATGATCACTTTCGCCATCTTCCCGCTGTTCAAGCTGACCAAGTACCTGGCCACCGAGCCGGAACTGCACCGCAAGCGCGGCAGGGCGATCGCCTTTACGGTGGCGGTCGCGGCGTTGTTGATCGCCGTGGTCGGCATCATCCGTTTCCCCGTCACCGTGCGGGCCGAGGGCATACTGGAAGCGGCCGCCCGGCAGACGCTGCGCGTGCAAACGCCCGGCTTCGTCGACAAGGTGCTCGTCAAAGACGGCGACCTTGTGGAGAAGGGCCAGTTGCTGATGGTCCTGCGCAACGAGGAAGAAACCACGAAGCTGGCCACCGATACGATCGAGTACGACATTGTCGGCATGGAATTGCGCAGCAGCCGGGTCGCCGACGCGGCGAAGTACACCGTTGACTTGGAACGCCAGATACGCCTGGAACGCCTGCTGAAGGAACAAAAGGACAAGGTCACGAAGCTGGAACTCCGCTCGCCGATCGCCGGCCGGGTGGTCGCGCCGGAATTGCACAACCTGCACGGCACGTTCCTGCCCAAGGCCACCGAAATCGTCACGGTGACGGAAGTGAAGAACCTGGAAGCGTTCGTGATGATCGACCAGGCCGACCGCGACCGCCTGACCCGCACCGGCGACTACTCCGCCGAACTGCGCGTGGCGGGGGACGTCGACACGGTGGTGCCGGTGACGAACAACATCTTCATCAGCCCGGCCGCCAAACGCGAAGTGCGCAGCGCGGCCCTGACCCACGCCGGCGGCGGCACGGCCGCCCCGGACGCCAAAGACCCCAAAGGCACCACCACCGCGACCCAAAACTACGAGGCCCGCCTGGTCTTCAACAACCCGGACGAAGGCTATTTCCCCGGCCAGCGGGCGTACGTGCGCTTTAAGAGCAAAAACCCTGAACCGCTGGCCGTACAGGCATATCGTTGGTTCCAGCAGCTGACGATGCAGAGTACGCAGAGCTAAGAGGGTGGGAAGTTGATAGCGGGAAGTGGGAAGTAAAGAGAAGATGAAATGCAGGTCTTCAACTTCCCACTTCCCACTCCCGACTTCCCACTATAATTCCCCATGACCGCTGCCGCCGAACTGTACAACGTCTTTGACGCCCGACGGGTAAAGGCCCCTGAACTTAAGGGCCTCGATATTCCTGCGCACGCAGCGACCGGGTGGGTGAAGAACCGCCGCCGGGTGCTGCCGCGTTTGAAGCGGCAGGCGGAGGAGATCGAGAAGCTCGAAGCGGCCATCAAGAACCTGTCGGACGCGAAGTTCAAGGAAGAAGTCGAAGAAGCGCGCGTCCTGGCCCGCCTCGGCCGGCTCGAAGACGAAAAGTTGCTGTACGCCTTCGGCTTGGCCCGCGAGGCGTCCGTCCGCACGCTCGGGAAGCGGCCGTACCTGGTGCAGCTGATGGGTGCGATGGCCATGCACGAAGCGGCCGTCGCCGAGATGGCCACCGGCGAGGGCAAAACCCTCACCGCCGCCGTCGCCGCCAGCGTCATGGCCCTGTCCGGCAAGCCGGTGCACATCATCACCGTCAACGATTACCTGGTGCAGCGCGACGCCGAACTGATGACGCCGCTGTATCGCATGATGGGCCACCAGGCCGGCTACGTCGTCCACGACACCGATGCGGTCGAACGCATCGACATTTACCGCCGCAACGTCGTCTACGTCACCAGCAAGGAACTGGTAGCCGACTTCCTGCGCGACCAGATCATGCTCGGCACCCTGCGCAGCAGCAGCGCGACGGCCGTCACGCTCCTGGGCGGCAGCGCGATGCGCAGCAGCGTGCTGGTGCCCGGCCTGGCGAAGGTGATCGTCGACGAAGCCGACAGCTTGCTGATCGACGAAGCCGTGACGCCGCTGATCATCAGCAATTCGCCTGACGAAGAGCCGAATGCCGACCGCTACCGCGCCGCCACCACGCTGGCGGAGTTGATGGTCAAGAACGTCGACTTCACGATCGACAAGGAAGTGCGTCAGATCGAGTTCACCGAGCGTGGCCGCGACCATCTCGACGAAATCTGCTCCACCGACACCAGCGGCTTCTGGAAAGGTTCCCGCCGGCGCGAAGAACTGGTGCAGCAGGCGCTCGTCGCCAAGCACTGCTTCCTGCGCGACGAGCATTACCTGATCGATCCGGAAGGCAAAGTCCAGATCATCGACGAGTTCACTGGCCGCGTGATGGCCGACCGCAGCTGGCGGCACGGCCTGCACCAGGCGATCGAAATCAAAGAGGGCGTTGCCGTCACGGCCGACAAGGAGAACCTGGCGCGCATCAGCTTCCAGCGCTTCTTCCGCCAGTACCCCGAAATGGGCGGCATGACCGGCACGGCGTGGGAAAGCGCGGCAGAGTTCTGGCAGATTTATGTGCGCCCGATCGTCAAGATCCCGACGAACAAGCCGTGCATCCGCAAGCAACTGCCGCTGCGCATGTTCGACACGACGAAGCAAAAGTACGACGCGGTGATGGAACGCATCATCGAACTAAACGACAAGGGCATTCCCGTCCTCGTCGGCACGCGCAGCGTCTGGGCGAGCGAAGACTTGTCCAAACGCCTCAGCGAGCTCGGCCGCCCGCACCGCGTGCTGAACGCGGCGCAGAATGCGCAGGAAGCGAACATCATTTCCGAAGCCGGGCAGATCGGGAAAATCACCGTCGCCACGAACATGGCCGGCCGCGGCACGGACATTCACCTCGGCCGCGGCGTCGCGGAACTGGGCGGCTTGCACGTGCTGAACACCGAGCCGCAGCCGAGCGGCCGCATCGACCGCCAGCTGTACGGCCGCGCCGCGCGGCAGGGCGACCCGGGGTGCGCGCAGACGTTCGCCAGCATCGAGGACGACTTGTTCGTCCGCCACGCCCCACGCTTCCGCAAATTGTGGCGGGCGATCGGCGGCGCCCGCCTCATCAATCTGGCCCAAGCCCGTGCCGAACGGCTGGCCCGCTTCAACCGCAAGCAGGTGCTGCGCAGCGACGACTGGATGGACCAGGCCGTGCCCTTCTAAAGCAGGGCAGTTCTGGTCGTCGCGTTTGGGTGGCAAGGCTTGTACTCAAGCCTTGGCGTGTCGTTGGAAGACAAGGCTTGGATACAAGCCTTGCCACCCAATCCGTCGCTAAGTACAAAACCGCATGTTTATAAAGCGGGCCGCGCCTTGGCCGATCGGCGCTCATCGCGCGCGAACGACGGCGTTCCGCCCATTGTGACGGCCCGCACGCTCCGCCAGCGCCGCACGATAGCCGTCGGCGTTCGGGTCGTTCAGCAGGCTGGCCAGCAACTCCGGCGTGCTGCTGACGTCGAAGCGTTCCAGCAGCACCTTCACGTGGTCGCGCACGGTGTAGATCGACAAGTTCATCTCGGCCGCAATCTGCTTCGGCGACCGGCCCCGCAACAGCCGTTGCAGCACCTCGGCGCTGCGGCGCGGCAGGTCGACGACCGGCGAAACCGGCGCCGTTAACTGCCCAATGTCGAACAGCCGCCGCATCTCCGTGATCAGCAGCTTCGCCAGGCCCCGCTCGGCTTCGGAGTAGGGCGTCGTGCTGTCGCGACGGTGCACGGCGTAGGCCCACATGTCGCTCGTGCTGCCCGGGCGGAACATCAGCACCAGGTTGTCTTCCAACCGGTAGGCCGGCCGGATTTGGGCGAAAGCGGGGTAATTACGCGGGTCCACGCGCGGCCAGATCTGGCTCTGGGTCAGCACCGTCGTCCTGGCCTGCCGGGCGATCGAATGGACGACCATGATGTCGTCGTTGAGCGTCCGTTCGAACCCGAGCCGGCCCTGGAACCAGTCGATCAGCATCGGGTCGACCACGCTGCCGTACATCAGCGACCGCGCCTCCAAGCGGCCTGCGGGGCGGTAGTCGGCCATGTTCAACTGGAAGCCGTTGTCGCCGCCGAACAGACGGCACAGCCCATCCACAACGGCCGTCGCCTGCTCGGCGGGGCGATGACGCAAATCGCGTGCGGCCGCCAACACCCGCCAGGCGCGGCGGGTCTGGGCCAGCGTGATGCGTGCGGACTTCATCTCCTGTCGCTCCCCTTCTCGCGCGGTGGTGGCCGTGAGTCTAACCGCGCGAACCCCGAACGCTCACCACGTATATTTGACGGTATAGGTCAGGGTTTTTTCCCCGCCCGACGGCACGTCCACGGGGAAGTGGACCGTTCGATAATCCTGCTTCTCGAACGCGTCACTCTTGGCGGTAATTTCCCAGTTGGCCCAACGGAACAGATTCTCTTTGACGACCACGCGCACCGCTTCCTTCTTGTGGTTGCGCAGCTTGATCTCGAAGGACTCGGTCAGGGTGTGCGCGCGTTCGTCGACGGTGAAGGCCGTCTGCTTGCGCTCGCCGACGATGTCGAACGCGCTGCCGAGGCGGATCTGGATCGTTTCGTCCTTGGGCGTGTGGCGAATCACGTCTTCGCCGACGAACTCCTGGGTCTTGTCTGCCTCGTCGTTCTGGTACACCCGCACCCGCCCGGCCGGCAGCGGGATGCCCAGGCCATTGGCTTCTTTGTTGTCGAGCATGACGTAAACGTCGACCTTCTTGTTCGCCTCCACGCCCAGATCACGATCCACCAAGGCCGACGGGGCGAAGTAGGTGCGAAACTGCTCGGGCACGCCGTAATAGACGAACACCTTCTTCACCGGCACGTCGAGCTTCTTGTCGAACAACTCGATCTGCTTCGTCGAATTGTCCGGCAGCGACGTGACGCGGCCGAGCGTGTAGAGGTGGTATTCGAACAGCGACTTCTCGACGAAGCCTGCTTCCGCGGTTTCGTCCCGCATGGCCCTCGCGGCCGCCCTGAGCATCGGCCGCACGCGTTCCGGGGGCGTAATTCGCTGCACGTCGCCGGCCACCAGTTTCAAACGGGTATCCGGGTAGCTCGCGCCGCTGCGGTTGACGAGCGTGACCCACGCGCCGATGTCGGCGGCGGTGTTGGCTTCGTTCAGCACCAAATTGTAGTCCGCCCGCCAGGTCAGGCCGTCGGTCTGGTACGTGACCAGTGCGTCGTGCTTGCCGGCCTTGGCGGCGGTGAGGTTCCAGACGAGCGTCGGCCGGGTGATCAGGCCGGCGGCGTCGGCGACGCGGATGCCGCTGTAGCCGTTGAGGATGCGCACGCCGCCGTCGTCGGTTTTCAGCACCAGGCCGTTCGCCGCCGACAGGAGCGTGCCGCTGATGGTTTCGATCTTCCCGTCGCCGCTCGCGCGTTCGACCACAACGGCCTTGTCCACGTACTTTTGCAGCAGCTTGGCGGAACTGACGAGATCGAACTCGTAGTTCTGTTCCAGCACCGCCGTGCCGGCCGGGTCGGTGAGGCTAAGGAACGACACGGTCGTCGGGTCAATGCCGCTGGCCACGTCGGTGAAGCGCAGCGCGTTCACGCCGGCCTTCAGGTCGATCGCCCGCGTTTCCCGCACCACGCCGTAGCCCGGCAGCGGCTGTTGCGACGCGTAGGGATTGGTCTCGGCGGCGTTCCCCTTCGGGTCGAACGTGGCCGGGTCGGCGCTGGAGTAGACAGTGAGCGAAAACCGTGGCTCGGGCGCGGGCAGCGCCTGGGCCAGGACGGCCGAGGAGCAGAGCAGAGTTGCGAGCGCGAGCGAAGCAGGCAGGGGCGTTTTCATGGCAAGTAGTCTCCGACACCTTGGACGCCGAGCCAAGCCGGGGGTTCCCGTCCTTTTCCGTCCCGATTGATGCGACTGGCAACGGATTACACCAATTTTTCAACCCCCGCGCCCGGCGTGGACGATGAAAGCCGGGTCCAAGGTAGGGAAAACAACATGTTCAAAATGAGTATGCCCGGGTTCTTGGCCATTCCGAATGCGGACAACAAGCGCGTGCTGGTCGAAGGCCGGGTGCGCACGCTCGCCGACGGCGGGTGCGAGATCGACTTCGAACACATCGCGGGTCTTGCCCCCGGCACGGACGTGACTTTGTACGCCGAAGTGCGGGGCAAGTTCTTCCAGCAGGCGGCCACAGTGGCGGACGAGACGTTCGACAACGGCTGCACGACCGTGCGGTTCACCCTCGTCGGTGAGCCGGTGTCGGCCGAGCAGCGGGGGAGTTTCCGCACCAGCGCCGTGATGCTGAACGTGCCGCTGGGCATTGATCGCATCACCGGCTGCGTGCTCGCCGACGTCAGCCCGGAAGGCGTCGGCGCGATCTGCCCGAAGCCGCTGGTCGTCGGGTCGACCGTGGAAGTCACGCTCAGCGTGGAGGGCTTTGCCGTCACGGAAAAGATGAAGGTGCAGGGCGCGAAGATGCTGCCGAGCGGGAAGCAGCGTTTCGGTTTGTTCATCCCCGGCAAGACCACCGCCAGCCGCCGCACGCTGGAGAAACTGGCCAGCCACCTGCAGCGCATGCAGCTGCGCCGCCTCGCCGGCGCGGCGTGAGCGGCTTGACGCTGGGCGGCTGGGTGCCACGGTTTGTACGCAAGCCGTGTCTTTATTCGTCCGGCAGGCACGGCTTGCGTACAAACCGTGGCACCCAGAATTATCGGGTCAAGCCGCCCACACCGTCGGCGTTTAGCCCGTGTTGGTCAGGAACTTCAGCACCAATTCATTCACGGCCGCGCTGCGTTCCTGGTGGGGGAAGTCGCGGGTGTCGTCCACAACGTCGAGGCGTTTGCCCATCGACCACTGCGCCGGCTTCAGCCACTTTTCCTGCGGCACCGGTAGCTGGTCGCGTCCGACCACGATCTGCGTCGGCCGGCGCACGTACGGCAGCCAGTTGGCCAAGTCGGTGTCGAAATAGCCGCAGAGCGAACTGATGTACGGCATCATCTTGTTCGGCTCATTGGCCTCAACGAACATCTGGTCGACGATTTGCGGCGTGATCGCACGGCGGTCGTGGTAACTCTCGCGGAGAAACTCGCGCAGTCCGTCGCGGCTGGCGGCGTTGGTGTAATGCCCCGTGCCGACCGCCAGCGTGCCCAGCAGGAATTGGCTGAACCGGTCGCCCAGGCCCGGCGGCTCGTGGTAGACCGGCTTGTTCGGCGGCGCCAGCAGCACCAGCTTCGTGATCCAGGCGTCGTCGTACACGCCCAATCGCGCCGCGATGCCCGCCGAATCGCCCGAACCGACGACGGCCGCCGGCGCGGCGATGACTTCTTTCAGAAGGTCGCGCAGCAAATGCTGGTGCATCTGGGCCGAATGCGCCCGACGCGGCGCGTCGCTCTGGCCGAAGCCGAGCAGGTCGACGGCGTAAACGGTGAACCGCCCCTGCCAGGCAGCGGCGTTGAGGTCGAACTCGTGATGGCTGGCGCCGGGGTAAATGCCGTGCACCAGCAACAACGGGTCGCCGAGGCCGCGTTTGGTGTAGACGATCACGCCGTCGCGGCTGCGATATTCGTGAAGGGACATGAGGCCTTACGTCCTGGCGGTCGAGCGATACAGTTCCTCCACGGAGCGGCGGAGCAACACGATAAGCGTGAAGACGCCCAAAGTCGTGCCGAACGGAAAATGGATGCAGTTGACGGCGGCGACGACGATGCTGAACGTCCGCCAGCGTCGGCGTTTCATTTGGAAGCCGCTGTAGATCGTAAGCGCCCCGATCGTCCAGGCGATCGTGGTCACGAACAGGCCGATCGCGATGAGCACCCAGCCGACACCCGTGGGATCGCCGTTCGACGCACTGCCATCGAGTTGGCCAATTACGATCAGGATGCCGAGAACCAGGTAAATGATCGGGAAGCAGCCGATCAGCAGTTGGATGCCTCCAACAATGAAGTGAAAAATGGACAACAGCCGCAGGTGTTCGATGTCCGTATTGACGGTTCGGTCGGCCGGCATGGCGTAGGCCAGCGGCGGGGGTGTCGGCGCGATGTAAGGCTCACTCATGCGTTTCTCCCGAACAAGGTTGCCACGTCGGCGATGGAGTCGACCGTCGCATCGGCCGTCTCTTCCGCCGACCGGGGCCGCTGGCGGCCGCTGCCGCCCTGGCGGACATGGATCGTCTTCATGCCCAGCGCCTTAGCCGGGCGGATGTCGTTGTCGATGCGGTCGCCGACCATCACGCTTTCGTCCGGCCGGCAGCCCGCGCGGTCGAGGGCCAGCTGAAAAATCGCCGGGTCCGGCTTACGCACGCCCGCCTCGGCCGAGCCGATGACAAGGTCAATATATCCGCCCAGATTCCGCTGCGCCAGCCGTTCGATCGTGCCGGCCGACTGGTTGGCGATCACGCCGAGTTGGTACCGCCCCTGCAGCGAGCGCAGCAGATCGGCCGAGGCCGGGTAAGCCGTTTCCAGGCTGTGCTTCCAACCGGCCGATAGGGCCGCCAGCGCCTTCGCTTCGTCCGCAGACGTCGCCAGCCGTTCGCAGAGGCCGAGCCATTGCAGCCGGGCGTACTGCTCGCATAACGCGTAGAACGTCTCCCAGACCGCCGTCACCGGCACGTTCCGCCCACGCGCACTCAGCAACGCCGACACGGCTTCAAAGCGGTCCTGCCACGCGGGCGTTTCGTCGAACAGCGTGTAGCCGACGTCGAAGAAGATCCAGCGGACGTCGGCGAACGATCGCGGCATGGCGTTTAGGGAAGAATGTCCTCGACCGCCACTTCGCCGACGGTTTGGCCCGCCACGGTCACCGGCACGCGTTGTCCGTGTACGTAGCTCACAGTGTGCCGGTAGCCCGGTTCCACAGCGGCCGGTTCCGGCGTCGAATGTACGTCAATCGTCCGACCGACCAAATCAACGATCCAATACACTGCAATGCCCGCGCGGGCGTAGGCGCGGAACTTGGCGTCCCGGTCCAACCGTAAGGTTGTGTCGGAAACTTCGACGACAAGCGCTACATCTGGCGGACCAGGATGGCCGTCGGGGTAATCGCTGCTTCGTCCTCTGTAAATGGTCAAATCCGGTTCTGGTTCGCTGTCGGACAAGGTAATTGGCTCTTGCAACTGGCGAGACCAGCCGGCGGGAAGCAGTGGACGAATCGACTCGTCCAAGCGGTCGTTGCAGATGCGATGGGCCGCTTTCTTGGGCATCTTGTATACCAGAACGCCTTCGACAAGTTCGACCGGGTCATCGCTCGTCAGACGCGCCACGTCAATCATCGCGTGGTACGTGTCGACCGACATCCGCCAGACCGGAATGCTCGTCAGCGCCGCCTGCGGCGGCAATGGGGTCGTCAGAACTGACATGATTCCACATCCTACCACTTACACCCGTTCCGCCGCGACCAAATCTTCATACGTCTCGCGCCGGCGGATGACCTTGTACGTGTCGCCGTCGACCAACACTTCCGGCGCGCGCGGGCGATTGTTGTAATTGCTGCTCATCGCGAAGCCGTACGCGCCGGCGGTGAAGACGGCCAACAGGTCGCCGCGTTTCGTGACGGGCAGCGGGCGGTCCTTGGCCAGGTAATCGCCGCTTTCGCAGATCGGGCCGACGACGTCTACCATTTCGCCGTTTTTGGGAACGAACGCTTCATCGCGCGTTTCGATCACGTTGCCTTCGCTCGGCGTGGCGGGCCAGACGAAGTGATAGCTTTCGTACAGCGTCGGACGGATCAGATCGTTCATGCCGGCGTCGACGATGACGAACTTCTTCGTGCCGCCTTGCTTCCGGTACAGCACTTTCGTCAGCAGGATGCCCGCGTTACCGACGATGTAGCGGCCCGGCTCCAGGGCGATGTGGTAATCCTTTCCCTGCAGCAGAGGCACGAGCGCCTTGGCGTGCTCGGTCACGGGCAGCGCCTGGTTCGGCGTCTTGTAATTCACCGCGAAGCCGCCGCCGAGGTCGAGCCATTCGATCCGGTGGCCGCGTTCTTTCAGGCGGTCGATCAGGTCCGTCATCTTGTTGACCGCGTCGACATACGGCTGGATTTCGTACACCGGCGAGCCGATGTGCACGTGCACGCCGGCGATGCGCAGGTGCGACAGGTTCTTGTACTGCTCGAACACCCGCTCGGCCCGTTCGATGTCGACGCCGAACTTCGACTCCTTCGTCCCGGTGGTGGTCTTTATGTGGGTTTTCGGGTCGACGTCGGGGTTGATGCGGATGGCCCCGGTCGCCTGCTTGCCCATCTCGCCGGCGATGCGGTTGATATTTTCGATTTCCGCTTCGGATTCGAGGTTGAACGCGGCGATGCCCGCATCAATGGCCATGCGGATTTCGTCGTCGGTCTTGCCGACGCCGGCGTAGATGATGTTCTTCGGGTCGCCGCCGGCTTCGAGCGCGCGGAACAGCTCGCCGCCGCTGGTGACGTCGAACCCGCACCCGGCTTCGGCCAGCACGCGGCAGAGGTGGATATTGCCGCTGGATTTGATGCTGAAGCAGATCGTCGGATTAACGGCCTTGAAGCTGTCGGCCACCTGGCGGTAGTGGTGCAGCAGGGTGGCCTTGGAATAGACGTACGTCGGCGTGCCGACTTCGCGGGCGATGGTCTCGGCGGGAACGCCTTCGCAGAAGAGCTGGCCGTTCTTGTAGTTGAAATGGTCCATGGGGTTCGCAAAACCTTCTAACGAGTGAAAAGCGGGCCATCGTACCGCCGGCGCGGCGGGTTGGGAACGGCGCAGGACGTGTGCAGAACCGCGAACACCCGACGCCGCGGCGAACGCTAAGCCCTTCCGAACCACCGCTGCGCTCGGTCCCACCCATCAGCCGGCGAAACTTGTGAAAGCCACAAGTGCTGTTTTCGCAAGCGTTTGCTAAAGGGACTGCTCTATTCTAATGGATCGTTCTCAGGGAATCGCGCACGACGCCTAAGGTTTTGGAGAGGTGCGGCATGGACTTGCGGTCATCCGAAACGGTCTGGGCCATCCCCACGGCAGCGTTCCCGACGGAGCCGCTGGCCACGGACATCGCGTGCGACGTTGCCATCATCGGCAGCGGCATCAGCGGGGCGCTGGCCGCCCATCACCTGACGCAAACGCCCGGCCGTTCTGTCGTTATGCTCGACGCACGGGCCGTGTCGCAGGGCAGCGTGGCCGCCAGCACCGCGCTGCTGCAGTACGAGATGGACACCACGCTGACCGACCTGATCGCCAAAGTCGGCCGGCGGCGTGCGGAGCGTTGCTACCGACTCTGCCTGAACGCCATCGGCCAGTTCGATGACCTCGTTCGCGACCTCGGCGACGACTGTGGCTACCGACGTCGGCCCAGTCTGTACCTCAGCGGCGATGACGCCGACGCCGCCGACTTATACGCCGAATGGCACGCCCGCCGCGCCGCGGGCATCAGCGTGCAATTCCTCGACCGCCGCCGCTTGCTGGCCGACTACGGCATCGACCGCTCGGCCGGGCTGCTGTCGCGCGACGCCGCCGAGGTGGACCCGCTCCGCCTCACGCGGCGTCTGCTGCAGTGCGCGGCCGAGCAAGGTCTGACGGTCCACGGCCACACCAAAGTGAACCGATACGAGCCGACGCCCGGCGGCGTCACGCTCACCACCGCCGCCGGCCACACCGTACGCGCCGGGCGCGTCATCTTCTGCACCGGCTACGAAACCGAAACGTTCCTCGGCCAGTCGTACGTCACGCTCAGCAGCACGTTTGCCGTCGTCAGCGAGCCGGTCGATTCATTCGACGGCTGGCGCGACCGCTGTTTAATTTGGGAAGCCCAGACGCCGTACTTTTACTGCCGCACGACCGCCGACAATCGCATCATCATCGGCGGCGAAGACGAACCCACGACCGACCCCGCGGAGCGCGACGCCATGCTGCCGGCAAAGACTGCAGCACTCGTCCGCCAGTTCCGCGCACTGTTCCCGCGCATCCCGTTCCGGCCCGCAAAATCTTGGGCCGGCACGTTCGCCGAAAGCCACGACGGCTTGCCCTACATCGGCCAGCACCCGCGCTTCCCGAACGGTACTTTCAGCCTCGGCTACGGCGGCAACGGCATCACGTTCGCCCTGATCGCCGCCCGGCTGATCCGCGACGAATTGAACGGCCGGCCGAATCCGGACGCGGCGTTGTTCGGATTCGATCGGACGCCGTCAGCGTCGCCGCTGGTGACGAGCAAATAGTGATTCGCGACGTGGTTCAATCATGCTTCCCGAGAACCGACGCCAGCGCGTCCCACGCCGCCTTCGCCGTGCCGGTGGCGGTCGTGACGAACGGGTAGAGCTCCACCGTCACCCAACCGCCGTAGTCGATCGCATCCAACGCCGCAAAAATCGCGGGAAAATCGATCACACCCTGCCCCGGCGTCAGGTGCTGGTGGACGTGGTCTTCGCCGATGTCTTCGAGGTGCACGTGGGCGATTTCCTGCGGCATCTGCCGGATGACGGCGGCCGGGTCGTCGCCGACGCAGAACAGGTGGCCGATGTCGCAGTTCATCCGGATCAGCGGTTCGTCGGCAAAGTACATGGCTTTGAACTGCCGGTATTCCTCGGCCGACTGAATGAGCAAACCCGGCTCCGGTTCGACGGCGATCGTCACGCCCGTCCGCCGCGCCGTCGGCAGGCAGTCGTGCAGCGCCTCGGCGAACCGCTCGGCCGCCGCTTCGTACGTCAGCCCGGTGCCGATCACCGGCCCGCCCGGCTGAATGCTGACGGTTTTCGCCCCGAACTCCGCCGCCAGTTCCAGGCAGGCTTTAGTGTGGTCGACGCGGATTTTCAGCTTGGCCGGGTCGCTCGTGAGGAACGTCGGGTGATACGTGTCGCCGTGGACGAAGCAGGTGAAGGCGTTGACGTTGCTGACGGCCAGACCGCGGTTCTGCAACTGCCGTTTCGTTTCCGCCCGCCGGCCTGCGTCGAACGCGGGCGGCCAGGCGTGGTGCAGGTCGGCCATTATTTCCACGCCGCGGTAGCCGATGTCGGCCAAGGCGTCGATCGCTTCGCTGAGGGTGTTCTTTTTGAAGGCGTTGGAGGAGAAAGCGAGGGGGCGCATCGGGTGCATTGTAGTCGGTGGCCGCGGGTGTAAACCCGCGCGAAGCCCTTGCATGATTCAGCAAACCCCCGACGGGTAGTGGTTTCG
>DASVSC010000293.1:0-1816 GCA_036388295.1 Tepidisphaeraceae bacterium | reverse complement strand
CGAATCAGTCGGGACCGTGCGATCGAGGCGACGCGTTATCGCGTGACGACGACGATTTCGACGCGACGGCTCTGCGTCTTGCCGCCGCGGGGGGCGGTGTCGCCGAAGGCGCGGACGCCGATCTGGGACTTCGGAATGCCGTCGCTGGCCAGTTCGGTGGCCACCGAGCGGGCGCGGGCGGCGGACAAATCCAGGTTGTCCTTCCACTTATCGCGGGTGCGGGTGATCGGGTCGGTGTCGGTGAAGCCGTCGACCATCAGCTTTTTGCCGCCGAACTGCTTTTTGAGAATGTCGGCGATCTTGCTGAGGGTGGCCTTCGCGCCCGGCTTGATGGCCGCGTCGCCGCTGGCGAACAGGACGTCGCCGGGGACGTTGACGGTGATCGTGCCGGCGCGGGTGTCGCGGGTGACCGTGATGCCGGCGAGGCTGCCGTCATTGGCCGCAGTTTCGCCGGCGACGGGTTTGTTCATCTGAGACTGCAGATCGGCGATCTGCTGGTCCTTCTCCCTCATCGTCGCCTGAAGGGCGGCCAGGTCCGACGCCTGCGGGCGGGAGGACAAATCAGTGTCCTTCTGGTGCAGCTGGTCCTGCAGCTCGACGTTTTGGTCGCGCAGCTGCTTGTTTTCGTCCAGCACTTTGTTCTGGCAGCCGAGGCCGGCGACGGCGGTCAGCAGAAGGGGGGCCATCCAGGCACGATTCATCTTTCGTCTCCGTTGAAAGAAAAGGCTCGCCGAGCGTACCGGCGGGCGCGGCGTTCCGCCAGCGGACAAGCGCCCTTCGGTTTGACCCGGTCTGCTTCTGTGGCACAATAGCCCGGTGAACGGCCACTCGATTGTTATGCTGCTCCAGACCAATAGCTACATCGTCCCGCCCGAGAAACGGGCGGCGCACAATAACCTGATGAAACGGTTCCGGCAGGTGCTGGCGCGCATCGGGTGCGACCATTTCGAAGTCTACGAACAGGTCGGCGCGAACTGGGGCGCGGGCGACGCCGGCGGGCGGTTCGTTCAGATCCTGAAATTCCGCGACCGAAAGCACTGCCTGAGCATCCAATCGGCCGAGCGGCAGGACCCGGCGGCGCAGTCGCTGGTCAAAGAGTTCTGCGAGCTGATCAACCTGCCGTACCAGACCGAACAGGGCCTGTTCGCCCACGGCTATTACCAGAGCATTACCGACCCGATCCGGCCGCGTACGCCGGCCCAGTCTGCTGACAGCGGCGCGGCCGCTTCCGTACCGCCGCGCGAAGCCTAGGATCGCTGCTCATGCGTCGCCTGCTCCGCCTGATCGTCGCCGCTTTTCTGCTCGCCGGCTGGCTGCTGGCCGCGTCGGCCCTTCATGTGCTGGTCTTGCCGGGCTGGAACTTCGGTCTGGTGCCGAAAGATCATCTGGGCTTCACCGACACCTACGTGGACGCCCGCAATTGGACTGCCGCCGACGCCGCCCAGCACCCAGCCCTGGTCAAACGCCTGCTGGAAGCGGGGCGGGCGGATTGGCTGTCGTCGGTGATGGGCACGCCGGGTGAATCGCTCGACGCGAAACTACGTGAACTGCTGGAAACGCCGCCGCAGGCGTCTGAGCGCAAGGAAAAGCGCGAGTAACGTCTTTCTGATCGCCGGCAGGCGAACCGGTCGGCCGCTGTTGCCCGTCCGGTTCTGCTTTGACACCCCGCCCCGCGCTTGGTCTAATTCCGGCCGCTGTTCGCGGAGAGAGTTGTTCTAGCTAAACGGGATGCTGCCCATGCGTAAAGTCGCCCTGCTCGGTCTGCTGGTCGTGTCGTCGATGGCCGTCGGGTGTGCGCGGCCGAACGAAATCGGCT
>DASVSC010000292.1:0-16441 GCA_036388295.1 Tepidisphaeraceae bacterium | reverse complement strand
TGATGCAGCCGTTCGCGAACCTGCACTACGTCCTCTGCCCGGCCGGCCTGATCAAGAAAACGGAACTGCCGCCGCGTTGGGGATTGCTCACCATCGGGCCGGGCGGCATCACGGTGGTCGTTAAAGCCACGTGGCAGGACTGCACGAACTGCCACGCCGTGGAGTCGGCGATCGCGCGAACGCTCAGCGCCGACATTTTCCGGGCCGACGATCGGGCGCTCAACAGCGTGAATCGCGAAATCCTGCAACAGCAGCAGGCGCTCGCCGAGCGCATCCGCCAACTGCGGCCGAACGTGATGGACGTTACGGGCGGATTATTCCCGGGCGCTCACGACACGTCGGCGGCCGGCGTGGTCGGATAAAGCTGCGCCAGCACGCGGTCGATATCCTCGCCCTTGGCGTGTGCCACGATTACCCGCATGCCCGTACGGCGCGCCAGATGGACGACGGCCGAGTCCGACAAGCTCACCGCGGCGACAACCAGTTCACACCCGCGCACGCGCAGCGGCACCACGTTGTAGAACGTCGCCAGTCCGGCCGGCACGATCGCGACGGCGGCGTCTTCCGGCGGCACGCGGGTCAGGTCAACTGGGCCTTCCTGCAACTGCGTCAGCCACGCCTCCCACACCTGTTCCGGCCGGGCCTTGCCGAGCGACAAGGCCGCGTCGCCGAAGCGTTGGCGGGTCGTCTTCTGCTCCTGAAGAATCTCTTCCAAATCGTGGTCCGTCAGCGGAACCGATTGACTGAGGATTTGTCCGATCTGCGACATCATGTTTCCTTCGGCAATGCGTTCGTGTTGAACGTTGCCCAAGCGTACGATGCGGCACGCGATTGAAGGGCTAAAAACCGACACAAGAGCGGTTCATTCATTTATCGGACGCAAGCCGGCATGCGACTATTTTCCTACAACATCCTCAACGGCGGCGTCGGCCGGGCCGACCCGATCGGCGAAGTGATCGAGGCGCAGCACGCGGACGTCGTCGTGCTGATCGAAGCCGACGACGCGTGGGTGGTGGAACGCATCGCCAAACGCCTGCGGATGGATTACGTCATCGCCCCCGGCGACGGCCACGCCGCCGCGGTGCTGAGCCGTTTCCCGATCGGGCATTCGCTGAACCGGGCCATGCTCGATTCGGCCGGCCCGCGGTCGTGGCTGGAAGTGTCGATCGAACCGCCGCACGCGCCGCCGTTAAACGTGATGGCGATTCATCTTCACCCGCGGGCGACGTTGGCGGACGAAGCGCGGCGGACGGACCAGCTAAACCGGGTGCTGGCCGTGACGGAAGTGTGGCGGGATCGCCAGGTGCCGCACGTTCTGGCCGGCGATTTCAATGCCAACGCGCCCGGGCAGAAGATCGCGATCGACCGCTGCAAACGCTCGACGCGCGCGGCGTTCGCCGAGAACGGGCAGACCCTTCCGCGCGACGCGGTCCGCCTGCTGCTCGACCACGGCTACGTCGACACCCTCCACGCCGTGCGACAGGAAGCGGCGCTGGAAACCGCCACCTTCACCACGCACGAACCGGGCCAGCGCGTCGATTACGTATTCACGCACGGCTTGGGCGTTCACGACGCCTGGGTCGAAACCGACCGTCTGGCGACGTACGCGTCGGACCATTATCCCGTCGGCGCGGAACTGCGCCGGTAAACGCGAACGGCCGTCGCGCCAGGGCACTTAGAGGATTTCCGTCACCAGGCTCGCCAACTCGCTGCGCTCGCTCTTGGCCAGCGTGATGTGGCCGACGATGCCTTTGCCTTTCAGGCGTTCGACCAGGTAGCTCAGTCCGTTGCTGGACGAGTCCAGGTACGGGTTGTCAATCTGCGTGGCGTCGCCGGTGAGCACCAGCTTCGTGCCTTCGCCGACACGGCTGGCGATCGTTTTGACTTCGTGCGGCGTGAGGTTTTGGCTCTCGTCGACGATCATAAACTGGTGCGGAATGCTGCGGCCACGGATGTAGGTCAGCGGCTCCATCACCACTTGCCCGCCGTCGACCAGGGCCTGCATGCGCTGTTCGACGTTCTGCAGTGCGGCGTGGCTCTTGGCCTTGTCGGGCGTGTCCTGGTTGTCGGTGGCAGTGCGGTTCGACAGCAGATAGCTCATGTTGTCGAAGATCGGCTGCATCCAATTGCGCAGCTTGTCGTCTTTGTCGCCGGGCAGATAGCCGATGTCGCGGCCCAGCGGCATGATCGGGCGGGCGCACAGCAGCTTCACGTAGCTCTGCTCATTCAGCACCTTGTGCATGCCGGCCGCCAGGGCCAGCAGCGTTTTGCCTGTGCCGGCCGAGCCGATCAGGCTGACCAGGCGGATGCTGTCGTCGAGCAGCAGATCGAGGGCCATCTGCTGTTCGAGGTTGCGGTGGGTGATGCCGAACACGGGCCCCCGTCGGGGCCGCAGGGGCACCAGCGCCCCCACGTCGGTCTTGAAGCGAGCTACGGCCGTGTGATCGGCGTTCGCCGCGTCGCGGAGCAGCACGAACTCGTTGGCGAGCAGCGGTTTTTCCAAATCAAGGATCAGTTGTTTTTGAGTGTAAAGCGTGTCGAACTGGTCGGCCTCGACTTCGATCTCGCGCCAGCCGCTGTAGAGTTTGTCGAAGTCGATTTTGGTCGCTTCAAAGTCCTCGGCCGACACGCCCATGCTGTCGGCCTTGATGCGGGCGTTGATGTCCTTGGTGATGAACACGACGCGCTTGCCCTGTTGCTGCAGCGTGTAGGCCGAGCAGAGGATGCGGTTGTCGGGCGAGTTCACGTTCATCATCGGGCACTGCGTGATGTCGCCGGCCATGACGACGCGCACCGTGCCGCCGGTCTGCGCGATCGGGATGCCGTCGTGCAGGTTCCCCTGTTCGCGCAAACCGTCCAGATGACGGATGGCCGTGCGGGCGCTGCGACCGAGGTCGTCGGAATTGGTTTTGAACGTGTCCAGCTCTTCCAGGACGTCGAACGGAATGATCACTTCATTGTCGGCCAGCATGAACATCGCGTTGGGGTTGTGCAGGAGGATATTGGTGTCCAGCACGAACGTCTTGGGCAATGATTTCACGGTTGATTGCGTTGCGGCGGCGGGTGCGGCCATGGGAAGGGTATCCTTGTGAAAGAGCGGCCGGTTAAAATGCGAACAGCACAATTATCAAGGATCGGCCTTTCGGATACAACGACGATATGAGCCTTTACCCGATGATTTTCGCCCCCCGTTACGTCGAGAAGATGTGGGGCGGCCAGAAGCTCAAAACGCTGCTCGACAAGCCGATTCCCGCCGAAAAGTCGATTGGCGAAAGCTGGGAACTGTACGACTTCCCGCCAGGCATCGTCGATAAGACGGCTCAGTGGGCCAGCGCCACCCTCACCAACGGCCCCCACGCCGGCAAAACGCTCCACCAGCTCGTCGAGCAGTTCGGGCCCGATCTTCACGGCGACGTGAAATTGGTCGGCCAGCAGAAGCAGTTCCCGATCCTGATCAAATTTCTCGACGCCCGTGAAGATTTGTCCGTTCAGGTCCACCCGCCGCAGAGCTATGCGGACGCCCATCCCGGCGCGCACCTGAAGAATGAGGCGTGGTACGTCTTCCAGCACGACCCCGGCAGCCGCATCCTGAAAGGCCTGCAGCCGAGCGTGACGCGCGAGTCGTTCAAAAAGTCGATCGACGACGGCACCAGCGAATCCCTGATTAAGGCCATCCCCGTTAAAGACGGCGAGTGCTATTACCTGCCCAGCGGCACCGTGCATGCGCTGGGCGCCGGCTGCCTGGTGGCCGAGGTGCAGACGCCCAGCGACACGACCTACCGCACGTTCGACTTCAACCGCGTCGACCCGTCCACCGGCCAGAAGCGGCAGCTTCACGTCGAGCAGGCGCTCGATTGCATCGACTTCAGCGGCCAGGAGCCGCCGGAGCAGAAGAAGTCGCACACCGCCGGCTTCTTCACCAGCGTGACGCGCCTGGCCCAGGCACCGCAGTTCGCGATCGAAAAAGTGCGGATGAATGAGGGCGTCGAACAACCGATCCCGTACGAACAGCCGGTCGTCTGGATCGTGCTCAGCGGCGAAGTGGAACTGGCCGTCAAAGGCGGCGAGAAAACGAAGGCGGGCCGGGGCACGACCGTGCTGCTGCCGGCCAGCATGAACACGCCGACGGTGAAGGCCGTGACGGACGCAGTCTGGTTGGAAGTGACCTTCCCGATCGGCTGAGCGTTTCTTGTTCCCTCTCCCGTGCGTACAAGGGAGAGGGAACCAGCCCAGCCTTTTCCTGATCCGCGGCGACGTCGTAACGCGATCGCGGATATAGTCGATCATCCATGAAAGTGCGTATCCAAAAGTTGCTCGCCGACGCCGGCGTGGAAAGTCGTCGTCACGTCGAGGAGATGGTCGTCAGCGGCCGGATTTCCGTGAACGGCAAGCTCGTGACCAAGCTGCCGGTGATGGTCGACCCGGACGAGGACAAAATCACCATCGACGGCGAGCCGATCGACCTGCCGGCCGCCCAGGAGCAGGAAAAGCTCTACATCCTGATGAACAAGCCGAGCGGCGTGTATTGCACGAACGTGGCGCAAGGCGAACAGCGCCGCGCGATCGATCTGCTGCCGCCGGAGATCGACCGGCGGCTGTACCCCGTCGGCCGGCTCGACGCCGACAGCCGTGGGCTGCTGCTCTTGACCAACGACGGCGAACTGACGCAAAAACTCACGCACCCGAAGTTCGGCGTCTCCAAAACGTACACCGCTGTCGTCGATGGCTACGTGAAGCCGGAAACGGTGGAGCGCCTCAGCACCGGCATCTGGCTGGCGGACCCGGAAAAGGGCGGCTTCAAGACCGGCCGCAGCTTTATCAAAGTGGTCAAGCGGGCCACGCGCAACAGCGTGCTGCAGATCACGATCCGCGAAGGCCGCAACCGGCAGCTGCGCCGCATGCTGGCGGGCGTGGGGCACAAGGTGCGTGAACTGACGCGCATCAAGATCGGGCCGCTGGAACTGGGCCGATTGAAGCCGGGCGGGTTTCGTGTGCTGTCGGCGTGGGAAGTGAACACGCTGATGGAGGCGATCAAGCCCAAAGCGCCGCGCGAAGGCAAACCGCCGGCCGCCGCGCCCGCCGTCACAAAGGCCGCCGCAAAGCCGGCCCGCCCTGCGAAGCCGGACCCGTATCGCAGCCGGCCGCCGCGCAAAGCGTTTGGTGGAAAAGGCGCAGGGTCACGCGGGCCGAAGCGCGCACGGTAAGGCGGCTGGGCCGCGAGCGGATCTCCGGGCCTCGACCCCTTGCACAAGTTCGGACCGACCGTAGCGTCCGCGTTTGCTCCCCCTCCCCTTGAGGGAGGGGGTGGGGGGAGGGGTTTTGACGTGCGAAGATAGCAACGACCATCGAAGAACCCCTCCCCTAACCCCTCCCGCAAGGGGAGGGGGAGCAGAGACGTCGACGTCCGTCACGCCACCGCTGGCGTTGAGGCAACAGGGCGTTCCTTCTGCGCCACGCCCGCGGCGATCCATAACGTCACGCCGCCGAGTGCTACGCCCAAGCCGATCAGCATGCTGACCGTCAGCGGCCCCAGCACGCTCGGCTCCACGCGCAGGCCTTCGATCAGAAATCGCGACGAGCCTTCCAGCATCAGCATCAGTGCGAACCCGCGGCCGGGCGTGCCGCCGAGCGTGAAGAAGCAGAACGCGACGCCGGCAATGAGCAGGGCCGTGACCGTGCTGATCAGCTGGGTGTTGATCACCGGCAGCGACCGCTCGGCCGCCGCCGTCGTGGCCAGGTCTTTCTGGGCCTTGATCTGCTCCGGCGTCATCAGGCGTGACGTGTGCTTCACCAAATCCGTCTGAAACAACGCCGGCGGCGGGGTAACGCGGTTATTTTGATAATCGTCCAGGTACGGCGGACTGAAGTACGGGAACCGCACCGCCAAGGGCGAGGGCAATTCGCAGTGTTGCCCCCAGCAGCAGCCGTTGAGGAAGCAGCCGATGCGGCCGAAGGCGAGGCCGATCATCAGGCACGGGGCGATGATGTCCATGCCGCGAAGCACCGGGATTCGCTTGACGATCGCGTAGACGATTAGCGTCGGCGTGGCCAGCAGGAAGCCGCCGTAATAGACCAAGCCGCCGCTGGTAAGGTTGATGGCGGTCCAGACGTTCTGCCCGACGGTGCCGCCGGTGAAATCCGACGGGAACTGTGCGACGTAGGCGATGCGTGCGCCGATCAGGCCGCTGACCAGCGCCAGAATGGCCGCATTCGCGAAGTGGTCTGGATTCAGGCCACTGCGGCGGGCGAGAAACTTCGCCAGTTCGATGCCCAGCAGCAGGCCGATCACCAGCATCAGGCCGTAGCTGTGGACGGAGTAATTCAGGAACGGGATGCGGAACAGTTCGGGAAACATGTGGGAGGCGATTGTAGTGGATTCGGCCGTTGAAGTGGGGTTGATCGGTTGATGAGTTAATAGGTTGATCCGTGGCCACTCGAACCGGCGGGGCGACTTCGAACGCCGGCCGGCCACAGATCAACCCATCAACGGATCAACCGTTCAACGTCACATTATCGATCAGCCGTGTGTCGCCGACGCGTGCGGCGATGCAGCAGACGACGGGGCCATCGATTTGTTCGACGGGCCTCAGCGTCTGCGGGTCGACGCAGGCGACGTAATCGATCGACAGCGGCACGTGCCCGAGCTTGCCGACGTCCAGCAGCGTGCGCTGCATGATCGTGACGAGGCGGCTGGCCTGACGCGCGCCAGCGTCGAACGCCTCGCCGGCCAGAAACAGGGCGCGGCTGATCGACAACGCCCGCGCCCGCTGGTCCGGCATGAGGTAGCGGTTGCGGCTGCTCATCGCCAGGCCGTCGGGTTCGCGGATGGTGGGGCAGCCGACGATGTTGATCGGGAAGTTCAGGGCCGTGGTCATGGCCGAGATGACGCGCAGCTGCTGGAAATCTTTTCGCCCGAAGCACGCCACCTGCGGCTGAACCACATTAAACAGCTTGGCGACGACCTGGCACACGCCCTGAAAATGGCCGGGGCGGTGCTTGCCTTCCAGGACGGTGGTCAGCTCGGGCAGATCGACGGTGACGCGTGGGCCGGGGGCGTACATGTCGTCGGCGGCGGGCGTGAAGACGGCGTCGACGCCCGCTTGTTTACACAGGGCCAGGTCCTGGTCGATCGGCCGGGGGTATTTGGTGTAGTCCTCGCGCGGGCCGAACTGGGTCGGGTTGACGAAGAGGCTGACGACCGTCTGGCGCGCATGGCGGCGGGCTTCAGCGATGAGCGACAGGTGGCCGTCGTGCAACGCGCCCATGGTCGGCACCAGCGCCACGTCGCCCGCCCGCGGCCGCCATTCGCGGCATTCCGCGATCGTACGCAACTGATTCATTCGCCGGCAGAATACGATCCCGCCCCGGCCCGCTCAACCGCACCGCATTGAGACTGCCGGTCAGCAAAGCCGCGTTACAACGTGGCCAACCCTTCCCCGTTGCCCATTCTAAAGGCGAACCGAGTGATGAATTGCTCGCGTTAGGCGACATATGCTTAGCGTTTTGGCGGGAGTTGCCTATAATTTAATCATGCAGGCCGATCCAGTGTCCGAACCGAAGTCTTCTCTTGCCGAGACGGCACAAAATCTTGCGATCCTTAACGACGTCGGGCTGATTCTCTCTTCCTCGCTGGAGTTGCGCGACATTTTCGCGCGGATCATGCGGGTGATCAGTGAAAAGCTCCAGATGCACCGCGGCACGCTCGTGCTGCTCGACGAATCCACCGGCCGACTGCGCACCGAGGCGGCCGTCGGGTTGTCGAACGAAGACATCGAACGTAATCGCTACGCGCTGGGCGAAGGCATCACCGGCGCGGTCGTGGCCACGGGCCGGGCGCGGGTCGTTTCGAACATGCGCGCCGACCCGGACTTCCTGAACAAAACGCACCGCATGGACCTGTACGGCGGCGACGAAGTCGTCAGCTTTTTCTGTATCCCGATTCGCATCGAAGGGCGCGTCGCCGGGGCGCTGGCGGTCGACAAGATGTACACGTCGGATCTGCAGCTCGAGGCCGACAAAGGGTTTCTGGAAGTCATCTGCGCGTTCCTCTCGCAGGCCATCCAGATCAACCGGATGGTGATGCGGCAGAAGGAAGAACTGCTGGAGGAAAACGCCCAGTTGCGGTCGCAGGTGCGCGACCGCTTCCGCTTCGAAAACATCATCGGCGACTCACCCGCCATGCACGACGTGTTCGGCGTCGTCGGCCAGGTCGCCAACAGCCGGGCCACGGTGCTGCTGCTGGGCGAGACCGGCACGGGCAAGGAAATGATCGCCAAGGCGATCCACTACAACTCGCCGCGCAAGGACAAGCCGTTCATCCGCGTGAATTGCGGCGCGCTCACCGGCACGCTGCTGGAAAGCGAACTGTTCGGCCACGTCAAAGGCAGCTTCACCGGCGCGATCAAAGACAAGATCGGCCGATTCGAAGCGGCGGACGGCGGGACCATTTTTCTGGACGAAATCGGCACGATGGAACCCGTGCTGCAGGTGAAATTGCTCCGCGTGCTGCAGGAACGAGAGTTCGAACGCGTCGGCGACACGGCCGTCGTGAAAATCGACGTGCGCGTGATCGCGGCTACGAACGTCGATCTGCAGGAAGAAGTGGCCAAGAACCAGTTCCGCGAGGACTTGTTCTATCGCCTGAACGTGGTGAGCATTTACCTGCCGCCGCTGCGTAACCGCCGCGAGGACATCCCGCGGCTGATCGACTACTTCCTCGACAAGTACAACGCCATCAACGGCCGGCAATTACGCAAGATCAACCGCGAGATGCTGAACGTGCTGATGCGCTACCCGTGGCCGGGCAACGTGCGCGAGTTGGAGAACGCGATCGAACGCGCTGTCGTGCTGAGCAACGGCGAAGAATTCGTCGAAGAACTGCTGCCGTTGAGCGTGCGGATGTTCGCGCAGCAGCGCCGCAGCAGCCCGACGAGCGAGAGCATCGAAAGCCTGACCCGCCGCCTGAGCGACCAGGCCATTGCCGAGTACGAGATGCGCGAAGGGGAGATCTACCAGCTGGTGATCGACCAGATCGAATACGCCCTGATCGACCGCGCCCTCGACCGCTGCGGCAACGTCAAAACCAAGGCGGCCGACTTCCTCGGCATCAACCGGAATACGCTGAATAAGAAGGTCAAAGACCTTGGGATTGAGACGAACGACTGACAAGCGGCCTAAAGCGCCGGCCGCGTTGTGGACGGCGAATCCGGCGTCGCCAGGCGCATTTTCACCCGCGTTTCCAGGTCGGCCAGCACCTCGTCGTACGTCTTAAACCGGCCGGCCGCCACTTCGGCGGCCAGGGCGTTCATCACTTCAACCAGCGCGCCGCGGAACTGTTCGATTTCGTCCACCGTGGCGGGGGCGTACATAGCGTTCAGGTCGACTTTCCACTCGCCGTTCACGCGCCGCAGGCGAACGGATTCGGTGGTGTCTTTGACGGTGAGCGTGGCCGTGTCGTTGGTGACAGTGAGGCGCAGCGGGTCGGGCGCGTCGGCGGGGCGGGTGGTGGGCGCGCCGTAGCCGAGCGGGCGGGCCGCCCCGGGGAAGGCTTTGTCCACCGCCGCCCGGTACCGCTTCTCGGCTTCGGCGGCGGGGCGACGGTTGTCGACCAGCGGCATACGCTTAGCGTCTGCCACGATCAGCTTCTTCGCCGCGTCGATGTCGCCGGTCGCTAAGGCCGCGGAGTACGCGCGGTACACCTCGCGCGGGCCTTGGGCTTCACCGGATGTGGCCGCGGCGTGAGCCGTCGAGCCGACGCACAGAACGGCGATGGAAACGATGCGGTAGGGCGAAGGCCGGTGCTTCATGTGAGGTCGATTTTCTCGAAGACGACGCCGTCACTGGTTACGCGGCAGAAGTACCCTTCGATGTTGTCCAGCTTCGTCCAGTGCCGGATCGAAAACGCGGCGCGCGTGAGGTCAGCCACCTGCAACTGTTCCATGCTCTGCGAACGGACGCCGAGGCGGTTCTGGTAGAACGCGCAGGCCTGATGCTGGATCAGCACGATGCGTGACAAACGGTGGGCTTCGATCAGGAAGTTCAGTTCGTCGACGACGCCCTGTTCTTCCAGCCGGGCCTGCACGTGCCCTGCCAGGCAGGCGGGGCCGCCGGGCAGGGCGATGCGGTCGTAGCGTGGCAGCTTCAGCCCGTTCTGCATGAAGTCATCGAAGTGTTCGCCCATGCGGCCGTCGGCGCAATAAATCGCGCCGGCGTGCACGCGGTCGGCGTTGTAAGGCAACGGGGACGTGTAGTTCATAGGATTCCTCAGGCCGCGGCATGCTATTCGATCGATCGACCGTTGTGGAGTTGCGCCGAACGCAAAACTGCCGCCCGTCCGGGGCGGCAGTTTTGCACGTTCGCGTCGCGAAGACGACGGTGGATCAGCCCATGTGCTTGATCATCGCGGTGCCGAACTCGCTGCACTTGATCTTCGTCGCGCCGTCCATCTGGCGGGCGAAATCGTAGGTAACCGTCTTGGCCGCGATGGCCGCGTTGAGGCCCTTCAGGATCAGGTCGGCGGCTTCGTGCCAGCCGAGGTGTTGCAGCATCATCACGCCGCTGAGGATGACGCTGCCAGGGTTGACCATGTCCTGGTCGGCGTACTTCGGGGCCGTGCCGTGCGTGGCTTCGAAGATGGCGTGGCCGGTGATGTAGTTGATGTTCGCGCCCGGCGCGATGCCGATGCCGCCCACTTGGGCCGCCAGCGCGTCGCTTAGGTAATCGCCGTTGAGGTTCAGCGTGGCGATGACGTCAAAGTCTTCCGGCCGCGTCAGCACCTGCTGCAGCGTGATGTCGGCGATGGCGTCTTTGATGACGATGCCGGCCCCGCGTTTCCCTTCGGGAATCTTGCACCACGGGCCGCCGTCGATTTCTTCCGCGCCGAACGTGGCCTTGGCCAGTTCGTAGCCCCAGTCCCGGAAGCCGCCTTCCGTGAACTTCATGATGTTGCCCTTGTGCACCAGCGTGACACTTTTGCGCTTGTGCTCGATGGCGTATTCGATGGCCGAATAGACCAAACGCTGCGTGCCGACCCGGCTGACGGGCTTAATGCCGATGCCGACTTCGACGGTCGAATCACTTCCGCCGGCGCTCTTGGCGAACTCGCTGGTCTTGGCGCTGGTGCCGAAGCGAATCTTGGCGAAGCTCTTCGGATCGCTTTTCTCGAGGTAGTCGAGCAACGCCTGCGACTCCTTCGAACCGGCCGCGTATTCGATGCCGGCGTAAATGTCTTCGGTGTTCTCGCGGAAGATCACCATGTCGACCTTCTCCGGCTTTTTCACCGGCGACGGAACGCCCGTGAAGTATTGCACCGGCCGCAGACAGACGTAGAGGTCGAGCATCTGCCGCAGGGCCACGTTCAGCGACCGGATGCCGCCGCCGACGGGCGTGGTGAGGGGGCCTTTGATGCCGACGGTGTACTTCCTGAACGCCTCGACGGTTTCGTCCGGCAGCCAGTTCTTCGTCTGGTCGAACGCCTTCTGCCCGGCAAGGACTTCCTTCCAGACGATCTTCTTCTGCCCCTTGTAGGCCTTCTCGACGGCCGCATCGAACACGCGCACGCTGGCCCGCCAGATGTCGCGGCCGGTGCCGTCGCCTTCGATGAACGGGATGATCGGGTCGTTCGGAACCGTCAGCTTGCCACCACTCATCGAAATCACGTTACCGGCCATTTCAAAACTCCTGGTTAGTCGGACCGCTGATTATGCGGATCGGGCGGGAAAGCTCAATCGGCAGAACGGATTAACCACGAAGACGCGAAGGCACGAAGAGCGCGCAGCGACTGACGAAATTCACCGGCACCTCTTATCAACATACTGATAAAATCTCAGCACGGCAGTTGGAGTTGATCGCCGAAAACCTCTTCGTGTCTTCGCGCCTTCGTGGTTCATCGTTTCCTGATAGATTGCCCCAATGCTCGAAGACGTGCTCAAAACAATTGACGGCCGGCGGGATCAGGCCATTGCCCTGCTGAAAGAGTTCGTCGCGATTCCCAGCGTCAGCACGCAGCCGGAGCATGCGACGGAAGTGCGGCGGTGCGCGCAGTGGGTGGCGGACCAGCTACGCTTCGCGGCCCTTGACGTGGCGGTGCTGGAAACCGGCGGGCACCCGTGCGTGGTGGCGAAGAACAAGCACGTGCCCGGCCGGCCGACGGTGCTGGTGTACGGCCATTACGACGTGCAGCCGCCCGACCCGATGGACGGCTGGCTCACGCCGCCATTCACGCCGACGGTCGGCAAAACCCACGCCGGCACTGACGCACTGTTCGGCCGCGGCGCGGTCGACGATAAGGGCCAAGTCCTCTGCCACATCGAAGCCATCACCGCCTGGCAGGCGCACGGCGGCGTGCCAGTGAACCTGACGGTGCTGATCGAAGGCGAAGAAGAAATCGGCAGCGCCAACCTCGGCGGGTTCATCACGCGCCACCGCGACGCGCTCGCCGCCGACGTCTGCGTCATCAGCGACACCAACCAGTTCGCCCGCGGCTATCCCGCCATCACCACCGGTTTGCGCGGCCTTGTCTACCAGGAACTGATCGTCAAAGGCCCCAACCGCGATCTGCACAGCGGCATTTACGGCGGGGCGGTCACCAACCCCGCCAATGCGCTCGCCAAGCTGATCAGCACTCTTCACACCAACGACGGCCGGGTGAACCTGCCCGGGTTTTACGACGACGTAATCGAGCCGAGCGACGTGGAACGCTTAGCCTGGCAGAACCTGCCGTTCGACGAGGCGGCGTACAAGCTGGAAATCGACATCGAAGCCGCCGGCGGCGGCGAGCAAAAGTACGGCATCCTCGAGCGCACCTGGGCCCGCCCGACCTGCGACGTCAACGGCCTGACGAACGGCTATCAAGGCCCTGGCGCGAAAACCGTCATCGGCGCGTGGGCGAGTGCGAAGATCAGCTTCCGACTTGTCGCTAACCAAGACCCGATCAAGATCCGCGACGCGTTCCAGCAGGCCATGCGCGACCGTGCCCCGGCCGGCGTGACCTTAGAGTTCCACGACCACGGTTTGGCCCCCGCGTACCTGGTCCCGCAAGACCACTGGGGCGTCGCCGCCGCCCGCCGCGCCATCCAAACCGGCTTCGGCCTGCCCGCCACCCTGATCGGCAGCGGCGGCAGCATCCCGATCGCCGCGACAATCAAACAACAACTCGGCATCGACAGCATCTTCGTCGGTTTCGGCCTGCCGGACGATGCGGTGCATTCGCCGAACGAGAAGTTCGATCTGGACTGCTTGGCGGCCGGATCGCGCACGGCGGCGGCGCTGTACGCTGAGTTGGCCCGACAATTTTAACGGGAGAGTGCAGAGGAGACACCATGAAATCAATTGTCAGTCTTGTGGTTGCTGCTACCGCGTTGGTCTGCTTGATTGCGATTGGGTTGAGTATCATTCCCGGCGTCTTACATGATGTTCTCTTTATTGGTTTTCTCTTTTCCATTGTTGTCGTGCCGGTGGCTGGTGGCATCACATTGGTCGGACTATCCGTAGTCTGGCTCAGGGGGAACCTGCCACGGACTCGGCTGCCGGCACCGCAACTCGCGATGATCGTAGCAATGTTATTGGGAACCTATGCTCTTTTAAGCTTTTATGTTCCCCGTCGGTTTGCCTTCATCGTGTCGCAAGCATCGTTTGACGCGGTCGCCCGACAATCCACTGTTACGTCCGATACACCAATACAATTAAACCGGCGACTCGGACTTTTCTGGGTCGACGAGTACGCCACTGACACCCGTGGCGGGACCTACTTCCGCGTTTATCAGGGTGGTGACGGCATCGGGCCAGACACAATGTCCTGGGGCTTTGCATTTCAACCAAATGCTGTCGGAACACCGTTCGGCTCTGCACGCTACCTCACTCGGCCGCTGGGAAACGGCTGGTACTGGTTTCGGGCGTCGAATGACTGATAATAGCGTGCCCTACCGGCTGAATGTCTTGCCGCTTCCGTTCAGGTCTGGCGTCAAGGCGCCGCGTTGATCGAAGACAAAGCAGTCGCCGTCGTAGTGCGAGCCGCCGCAGGTTTTGAAGTAATCGAGGATGCCGCCGTCGAGTTGGTAGACCTCGGTGAAGCCGGCCTTTTCGAGATACGGCGCGGCTTTCTCGCAGCGGATGCCGCCGGTGCAGAACGTGACAACTGGCCGGTGCTTCATTTCCTCGGGCAGGCGTTCGACCGCGGCGGGGAAGTCGCGGAAGTGGTCGATGCCGATGGAAACCGCCCCTTTGAACGTACCGGCCTCCACCTCGAATTGGTTGCGCGTGTCGAGCAATGTCACGGGCCGGCCTTCGTCGAGCCATTGTTTCAATTCGTGCGGAGGCAGCCGCGCGGACGTGTAGGTTTGCGGCTCGATGCCGGGAACGCCGAACGCGATGATTTCGCGTTTGATCTTGACGAGCATCCGGTTGAACGGCTGCGTGTCGCTATATGTTTCCTTGACTGGAAACGCCCCGACGCCGGGAATGGCCCGGACGCGAGCCAGCACCGTATCGACGTCGTCGCGCGCGCCGGCGAGGGACAGGTTCACGCCTTCCGTGCTTAGCAGAATCACCCCGCGGAGATTCCGCGAAAGCGTCAACGCTCGCAATTCATCGCGCGTGGCGACCAGATTGTCGAGCTGCGCGAACTGGTAAGCAGCAACATTAACCACACGATCCATGCGCCCGATTCTGCCACGAACGGGCCCATTACGAAATGGCCCGCATTCGTGTCGGAGCGTACGCGTGGCGTGCGATCCGAACGGATCGAATACTTGGGGAAAGTCGAAAGATTTTACGTTACACGGCCGGCCGGGACTTTATGGTGGGGCCGTGGGCCGACTTATTGCAACATTTGCTCGACTGGTCGTGAACGGGACTAAAAGGCGTAAGTCGCATGGCGGTCTGGGCAAGGGCCGTACGGCCGGGGAACCCCAGTTTCAGCGATTAAATTGTGGCCAGGCCGGGTGTTGTCGCGCGCTACGCGAATGTAAATATTCGAAACAAAATCGACGTGAAAAAAGAGACTTATGCCGGCTGGGCGGGTGGAGTTTAGCGCACCCTGATCGTGCGTTGGCAGTCGGCGGTTCGCCAAGGCGGACCCTATGCGGAAAACATGGCTTGCATTGTTTTCGCCACGTCCGGACCGGCGCGCATCAGGCTTTCGCCCACCAGCACGCCGCGCACGCCGGCGTCGGCGAGTTTGTCGACGTGGGCGCGGGTGGTGATGCCGCTTTCGCTGACCAGCACGGTCGGGTCGGCCACCAGTTCCAACATGCGCATTGTCGTGCCGAGGTCGGTCTTGAACGTGCGCAGGTCGCGGTTGTTGATGCCGAGCAGGCTGTAGCTGCGGTGGGGGAAGCCGATCACGCTGTCGCGCACGCGGATCAGGTTTTCCAAATCGTGCACTTCGATCAGCACGGTCATTTTCAGCTCGGTGGCGAGGATCTGCAGGTCGATCATCACGTTCGTCGCCAGGCACTCGGCGATCAGCAGCACGGCGTCGGCGCCGGCGGCGCGGGCTTCGTAAATCTGGTACGTGTCGATCACGAAATCCTTCCGCAACACTGGCAGACTGACGGCCGCGCGGACGGCGGCGAGGTGGTCGAGATGGCCGTGGAAATACTTCTGATCGGTCAGCACGCTGATGGCGTCGGCCCCGCCCTCGGCGTAGCGCTGGGCGATGGCGGCGGGGTCGTAGTCGTCGACGATGACGCCGGCGCTGGGGCTGGCCTTCTTGCACTCGGCGATCACGTTCACGCGCTTCGGCGACGGGGCAGCCGTGGGTTCCTTGGCGATGGCCTGGAAGAAGTTGCGGGCGGGCGACTGGTCACGGATGCGGGCCTTGAGTTCTTCGACCGGCCGCTCCAGCGATCGCTCGGCCACTTCGAACTTCTTGGTGGCGATGATCTTGTCCAAAATGGTGTGCATCGGTCGATCCTGTAAACTGCGAACACGGAATTGGGCCGACTCTAAAGGAGCACGTGGGCTTGTCAATCGTTTGCGCGGGCGCGGCCGAACCGCCTCTGTGGGTCTGGACGGTGTGGCTCGTGGCGGCGATCGCAGTCGGCGTCGTCGGCCTGCTGCGCCCGCGTCGTAACGGCACCATCGAACCGAACTTCGCGGAACTCGCCGCGTCGCCGTCCCCGGTGACATCGCCGCCCGCGAACGGGGCCGACGCAGAGGACGCGGCGGCCTCGCGGCGGGACCTGCAGCGCGTGCCCCTGCTGGCCGTGACGGCGCTGATCAGCTTTTGCGCTTGGGTCGGCACGCAACTGGTCTACGTCTCCATACGCCAGCCGGCCGCGGCGGAGGCCGTGCGGGCTTGGTCGTCGGCGGATTTGGCGCGGCTGAGCCTGCTGTCATTCGTCGTCGGGTGGGTCATCGGCTTCGGGCTGCTGGTCTATGGCCGCGGCGTGCAGGCGATCGGGTTCGGCTGGCGGCGGGCACCGTCGGGCCTGCTGGCGGG
>DASVSC010000291.1:0-7232 GCA_036388295.1 Tepidisphaeraceae bacterium | reverse complement strand
GCCCGTATTTATCATATTTCGCAATGGCAAAACTTGCCTCAGCCCCCAAATCATGTTGAAACTCACTGCTGCCAGCAGAACCCATAGCGATAATGTTTCCGGATCCATCGATTCCCAGATCGCGAATCACCGCGCTAATTTTTCCCTTGCTTTGAAAGGACGTTGTTGCTTTTCCTTGAGTTCCAAACGATGTATCCAGACCTCCGTTAGCTGTGAGTCTTATTAAGGCGAACTTTGACGATATAGAGGTAGTATGATATTCATCATATTCGAGAGCATCGTACGTGCGGCTGGTAAACCCTCCGACAACTAGCTTACCGTCTCGGTCAACGACCACAGACATAGCAGATTCTGACCCAAGTAAAGGCCGCGCTGGGTTACTGTCACCAGGCCCTTCGGGTCCAGTCGCATCGTAGCCAGTAAAATCCTGATCCGGGGAAACGGGTATGAAGCTGCTTCCACTATTACCAAAGTCTCCGTCCAAGCTTCCGTCGGATCCATACCGCCTGACTAAGAAGGCTGGCCTGTTGGTGGGACCCTGTGTGTAGCCCATGGCCGCCGGATATAGGGGCTGGCCACTTGCCAACGGAGTAAAGCCAGATCCTGCTATAACTATCTTTCCATCTTCTTGAATCACCAAGCTCTGGATGTCGTTGTTTTTTGGGTCGCTATCTATCACTAACCCCGTCCGAGTCAAACCATTGCCCGCGGGGTCGATTTCTCCAAAAGTGGTGTCCAGAGTACCATCGGGATTGTAACGGGCGATAAGGAATATTATCTGAGCAGACTGGTGCCATTGAGTAAGCTGGTGCCCCTCGCCATGATTATGATAAGCATGTCTTTCGGCGCCAAACGAACCTAGTACTGACGTTGCAACAACAAGCTTGCCATCACGCTGAAGTGCGATTTGAACGCCTTTTCCATTCCAATAACTATGCCCGGTGGAGTTCAGACTGTACGGGAGAATAGGATCAAGCCGAGGCCCCTCTACACGCCCGTAACTCTGAAATGTCGTATCTAACGTTAAGTCGCTATTGAACTTAGTCACCCACCACGCCGAAAAAGGATATGCGCCATGTGCCTGATTGACCACCATGATGGACCCGTCGGCGTTCTCGACGGCAGAATCGCCCTTCATACCACCCCATTGTATTCCGTTGCTTATCCCATTACTAACCACTTGGGCAACGGAGGCGGCAACGGCGGACAGTACCAAGGTATTCTGAAAATAGGTCTTGCCGTTGTACGAAATCGTCAACGCGAACGTGTACGCGCCAATTTGGGGCGCCGCGAACATCAATGTTGGAGAGACGAAGTTCTTCAAACTGTCGTCGGAGCCATAGATCATGGGACCTTGCACCGTTTTCAAAGCGGCTGTGCCGCTGCCGTGTACGGTCCAGGTGAAGATCGGACCGGCACTCGATTTTCTTGCCACCGCTTCGGCCTTCCATGCGTCGACCTGTTCCTTTCCGAAATGTTCCCACAGGGTGCTCTGATTAAAATTGAAGGATGCGATGTGGCCGACTTCCAGGGACGGCGGGCCTTCAAAAGGCAGGATCGCCCCCTCCGGAACAGTTACCTCGATCGTCTGATCTGCCACAAACGGGCCAGCGGGGTCGCCGATTTCGGTGACTTGGGCGACGTAGGTTCCGGCCGCCTCTGGGACGAAGCGGAAATCCATGCCGGTACCGGTGGCGACGGTCGCTCCGTCCCTGGTGATCGTCCAAACGTAGTCTGGCGACACCGTGGAGGCTGATTCCATGCCGCGAACGGCTTGCAGGAGCAATACAGACCCGACCGCGCCGGTCGACGCGGTACGAATCGACAACCCAGCACCGCCCGTGCGTTCGATGGGCGGCGTAACGGTGGCGGTGACCGTGCCTACGGCGTGTGCCGTGGGACCCGAATCGTAAGCCCACGCCCGAATGCGGTATGAACCCGCGGCTTTATAGGCGTGGAAAACGGTGGATCTGGCTTCACTCGCGTCTGCAGTGGCGGTGCGTCCGGGGTAGGTGATGATGTTCCCGTCGCCCCAATCCACTTTCCAGGCGGTAACGCCGATCGCGCCCGGCCCGGATGCCGTCATTTTCAGCGTGGCCGTCTGTCCCTCAATGAGCGTGGTGGGTGCGAAAGAAAGAGAAAAATCCGGTGCGACATAGCTGGCCTCGACCCGCATTGCCTGGCTGGACGATACGCCACGGTCATCGATGATGGTGACGACGGCATCATACCGTCCGCCGGTTTGGTAAATATGGCGAGCCGAGATCGTGCCGGTGTTTTCCGTATCCTCTTCCTGAACCGATATGTTTGAGCCGATGCCGCTGGTCTCGATAACGCCGTCGCCCCAATCAATTCTTACCGTATGGCTTCGCGTGAGGCCGGGATAGGTGAAGGGGATGGTTACGGTAAGGTCTTCACCCGCTACGACAGTCTTATCCGCGATCGGCTGCGTGGTTGCGGGTACAGCCGCGACTGCGACCTGGACGGGTGGAGCCGGATTACTCATCCCGCCGCCGCTGGCAGCGGCGTTTATCGTGTAAATATTCCCGCCGACCATGTAGGTGTGATCTGCGTAGGGCGCATTCCAATAGACCACTTCGTTGCTTTGGTCGCCCCAACCGATGTGCCAACGGTTGACGTCAAATGCTCCCACTCCACTGGAGGCTGACAGGTTCAGGCGATACGACGATCCCTCATCGACTAGCGCGAGTCCATTGATCGATGGCGTTACGACATTAATGATCGGCTTGTTGTTGTACGTTCCGCCCGTGCGATTGAACTCGCCGGTTGTTCCGCTCGGGCCGTTCAAGGCGATGTAGCCGTTCAGGCTCAGCGAGCCGCCGGTTTGATTGAACTCGCCGTTGCCGCTGTAACCGACATAAAGGTTGCTGGCGCTGACTTGCCCCGACCCCGACAGGTTGTAGGTGGCGTCCGCGAGCGGATTGGGGCCGTAACGCCCGGAGCCGGCCACGTACAAATTTTCCGCAACCACAAGAGAACCACCGCTGTGGTTCATCGTGCCATTCGACGCGTGGCCGATAAAAGCAGTCGCTCCCACCGACACCGAACCGCCACTCAAATTGAAAGCACCCGATTGTCCATTCACATCACCAACAACTAAGGCGTTGCTGATCACGGTCTGCCCGGCGGTTTGCGTGAAGGTCGCCTGCTGCCCTTGGCCGACGCCGAGTCGTGGCACGTTAAGTGTGCCGCCGCTCATTTCGTAGTTCGCGATCGCCGAACCGCGGTATGCCATGATGATTTCATTGGACACATTGTTCGCGCCGCCGGTCTGGCGGAATGTGCCGCGGACAAGGCCCTGCTGATAGCTCGCCACGGCAATGAATTGGGTTTCGCTGTTGAGTGTGCCGCCGGAGAGGTTGTACGTGCCGTTGCCGTCGAGAACGTCGCCGATCCGTAGCTCGGCGACGTTGTGCGTGCCACCGGTTTGATTGAACACGCCCGTTCCGCTCCACGAGCCGACGCGCTCAGTCTGTACAGTGAGCACGCCCGTGCCGGACAGGTTGAAGGTTCCGGGCGTTCCGCCGAAGCCAATGTTCGCTTGATTGGCGGTGATGCTGCCGCCGCTTAGGTTGACCGTACCGCCTGTGCCGGCCCATGAGCCGAGGACCAGATTGTTGATTACATTGGCACCGCCGGTCTGGTTCCAGACTGCGTTGTTCGCAATCATGCCAACGATCGCATCACCGCTGATGTGCAGTGATCCGCCGCTCTGGTTGAAGACCACGTTGTTGCTGAAGCAGCCGACGGCAAAAGTCGCTGCATTAAACCGACCGCCAGTCAACGTGTAGCTGGCACCGCTCGCGTAGTGGTCGCCATGCCAGAACTCGGTGTCGACCGTGAATGTGCCGCCGGTCTGCGTGATCTGTCCAGCTGTATTATTGTAACTCGGGACGCGCAACGTTCCGGCAGTGCCGTCGATCGACAAGTCGGACCAAGTGTCGAACGAACTGAGCAGTCGAAGCGTTCCGCTGACCAAATTGAAGCTCATGCCATAATTAACGAACGACATGCTAACGGTGGCCGTCTGGCCGCTGCCCACGTCGCTGATGAAGTGGCCGGCGTTGTAGAACGTGCCGGTGGTGCCCGCGAGCGATCCGGCGAAAGCGGCTTTGAAGGTGCCGACGTTGTTGATCGTGACGCCCGACGCATGGCCGATGGATCCGCCGGCGTCGAGGAAGGAACCCGACTGGGCAATCTGCAGGCTGGAGGTCTTGAGCAGCCCGGCCGAATGCTGGAATTGACCCGCGACTGACACGGAGTTGGCAGTCAAAGCGGTCCCCGCACCGACCATATTCATACTGGCACCGGCCTCAATCTCGACAGCGAAAAGCGTCTGACTGCTGTCAATCGTGATGCCGCCCTTGTTCGCGTGCACCCAAAGCCCGTTAGGCACATTGGCTTCCAAGGCGAACGCGATTCCGGGCGTGTTGATGTAGAGATCATCAGTTCCGGTGCCTGTGTCTACGATTACCACGCGCGAAAGCTGGGTGGCCGGAACGGACTGGGTCAGCACGCCATTGACCGAGAAGTCAATGTTGTTGGTGCCGGCATTTAGAACAGCAACGTAGCCGACGTTGTCTTCGCTCCCATCCGCAGTCAGGGTCACCGTCGTCAACAGACGACGAATTTCCAACTGTTCAACGACCGGACGGACCGCTTGCGCAACGGCTTTCGAAATACGTGCCATGATTCTCTGCCTGCCTTCCCTGTCAGACGAAGTGAGCACCGGGTAGAGGGCCGACCACGAAGCGGTCATTCCCGCGGTGTTATGGGACGAAGCCTACAAATGCGTTTCGTGCGGTCAAGGATGAAATATTTGCCTTCGCCAGTCGCCTGAACTCGACAATAAAAGACGTACTCACCTGAACAGGTGAGCACTGCATGACACACGGTGGTATGGCTCTGCCATCGCGCGACGGCGCAGCCTTCGCATTGGCGACAGTCGCCCCGCGGCAGGGTCGGGTAGTTCAGCGGCTCATGCACCAGATAAAGCGACAGGCCCGCGGCCTCGGCGAACCGTGAGTTCCGAATTGGCGCATCGAAGACTAAGACGCATCAGGCAGCACGTACGCGTTTGCCGCAGGTCGGGATCAATTCCGCACTACGTCCGATCGCCGCTGATTATCCAAGTAATTCCAACAGCGCCACCCGCAGTTCACTCGGACTCACCGGCTTGGGCAGGAACAGGTCGAAGCCGGCGGCGAGGACGGCGCTGCGGTCGCTGGTGCGGGTGTAGGCCGTCAGGGCGATCGCGGGAAGGCGCGGCGATCCGCGCTCGGCTTCGCCCGCACGCAAGCGGCGGACGAAGGCGTAGCCGTCCTCGTCGGGCAGGCCGATGTCGCTGACGACCGCGTCGAACGAATCTTCGCGCGCCAGCAAGTCCATCGCGTCCTGCACGCTCGATGCGGAAGCGACCGCTGCGCCGTCGCGCGTCAAAGCCGCTTCCAGAACGCGGCGGGTGTCAACCTCGTCTTCCAGCACCAGCACCCGCCGGCCCTTCAGGGGCGTGGACGTGCTGCCGTTCGGGCCGGCTTGGTCGGAGGCGGGCGTTTCCGCGTCCGATGGCACAGCGGCGTGCAGCGGGAGGTCGACCCGGAACGTGCTGCCGTGACCGTCGCCGTCGCTGGTGACGCTGACGTGGCCGCCGTGCAGATCGACGAGGTGACGCACGATCGACAGGCCCAAGCCCAGGCCGCCGTGGCGGCGCGTGGTGGTCATGTCGGCCTGGCGAAAGCGGTCGAAGACGTACGGCAGGAACTCCGGGCCGATGCCGCGGCCGGTGTCGGCGACGGTGACGACGGCCCGTGTCTCCTCACGCCATTGCCGAACGGCCACACGGCCGCCCGGGGGTGTGAACTTGATGGCATTGGCCAGCAGGTTCCAGAAAATCTGCTGCAAACGGTCCGGGTCGCCCAGCAAGCGGGTGTTGCCGTCG
Source organism: Tepidisphaeraceae bacterium (assembly GCA_036388295.1). Lineage (GTDB taxonomy): Bacteria > Planctomycetota > Phycisphaerae > Tepidisphaerales > Tepidisphaeraceae > RYN-431. The sequence continues at coordinate 1,273 of DASVSC010000291.1, read as the reverse complement.
AGGTCGAGCGCGACGGCCACGCCCTTGGCGTCGGCGGCGGTGCGGACAGTGGCGATGGCGGCCTCGATCGGCTCGCGCAGGCCTACGGGACGCGAGTGCAGCCGCAGCTTGCCCGTGGTGATGCGCGAGACATCAAGAATATCTTCGATCAGCTGCGACTGCGCCTGGGCATTGCGGTGGATTACGCTCAGCCCTTCGTTCAGCGTGGCCGGGTCGGAGCGGCCGCCTTCCAGCAGGTGCGACCAGCCGACGATCGCCGACAACGGCGTACGCAGCTCATGGCTGACCGTGGCGAGGAACTCATCCTTCAGCCGGCCCGCCTCTTCGGCGTGACGCCGCGCGGCCTCGGCCTCTTCGCGGAGGCGCTTCTGGTCGTGAATGTCGGTGTTCGTGCCGAACCAGCGGACGACGCGCCCGCTGTCATCTTTGACGGGCCGGGCGCGGCCGAGGTGCCAGCGGAACTGCCCGTCGTGGCGGCGCAGCGGGTATTCCAGTTCGTACGTCGACCCGGCCGCCAGCGCTACCTGCCAGACGCGCGTCACCTCCGGCAGCATGTCCGGCTTGTGCACGTGCTGCCAATGCTCAAAGCCGATCGCGCCCTCGGGCAAGCCGGTGTAGTCGTACCATTGGCGATTGAAGTAATCGACATGGCCGTCGGGCGTGGCGGCGAAGACGATCTGCGGCATCGCGTCGGCCAGTTCGCGGAACGACGCTTCGCTCGCGGCCAGCGCCATGGCGGCGGCCTTGGCTTCGGTGATGTCGGCGACGGTGCCGACGAAGCTGACGGGGCGCGGCGGGCCGGCGCCGTCGCCGTAAATGACGCGGCCGGTGGCGGCGATCCAGCGGACCGGGCCGTCGGGGCGTCGGATGCGGTATTCGATTTCGTACGGCTGCGCGTTCTCGGGGCGCAACGTGGCTTCGACGGCGGCGGCGACGCGGTCGCGGTCGTCCGGGTGGAGCAGCGCCTTCGACGCCTCGACGTCGATCGGCCCGCTCGGCACGCCGAAGATGCGGGCGAATCCTTCGTCGACCACGCCCCAGCCGGTCGCCAGATCCATCTGCCACCACCCCAGCCGCGCGGCGTCGAGCGCCAGACGGCGCTGCTCGGCCAGATGGGCGCGTTCTTCCTCACCGAGGAGTCGGGCGGTGTCGTCGCGGCAGACTTTGACGAAGCCGATGAGGTCGCCGCTTTTGTCCCGGATCGACCGCATCGTGCCGTTGGCGAAAAAGCGGGTGCCGTCCCGGCGCTGGTGCCAGCGCCGGTCTTCGACGC
>DASVSC010000290.1:0-13696 GCA_036388295.1 Tepidisphaeraceae bacterium | reverse complement strand
CCCGCGCGAAACCGTCGAACGCTCGATTCGGTTTGGCGGCAGTAAATCGTTTCGCGCGGGTTCACACCCGCGGCCACCGGCATTCGCACCTTTAACGTGGCGCGTCGCGATGCTACTTTGATCGCCTTGTGCTTGAACGTGTGACCTGCCCGAACGACGTCGTCCTCTATCGCTCGCCGCGTCTGGCGGCCGTCGGCGTGCCGCATGGGTTTTCGACGCGTCTCGGCGGCGTCAGCTCGGGCCCGTTCACGTCACTAAACCTGGGCAACCCCGGCGGCTGTCCGACGCAGGACGACGTTGACAACATCACCAAGAATTACCGCCGCCTGCATGCTGCCGTCGGCTGTGAAGGCCGGCAACGCGTCTTCGCGCACCAGGTTCACGGCGCTTGCGTGCTGGACCCGGCGACGTCGCCCCAAACCGACACCCTTCACGGCGGCTGCGAGATCGGTCGCGGCGACGGCCTGATCACGTCAGACGCGAATGTGCTGCTGAGCGTGCGGACCGCCGACTGCGTGCCGGTGCTGTTGAGCAGCGCCGACGGCCGCCGCGTCAGCGCCTGCCATGCCGGGTGGCGCGGCGTGATCGCCGGCGTGGTCACGGAGGCGTTGAACCGGTTCGAAAATCCCGGCACCGTGATCGCCGCCATCGGCCCGGGCATCGGCTACGACGCGTTCGAAGTCGGTCTCGACGTGGCGGACGAGTTCGACCGAGTGTTCGGCCACGAGTCGCCGACGCGCCGGCTCGCCGACGGAAAAGCGCGGATCGACCTCAAACAAGCTCTGGCCGTTCAGCTGCGCCGCGCCGGCGTCGAACGGATCGACACGACCGACCGCTGCACGGTCACGCACGCGGATGAGTTTTTCTCTCACCGGCGGGAAAACGGCGTCACCGGCCGCATGGCCGCGGTGATCGGGCCGGTCGCCGGGGGTCGTTCGTGACCGCACCTAAGCCGTCGCACTGCCGGTTGATTCTGCTCGCCAGCGTCGTGCTCGTGTTCGGCCGGCTGCTGCTGTGCGACTTCACCTGGTGGGACGACCCGCACACGATCCACCAGAACCCGCGGATGAATCCGGTCACGTGGGAAACGTTCCGCTTTCACTGGACCACGCCGGTCGCGTCGATCTACGTGCCGCTGACGTATACCGTTTGGGCGCTGCTGGCGATGGTGTCGCGCATCGACCCGGGGCCGGACGGCATCTCACTGAACGCCACGTTCTTTCACGGCGCAAGCCTGCTGATCCACGCCGCCGGCGCGCTCATGGCGTTCGCACTGCTGCGGCGGCTGACGAAGAACGACTTGGCCGCGTTGCTGGGCGCGTTGCTCTGGGCGGTCCATCCGACCCAGGTCGAAAGCCTCGGCTGGATCAGCGGCCTGAAGGACGTGCTGAGTGGCACGCTCGTTCTGGCTACACTCGTCGCCTATCTTCGTTTTCGCGATGCAACGGGGAAACCGCGAACGCGCTGGTACGCGGTCGCCCTGGGCCTTTACACGCTGGCCTTGCTGGCCAAACCGTCGGCGATGACGACGCCGCTGCTGGTCATCGCGCTCGACCGGCTGGTGCTCGGCACGGCGTGGCGGGCGATCGCGGTGGCGATGCTGCCCTTCGCGGTCGTGACGCTGCCGCTGGCTATGGTCGCCCGGGCCGTGCAGCAAGCGCCCGCCGCCCGCACGCCACTCTGGATACGGCCGCTGCTGGTCGGCGACGCCCTGACGTTTTACGCCCATCAGGTGCTGGCCCCGGTGCATCTGGCGTTCGACTACGGCCGCAGCGTCGCGTACCTGCGTACGCAGTCGATCCTGTATTACGCCTGGCTGCTGCCCGTTGGCGTTGCGGCGGTGACGCTGTGGGCGTACCGCCGGGCGCGGCGGGCGGGCCGGCCGCTCTCGCCGCTGCCGGCGGTAGGACTGCTGATGTTCGTGCTGGCCCCGGTGCACGTGCTGGGGCTGACGCGTTTCGACTTCCAGATCATCAGCACCGTGGCCGACCATTACCTGTACGTCGCCCTGATCGGCCCGGCGATTCTGCTGGCCTGGTCGGTGACGCGCTGGCCGGCGTGCGCTAAGGCGGGCGTCCTACTCGTCGCCGTATACGGCCTTCGCGCGGCCTGGCTGACGCCGGTCTGGCAGGACGACTACGCGCTGCTGGAACACACGCTGACCGTCAACCCGCGCAGCTGGACGGCCTACATGAACCTGTCCACATTGGAACGCGAACGATTGAACATCGACAAGCAGTACACGTATCTGAGCCGGGCCCGCGAAATCGAATCCAATAACCCCACAATTGAACTCAATCTTCTGTCCTTTTACATCGACCAAAAAGAGCTTGACAACGCCCACGCGACCGCCCGTCGCCTGATCGAGCTGTACCAGAGTCTATGGCGCGAAGAGGGTGCCCCCGCCGCCGCGGCGCACGTGAAGATCGTCGGCATGTTCATCGACGCCGACCGGTTCGATGACGCTGAAATGTACCTCCGCGAAGGCCTGGCCTTAGACCCACAAGACCGCGCACTGGCCGTTTACGCACAGCGGCTGGAATGGAAGCGTCGGATGACCACGACGCGGGCGACGCTTTAAGATTCTCAAGCCGCGTGACGCCGCTGAACAGGCTCGTCGGCGTCATGCTTGCCGCACGAGAAACCGTTAGATGAACCGCACGTCCGCCAAGGCCGGGAACCGCGTGCGGTACGCGCGCAGTTCGGCCAGATCGAGGTCGCACGCCACCACGCCCGCCGCGACGCCGGCGTCGGCGATTGTTCGTCCCTGCGGGTCGATCACCACGCTGCGGCCGGGGTATTCGACGTTCGGGTCGCGGCCGGCGCGGTTGACGCCGACGACGTACGCCTGATTCTCGATCGCCCGCGCCGTCAGCAGCGCCAGCCAGTGCGCCACACGCGCCGTCGGCCAATTGGCGATCACCACCATCAGTTCCGCCCCCTGCTTCATCGCCAGGCGGAACACTTCCGGAAACCGCAAATCGTAGCAGACGAACGGCGACGTTTTGACGCCGCCCCAGTCGAAGGCAATCACGCCGTCGCCGCCGCGGAAATGACTCTGTTCGTTCGCAAACCGGAACGGGTGCAGCTTGTGGTACCGTCCCAAGATTTCACCGGCAGGATCGGCCACAAGCGCTTCGTTGCGGCCGAGCGTGTCGGGCTTGGTGACATTGCCGGCAATCAGGAAGACGCCGAAGGTGCGGGCGAGGTCGCGGACGAACGTTTCGGTATCGCCGCTCGCGTCGTGCGTGGCGGCGACATCCATGCTGAACCCGACGCAAAACATCTCCGGCAGCACGACCAGATCCCCCGGCGTCGGCTTGGCCAGTTCCAGCCATCGCCGCGCCGCGGCGTGGTTCGCCGGACGGTCGTGCCAGACAAGTTCCATTTGCACCAAGTGCACACGCACGGCGAAGCCTTTCTGGTTCTCTCTCCCGTGAATAAACGGGAAAGGGAACTCGATCACCGCTCCGAAGTCACGATTTCCGCCGGCGTTTCGACCTGCTTCGTTACCGTGCCGTGCCGCACTTTCGTCGCCGGCGGGAGCGCCAGCGACAAACTTAAGCCCAGCGCCGCCGCGACGGCCGCGACCGCCACCCACGGCGACGGCGCGTCCGCCACCTTGCCATGGCTTACTCGCGCGAGCTGAGACCGCTCGGGCACGAAATCCACCCAATCATTGACCGCTTCCATAAGCCCGCCATCGGCACACCGGCCGATCCACGTTCAATAATCGCCCCGGCGGATGATTTGCCGCACGCGTTATGCGATTCCTGCCCGCAGAATGCCCGTCTGACCGATAAACCTTCTGCAGCCCGCGCCAGCCCGTCCTGTGGCGCGACGTTGCCCGGCGCGAGGTTTGTTCCGGCCCGCCGTCCGATCGGCTAAGATTGAGCGACTCCGTATGGCCTACACCGTTCTCGCCCGACGCTACCGCTCCGGCAATTTCGACGAACTCGTCGGACAAGGCCATGTCGCGCAAACGCTTAAAAACGCCATCACCACCAACCGCCTTGCCCACGCATTTTTATTCTGCGGCACGCGCGGCACCGGCAAAACGTCGTCGGCCCGCATCCTGGCCAAGTGCCTGAACTGCGAGAAGTTCGACGCCCCCACGCCCACGCCGTGTGGCACCTGCAACAGCTGCACCGCCATCGCCCGCGGCGACGACATCGACGTCATCGAGATCGACGCCGCCAGCAACACCGGCGTTGATAACGTGCGCGAGATCATCGAAAACGCCCAGTTCCGCCCCGCCCGCAGCCGGTTCAAGGTCTACATCATCGACGAAGTGCACATGCTCTCGAAAAGCGCGTTCAACGCGCTGCTCAAGACGCTGGAAGAGCCGCCGGAGCACGTGAAGTTCATCCTGGCGACGACCGAAGCCGAAAAGGTGCTGCCGACGATTCTGTCGCGCTGCCAGCGGTACGACTTCCGCAACATTCCGACGCGTGAGATCGCCGGGCACCTGAAAAACATTTGCGCGCAGGAAAAGATCAAGGCCGACGACGCGGCCATTTTGCTGGTGGCCAAGAGCGGGGCCGGGTCGATGCGCGACGCCTTGTCGCTGCTGGACCGTTTGCTGTCGGCCGTTGGCGAGAACCTGACGGTCGAGTCGATCGAACAACTGCTCGGCTTGCCGCGCTCCGGCCAGATTTTTGACCTAGCCGCCAGCATCGCCGCGGGGGACATAAAAACGACGTTGGAGCGCACCGACGTGCTGATCACCAGCGGCTTATCGCCCGAAACATTGGCCGGGGCGTTAATTGATCATTTGCGTAACCTGCTAATTCTCCGCACCTGCGGCAAAAATTCTGATTTGGTCGAAGTGCCCGGGCTCAGCCTCGATGATTTATTCGCCCAAGCGACGCCGTTCGACCCTGTGGTGCTGAGCCAGGACATCGTGATTCTGGAAGAACTGCGCCGCCAACTGCGCACCAGCGCCGCCGGCCGGGCGCTCGTCGATGCGACGATGGTGCGCCTGGCGCTGGCCGAGCAGTTCAGCACCGTGGAAACGCTGCTGCACGCGGTGGACGACACGCCGGCGGGCGCGGGCGGCGCTGTAAAAAAAAAGTCTGAGGTAAGTGCGGGAACGAACGTCGCTGTGCGTCCGGCACCGATGGCCGCGGGTGTGAACCCGCGCGAGAACCCTGACGTCGCACAAGACCGCCCCGTTCTCGCGCGGGTTGACACCCGCGGCCAAAATGCTGACGCGACGACTGTCTCCGACTCGTCCGCCGCGACACCGCCCCCGGAAGAAGACGACACCGCCCTGCCCGCCGTCGGTCGCGTATGGGAAGGGGCCGGACCGACGAGCGTGTTCGCCGCGTTCAAGAAATCGAACGCCGCCCGCCCCGCCGCCGCGCCAGCCGCCCCGCCCGCGCCAGCCGCCAGCCGCCAGCCGCCAGCCGCGGACGGCGATTCGAACCTCGCCACCCTCATGACGCGCCTGCGCCACGCCGCCAGCGAACAGCAGCCGACGATCGCCGGCTTCCTCGACGGCGGCCGCATCACCGCGCTCGACGGGTCGACGCTCACGCTCGAATACCCCAAGCACCTCGAAGTCTCCGCGAAAATGCTCGACCGCAACGGCAAGCGCGAGAGCCTGCAAAACGTCTTAGCCGGCCTGCTCGGCCACACCGTCGGCGTCCGCTTCACCGTCAACCAGGACGACACCGCCCCGCCCACCCCGGCCCAGGCGGCCGAGACGCAACACGCCACGTGGAAACCCCCGGCCACCCCCGTCACCGCCCCCGACGCCCCCCAACCACCGACGGCTAACGGCATCCCGATTACCGAAGAGTTGCGCGTCGAACTGCTGCAACAGAATCCGCTGATCAAAATGCTGGCCGATCAATTCAACGCACGCGTGGTGAAGGTCGAAGAGTCATAAGCCGTCGGGCAGAAGATTGACCACAGAGGCACAGAAGCACGGAGAAGACGCAGAAAAGCAGAACAAGCGAAGTATCCGTTCTGCCTTCCTCCGTGCCTCCGTGCCTCCGTGTCTCCGTGGTTCAATCCGTCTTCTTCCTGACGCCGAAAGATCGCACCTTGCCCGCCGGCGCTCTGCCGCCGACAATCCCGCCATGCTCGACGCACTCAAAAACATGGGCAATCTCGGCGGCCTGATGCAAAAGGCCCGCGAGATGCAGGAGAAGATGAAGGCCTTTCAGGAAGAGCTCGCTCGCCGCAGCTACGACGCCGACGCCGGCGGCGGGGCCGTGACCGCAACGGTCAGCGGGAAGTTCGAACTGAAGAAACTGCGCATCGACAAGACCAAAGTCGACCCGGCCGACGTGGAGCTGCTGGAAGACCTCGTCGTCGCCGCCGTGAATGCCGCCCATGCCAAGGCCGCCGCGGCTGCGCAAAGTGAGATGGCCAAAATGACGGGCGACCTCGGCCTGCCGCCGGGGATGATTCCGGGGATGTAAGCCGCCACGTCTGACCGCGATCAAACCCAACCGGAGCCGCCCGTATGATCATGAACCGATGCAAAATGGTGTGGGTGGTTTTCCTGGCGGGCTGTGCCACGTCGTCTTCAGTCAAGACGGCAAAGTACGAGCGGGCCGAATTGGCCGGAACCTGGCGTCTGACGATGCCCGCGGGCCACGTGTCCGAGATCAAACTGACGAATATCGACCGCGATACGCTGCTTATCGCCGCAAATAACAATCTCACCGGCCGGTACCGTTTGGACGGTCAATCCTTGTTGATTGTCGACCCGAGCGACGAACGGATGAAACGTCTGCGTTGGTTCATCAAGGACGAGAACGAAATGGTATTGACGGACGCGCCGTCCGTGAGCGAGATCGGATCGAATTACGTCGGTGCGACGCTCACCCGCTGAGGTAGAAGACGTGTCGCTTCGTCACTTCACTGCGATGATCCCGCAGAAGTTGTACCACTTGAAGAACACGTCCACGTGCCGGAAGCCGGCCTCCAGCAGCAGCTCCTGGTTTTCTTCCAAACGGTACGGCACCAGCACGTTCTCCAACGCCTCGCGCTTCTGCGAAATCTCCAACTCGCTGTAGCCGTTACGGCCCTTCATTTCGTAGTAGTGCTTGATGAACAAGCGGTTGAACGTGCTGTTCTCGCTCAGCACTTTCTCGACCGCGATGAAGCAGCCGTTCTCGCCCAAGCCGTCGTAGATCGACCGGATCAGGCGCTCGCGGTACAGCGGGCGGATGAACTGCAGCGTCAGGATCATCAGCGCCACGCTGGCGTTCTCGATCGTGACGCCCTTGTTCAGGTCGCCCATCTCCAACGACAGCGGGAAGCCGAAGCCGGCGGCGTCCAGTTTCTTTTTGGCCTTGGCGAGCATTTCTTCGGAGTTGTCGATGCCGACGAACCGCACGTCGGTGCCGGGCTTGATCATCTGCTGGATGCCCAGGAACGGGTTGCAGGTGGAGCAGCCGAGGTCGTACACGTTCGTGCCGGGCACGGCGAAATCGACGGCCAGCTCGGCGGTCATGCGCTGGATTTCGCCGTAGAACGGCACCGACCGGCTGACCATGTCGTCGAACACGGCCGTCACTTCGCGGTTGAACTTAAAGTCCTCCACGCGCGAGGCGGGCGTGGCGAAGACTTTGTCGTTTTCGGGAACGGGCTGGTCCGCGGGGGAGGCCGACGATTCGTTGCGCTTCGCACTCACTGGGCACCTCAATGTCATGATCCACGGCCGGCCGAACCGGCAACGTCTCGGGCAAATAAACGGGACGCAGTTTGACCTTTATCCGGTTATTTGCAAAAACGTGCCGTCCGTTCTTTTTGTCTCTTCGGAAGGATCCGTCTCATGAGCAGTCTGGCACGACAATTTTCGCTTCGTCTGACCTGGGGCATTCGAAGCCTCGGCGACTGGCTCGCCTACCGGAAACACGAAAGCGCGTTCCGCAAAAACGCCGAGGGTAAAACGGTCCAACGCATCGACACGCCCAAGGGCGAACGCAAGCGCCACGTTTACGAAGTGGCCGGCACCGATTCGCTGACCACCTTCGGCCTGCACCAGCGCCACGCGATCGTCGATAGCCTGTATCCCAAACCCCTCACTAGCCTGCTCGACATCGGCTGCTGCCGCGGCTGGTTCGTGCTCAAGGCCGCCGAGAAGCCGACCTGCGAGCGGGCCACCGGCATCGACGTCGTCGAAGGCTTCATCGAAGCGGCCCAGCAGGGCAAGGCGCTGCTGAAGGCCGACAAGGTCGACTTCCATTACGCATTCCTCGACGACCTGCTCGGCGACCCGGTGAAGTTCCGCACGCCGTACCAGGTCGTGCTGCTGCTGAACACGTACCACTACATGTACTGGGGCAGTGATTACTCGCCCCGCCACTGGGCCGACCACGAGTTCCTGCTGAAATCCTTGGCCAGCGTCTGCACCGACCGGATCATTTTCATGACGCCGCTGGAAGTCGACGAATGCCCCGGCGATATCAAGGAACGCGCTAAGGCCCACCCGGATTGGGGCGCGGCCTACACCGAAGAGAACTTCATGCGGATCGCGTCGAAGTACTTCGACGTCACCCCGCACGGCCACATGGGCGAACGGCCGCTGTATTTGATGATCCGCAACGGAACGCCGGCAGTGTGAACGCCGTCTGGTTCCTTCTCCCGGTATTCCGGGAGAGGGTTAGGGAGAGGGGCGAGCGTCAAGGAGAGGGGCGAGCGTCAAGCAGATTGACAAGCAAAGGGCGATTGCCCGACGACGAAAGCGCCGTTGCACTTCAAGCGAATTGGCCGTCGGCCCTCACCCTACCCTCTCCCGGATTACCGGGAGAGGGAACTCCGTTACCGCCCCAGCAGCGACCCGCCCGCCATCTGGCTTTGTGCCAGCAGGTGGCTGGTCAGCGGGAGGACGACGCCCAGCAGCACGATCGCGACGGCCGACAGCGTGACGGCTGCCCAGATCGGCAACGACCGCTCGGCCGGCACTGCCGACACGGGCGCTTCGGCATCGCCGAGCGTCCACATCGCGGCCACGATCTTCAGGTAGTAACCCGCGCTGATGGCGGCGTTGATCATCGTGATCACCGCCAGCCAGACCAGCATCGGTTCGCCGCTGAGGACCGCGGGGCGCAGCAGGTAGAGCTTGCCGAAGAAGCCGACGGTGGCGGGCACGCCGATCAGGCTGAGGCAGCCGATCGTCATCGCCAGGCCCAGGCCGGGGAACCGCAGGCCCGCGCCGGCGATGTCGTCGTACGTTTCGGCGGTCTGGGCCGGGGCGTCGGTGCGGGCGGGCAGCAGTTGCAGCACGCCGAACGCCGCGGCGTTCATCAGGCCGTAAGCGGTGACGTAGAACGCCACGCTCGCCAGCCCTTCCTGCCGGGCGTCAGCAGTCTTGGCCATCGCCAGGGCGGCCACGCCGACCAGCAGGTAGCCGCTGTGCGCGACCGAACTATACGCCAGCACGCGCTTGACGTTCGACTGCCACAGGGCCAGCACATTGCCGACAGTCATCGTCAGCACGGCCATGATCCAGAGCAGCTTCAGGACCTTCGGGTCGAACGTCCACGTGCCCGCGCCGGCGACGTGCAGGATTTTCAGGATCGCGACGAGCGCGGTGATTTTCGGGATAAAGCTGATGGCCGCCGTCACCGGCGTGGCCGCGCCCTGGTAGACGTCGCCGGCGTAGAAGTGCAGCGGCACGGCGGCCAATTTGAAGCTCAAGCCCAGGATCATCAGCACCAGCGCCAGCGTGACGGTCGTCGGCACGCCGCCGAACGTCGGCCCTTCGCTGCCGGCGAGTACGGGTTTGAGCACGTCGATGATCCGGTCGAACCGCATTTCGCCGGTCGCGCCGAACAGGTACGCCACGCCCAACAGCAGCACGGCCGAGCTGGCGGCGCCGAGGAAAAAATACTTGATGCCCGCTTCCTGCGCCTGCACCTGCGGCCGGCTCATGGTGACCATGATGTAGGTCGGAATGCTGGCCAGTTCGAAGCCCAGGAACAAGGTCGGCAGCGAATGCGCGGAGCCCGTCAGACAGACGCCCGCGACGGCGACCAGCAGCAGCGCGAAGTATTCGCCCGTTTCGGTCCCGAAGCTGACCGAACGATTCGACGACCCGTCCGCCGAGCTGGGCCAGGCGAGCAGCACGAACAGCACCGACACGCCGCAGGCGATTTCCTTGACGTACTTGCCGAGCTGGTCGAACACGACGGCCGCCCCACGGGCGTCCGTCGGTTCGGTAAAGACCGCGGCCAGACAGGCGGCCACGAGGGCCACCAGCGCAATGACCGGCGACGCCCGCCGCGCGGCGGCGGCTTTGGACGCGCCGACGATGAACAGCGCGCCGGCGGCGATCAGTAGGATCAGTTCGGGCAGCATGGTGTGTACGAGCGACATATCAATTCCTACCCATCACTGCCCGGGTTCCTGAAACACGGCCTCTTCCGACTGCGCCGGCCCGACCGTGCTATGAATCGGCAACCCCGAATACGCCGGCGTCCGCAGCATCGCCACGTCGCGCTTGAACGAATCCAGCACCGGCGTGGGCATCACGCCCAGCAGCAGGATGGCCGCCGCGATCGGCAGCAGCACGAACAGGTCGCGCCCGCTTAAGTCCCGCAGCACCGCCCCTTCGGGCGCACGCTCCGGACCGAAGCCGATTTTGGCGACCATGTTCAGCATGTAGATCGCGCCGAGGATAATGCCCAGCGACGCCACCGCGGCGATGCCCAGGCCCATGGCGTTCATAACGCCCTGCAGGCTGAGGAACTCGCCGACGAAGCCGCTGGTCAGCGGCAGGCCGATGCTGGCCATCGTGAAGCCGACCAGCAGCGTGCCGGCGATCGGCATGGACTTAAACAAACCGGACATTTCGGTAATGTCGCGCGTGCCGGTGCGGTCGGCGATCATGCCGATCAGGAAAAACAGTGCCGCCGTTGCCAGCCCGTGGGCCAGCATGTAAACGACCGCCCCCTGCAGGCCGATCGTGTTCATCGCCAGGATCGCCAGCACGCAGACGCCCAGGTGGCTGACGCTGCTGAAGGCCATGATGCGGGCCATGTCTTTTTGCACCCAGGCGATCAGCCCGCCGTAGACGATGCTGATCAGGCAGAGGGCGACGACCGTTTCGATAAGGTCGCCCGGCGGCAGGCCGACGAAACCGATCGGGATCGCCAGCCGCAGCAGGCCGTACGTGCCCAGTTTGCTCATGATCGCGGCCAGGACGACCGTGACGCTGTTGGGCGACTCGGCATACGTCGGCGCCTGCCAGGTGTGCAGCGGGAAGACCGGCGTCTTGACCAGGAAGCCGGCCAGGAAGGCCAGCGCCAGCCAGAAGCGGGCGTTGGCCGACACCAGCGTCGGGTTCTGCGCCGCGGCGACGAGCGCGCCGATTTCGAACGTGCCCGCCTTCGCGCCCAGGTAGAGCAAGCCGATCAGCATGAAGATCGAGCCGGCGAAGGTGTAGATGAAGAACTTGCCCGCCGCCCGGCGACGGTCCGGCCCGCCCCAGATGCCGATCAGCAACAGGCACGGCACGAGCGTGAGTTCGAAGAAGAAGTAAAACAGCAGCGCGTCGCCGGCCACGAAGCAGCCGACGATGCTGCCCAGCAGCACCAGCAGCCAGGTGTAGAACCACCGGGCGTCCGGCCGGGCGTCGATCTTCGGGCTGACGCTGAGGATCACCAGCGGCATCAGCAGGGTCGTCAGCAGCAGCAGCCAGGCGCTAACCCCATCGCACGCCAGCCGCACGGCGAAGCCGATCTGGGCGATTTCGATGGTGTTGCCCGGGTCCATGCCCCAGGTCACCCGGCCGTCGCCGGCCGCGATGGCGACCAGCAGCGAGAAGACGAACGTGCAGAACGACACCAGCAACGCCCAGGTGCGCGCGACCTTGGGCGCCTTCATCAGGCACGCGAACGCCGCCCCGAGGAACGGGAACAGAACGAGGAGGAACAGGGCGGTTGGAGTCATTGATTCAGTGGGCGGTAGGCAGTGGGCAGTGGGCAGGAATAAAGAGGTGAACCGTCATCTACTGTATTCCTGCCCACTGCCCCATGCCTACCGCCCCCTCTTTACGCGAACACCCACAACAAAATCACCGCCACGCCCATCAGCATGCTCAGGGCGTAGCCCTGCAGGTAGCCGCGTTGGGTGGACATTTTCAGGCCGAACCCGCCCAGTTGCGGGACGAACGTCACCAGGCTGACCAGGCCGTCCACGACCCAGCGGTCCAGCAACGCGAAGCCCCGGCCGGCGATGCGTAGCGGCTCGACAATGGCGGCCTGGAACAGTTCGTCGATCCAATACTTGCGTTCCATCGCGTGCCCGAGCGGCGCCAGCGTGCCGGCCAGCTGGTCGGCCTTCTGGCGGTTCTGCAGGTGCAGGGCGTACGCGATGGCAATGCCGAGCAACGCGACCACGCCGCCAATGACCAGCGGCATCACGCTCAGCGCGTGTTGGGCGGCCTGCCCGAAGCCCGCGGCGTCAACGGCGTCGGTGCCCGTGTACCGCTGTGCGGCGGCCTGATGGCCGTAGGCGAACGACGGGCTTTGACCGAGGAAATGGCCCAGCGAATGGGCCGAGATGCCCGCGCCGAATGGCAAATTGATGATCCCGGCAAACACCGCACCGATCGCCAGGAGCGCCAGCGGGGCCATCATGATCAGCGGCTCGTGGTTGTGATGATGCCCGCCATGCCCGTGCCCGGCATCGGTGTGGCCGACCGCGTGCGATTCCTCGGCGTCGTGCCCGTGGGCGTGGTCGCCGCTGGGAATCAGTTCCGGGCCCTGGAACACGCGGAAGTACAGGCGGAACGTGTAGTAGGCCGTCAGCAGTGACGTCAGCAGCAGCACCATCCACAGGATCAGGCTCTTATGGCTGGCGGCGGCGACAATTTCGTCCTTCGACCAGAACCCGGCCAAGAGCGGGAAGCCCGCCAGCGCCAGGCAGCCGATCAGCATCAGAATGTTCGTCTTGGGCAGCACGCGCTTCATGCCGCTCATCTTCCGAAGGTCCAGCTCCCCGCCGGTGGCGTGCATGACCACGCCGCTGCTGAGGAACAGCAGGGCCTTGAAGAACGCGTGGGTGATCAGGTGGAACACCGCCGCCACCGGGTGCAGCACGGCGACGGCCACGAACATGTAGCCGAGCTGGCTGACGGTTGAGTAGGCGAAGACCTTTTTCAGGTCGTTCTGCTTCAAGGCGATGCTGCCGGCGAACAGGGCCGTGAACGCGCCGACGACGGCGATCGTCACCATGGCCGCTTCGTGCGGGACGAACAGCGTGCTCAGGCGGGCGATCATGTACACGCCGGCCGTCACCATCGTCGCGGCGTGGATCAGGGCCGACACGGGCGTCGGGCCTTCCATGGCGTCGGGCAGCCAGACGTACAGCGGGAACTGCGCCGACTTGCCGAACGCGCCCAGCATCAGGGCGAACGGAATCCACGGCAACGCCCACAACCGATCGGCCGGGACGTATTTCGTCGGGTCCAGGGCCATCTCAATAAAGCCCGTGCCGCTGCCGGCAGCGTTACCGAAGTAGCTGATCGTGCCGAAGGCGTAGAAGACCAGGAAGATGCCGAGCGCGAACCCGAAGTCGCCGACGCGGTTGACGATGAACGCCCCGGCGGTCGCCCGGAACTGCCCGGCGTCGTCGCCGGCGACGATCCAATCGAACCAGTGGCTGTGGAACGACAGCAGATGCGGCTGGCCGGCGTTGGCCTGCTGTTGCAGGTGGTCGATGGCGTCGTTCA
>DASVSC010000289.1:0-2586 GCA_036388295.1 Tepidisphaeraceae bacterium | reverse complement strand
ATCAAGTTCGACGCCACCGACGCCGTCTGCTTTAAAGTCGAAACCCACAACCGCCCCAGCGCCATCGAACCCTACGGCGGCGCGGCCACCGGCATCGGCGGGTGCATTCGCGACGTGCTGGGCACGGGTTTGGGTGCGAAGCCGGTCGCGAACACGAACGTGTTCTGTGTGGCATATCCGGAGCGGCAAGTCGGCGAGTCGGCGAGTCGTGACGAAAACGCTTCTGCCACGACTCGCCGACTCGGCGACTTGCCGACGTCTTTTCCATTGCCCCCCGGCGTCATCCACCCCAAGCGCATCCTCCAGCAAGTCGTCGCCGGCGTGCGCGACTACGGCAACCGCATGGGCATTCCGACGGTGAACGGGGCCGTCTACTTCGACGAGAATTACGTCGGCAACCCGCTCGTCTTCGCCGGCTGCGTCGGGCTGATTCCGAACGACAAGATCACGAAGCAGGTGAACCCGGGCGACGCCATTGTGCTGATGGGCGGGCGCACCGGCCGGGACGGCATTCACGGCGCGACCTTCAGCAGCGCCGAACTGACCGGCACCCACGCCGACGAGTTCGGCCACGCCGTGCAGATCGGCAACGCCATTGAACAAAAACGGATGATGGACGTCCTGATGCAGGCCCGCGACCGCGGCCTGTACTCGGCCATCACCGACTGCGGCGCGGGCGGCCTGAGCAGCGCGATCGGCGAGATGGGTGCGGACGTCGGCGCGACCGTCACGCTCGACAGCGTGCCTTTGAAATACGAGGGCCTGCGCTACGACGAAATCTGGATCAGCGAAGCGCAGGAGCGCATGGTCCTGAGCGTGCCGCAGGAAAGCGTGGCGCAGTTGCTCGAGCTGTCGCGCGGCGAGAACGTCGAAGCCACCGTCATCGGCACGTTCGGCACAACGGACGCCGAATTGGTGCTGAAGTTCCACGACCACGAAGTCGGCCGCATGGCGATGGCGTTCCTGCACGACGGCATCCCGATGCCAACGCGTCGCGCGGTCGTTTCCACTCTTCAGCCGCCGGCCGCCAGCCGTAAGCCGCAAGCGTCTTTCGACAAACGTCTGCTATCGACGCTGGCCCACCCGAACGTCGCCAGCAAGCACTGGATCATCCGCCAGTACGACCACGAAGTGCAGGGCGGCAGCGTGATCAAACCGCTCGTCGGCCCGAAGCAGATCGGGCCGAGCGACGCCAGCGTCGTTCGGCCGAAGCTGACCAGCAACAGCGGCGTCGTTCTGTCCGTCGGCCTCGCCCCGGCCGTCGTCGATCCGTACCGCATGGCCATCGCGGCGATCGACGAAGCGATCCGCAACGCCGTCTGCGTCGGGGCTGATCTGGACAAGCTCGCCATCCTCGACAACTTCTGCTGGCCCGGCACGGACGACGAGCACGCCATGGGCCAACTCGTCCGCGCCTGCGAAGCCTGCCGCGACGCGGCGCTGGCGTTCGGCGTGCCGTTCATCAGTGGCAAGGACAGCCTGCACAACCAGTTCACCGACAAAGCCACCGGCCGCGTCATTAAGATCCCGGCCACGCTGCTGATCAGTGCGATCGGCGTCATCGAAGACGTCGGCCGGTGCGTCACAATGGACTTCAAGACCAAGAACAGCCGCGTGGTGCTGGTCCGGGCGAAAGACACGCAAGACCTCGACGCACTGGCGGCGTTCCACCGCGCGATGAGCGGCCTGGTCCGCAGCGGCCGGTTCGCCAGCGTGCACGACGCCAGCGACGGCGGCTACGCGACGGCCGCCGCCGAAATGTGTATCGCCAGTGGTCTGGGTTTGATCGCCTCGAACGCGCTCATGGACTCCGCCGACGCGTTCGAGGAACGGCCCGGCGTGTACGTGGCCGAACTGAAGACGTGGGACGGCCTGCCCGAAATCACGGCCGCTTTCGCCGGCTTCGGTGAAGTGATTGAGCTCGGCATCACGCAGGGCTTCAAGCGCCTGACGCTCACGACCGAGAAAACGCACGTCGTCGATTTAGCCGTCGATGACCTCACCCGGGCGTGGCGCGGCACGCTGGATTGGTAAGCCGGTGATCGGGCCCTGGATCGTTATCTGCCTTGCCGTCGCGCTGATCGGCATCGCCAAGAGCGGCTTCGGCGGCGGGCTCGGCTTGATCGTCGTGCCGATCGTCACGCTCGCGCTGCCGATGGCCGGCCAATACGAGGGTCAGTACCGCGGCGACGACGCGCTCGGCCTGCTGCTGCCGCTGCTGATCGTCGGCGACATCATCGCCGTCTGGCAATACCGGCGCGAAGTGAGTTGGCCGCTCGTCGGCCGATTAATGCCCGGGGCCATCGTCGGCATTTTGATCGGCACGTGGCTGATCTGGCTGCTGAAAAACGACGCGAAGCTGGCGGCGTCGCTGATCAACCTGGAAATCGGTTTCGAATCCATGCTGCTGGTTGGCCTGAGTTGGTACCGCCAATGGCACGGCCGTCAGCAGAAGCTGCTGCCCGAGCCGTGGCGGGCGATCGGCACCGGCACGTTCGCCGGCGCTAGCAGCACGCTCGCGCACGCCGCCGGGCCGATCATCGCGATGTACTTGCTGCCACTGGAACTGGGCCGTTTGCGCATGGT
>DASVSC010000288.1:0-6969 GCA_036388295.1 Tepidisphaeraceae bacterium | reverse complement strand
CCCAGCCCTCTCCCGGCCATACCGGGAGAGGGAGCCGGAAGCCGTCAGTTCAGATAAACCAGCACGGCAATACCCAGCCCGACCACGCCGCAGACGATGCCGGCGATGGCTTGGCCGCGGCCGGCGTTGGCTTCGCCGCCGCGCGACAGGGCCACGCAGCCGAACACGATCGCCAGCAACGGCACGATCACCGTACACCCGAACGGCACGCCGATGATCCCCAGCACCAGCGACGCCGTCGCGAAGCCGCTGCCGCCGCCGCCGGCTTCCGGCGCGGTGCCTTCCATCGTGAACGGCATGCCGCAGTTCTTGCAATTGTTGGCCGTGATAGGACTTGGGCGACGGCACTTGTTGCAGACGATCTGCTGCTTCCCGTCCTCGGTGCGGATGATCGCCGGCGCTCGCTCGCCGGCGGCGGCGTAGGCGTGCACCGGGTGCGGGTCCTGCTTGATGATCTGCTTCGTCACCGGGTCGATCAGCCGGCCGTAGCGGTCGAGGATCGGGATGACGATCGCGTTCCCGCACGTCGGACACTGCCCCTCATGGCCGGCCATGGTTTCGGTCGCTTCCAGGCGCGAACTGCAGTAGACGCAGTTGAAGCCGTAGCGCTTGCCGTACTGCGTCGGCGGACGCCTCGGCGGGACGGCGGGCGGCGCGGGACGGGGCTTCGGCGGGGCGATCGCAATCTCGCCCGAATCCGCCGCCGAACCCTCGGCGGCCCCAGACGTTGCGGCCACAGACGTTACGGCCACCGCTTCGCGCGCGGCGGCCGGCACGGTCACGGCCGCCATGCAGTTCGGGCACCGCACCTGCTGGTCGGCCTGTTCGTCCTGGGCCGACAGCTGCGTGTGGCAGAGCTTGCACTGGAAGTAGATCAACGCACGGCTCCGGCCGTAGGCGCCGCCAGCGTGCCCAGAATCGTCTGCCGGCGTGCGGCGAACGCGGCGTCGTCCACGGCCGCCGTCGATCCGGATACATCAATGGCCCGGTCCAGCGGCACCCAACTGCGGCAGCCGGCGTACGCGGGCGTGTTAGCGATCGTCAGCGCCTGCGGCAGCCGCCATGCCCGCACGATCAGCACATACAACGGGTTATGCGGCTTGTAGTCGAACCGCATGTCGATCAGCGGCGGCAGGTAAAGGTGCTGGTCGCTCAGGGCGTCCATGGCCGCACGATTCGGGACGCGCACGACGTCGCTGACCTCGGCCCACGTGTCGATCGGCAATTCGTCCGGCTCGGCGTTTCGCGCTACGGCGTCGCCGCGGTCTTCCGGCTTGATCCAGTCGACTTTCTGGTGCAGCCAGGTGGGGAACAGCACGAACCGCATGTGCTCGGTTTGGAAGACGCCTTCGGTTTCGCGAATGCCGCCCTTACGCAGCAGCACGCACTGCCGGCCGCTGGCGAGGGCGCGGGTGACGGCGTGCCATTCCTTCAGGGCGACATCAAGGGCGTCGGGCATACTCGCCACCAGTGTAGCGTCTGACGCGCACTGTCGTCAGTCTGGTCCCCTCTCCCGGTACGCCGGGAGAGGGCTAGGGTGAGGGCCGCCGACGAAAGACTCTACTGCCAAACAGGTTACATCGGCGGGCGCGTTGGGTTGTTCGATTCGTTCGACGATCGCCCTCACCCTAACCCTCTCCCGTGAGTACAAGGGAGAGGGAACAAGAACTGCCCTACTCCGCCGGCGGGTGGAGCACGTCGTAGACCACTTCCAGCAGTTCGGCCGTGCCTTGGCGCGTCGCGCCGCTGAGGGCGTGGACGATTTTGTTCGGCAAGGCGGCCCTCAGTTTCTGCAGGGCCTCGTCATCAGGCGACAAGTCGGTCTTGTTGGCCGCGATGATTTCCTGCTTCGACGCCAGCGCTTCGCTGAAGGCTTCGAGTTCCCGGCGAATTTTGTGATAGTTCTCGGCCGGGTCGGAAAAATCGGTCGGGTAGAGGTCGAGCAGGTGGACGATCACCTTCGTGCGCTCAATGTGCTTCAGGAACGCATGGCCCAGGCCGGCCCCACTTTGCGCGCCTTCGATCAGGCCGGGAATGTCCGCCATCACGATGCGGCGTTCGCCGATTAACTCCGCGATGCCCAACTGCGGCTCCAGCGTGGTGAACGGGTAGTCCGCCACCTTCGGCCGGGCCTGACTGCAGGCGGCCAGCAGCGTGCTTTTGCCGGCGTTCGGCATGCCGACTAACCCCACGTCGGCAATGAGTTTAAGTTCCAGCTTCAGGTCGCGCTGCTGGCCTTCCGTGCCGGGCTCGGCGTAGCGCGGGGCCTGATTGCTGGGCGAGCGAAAGTGGAAATTGCCCCGCCCGCCTCGACCGCCTTTACAGATGCGGACTTCCTTGCCGTCCACGTCCATGTCGGCCAGCGTCAGGCCGGTGCCGGTGTCGTGGATGAGCGTGCCGAGCGGGACGGGGATGATCAGGTCGTCGCCGCGGCGGCCGTACATCTTCTTGCCCATGCCGTGCTCGCCGCGTTGGGCGGTCCAGTGGTGCTTGCCGGCGAAGTCGAGCAGCGTGTTCTTATTCACGTCGGCCACGAAGATTACGCTGCCGCCGTTGCCCCCGTCGCCGCCGTCGGGGCCGCCCTTGGGGACGTATTTCTCGCGTCGGAACGAGACGCAGCCGTTCCCGCCGTCGCCGGCTTTGACGTTGATTGTGGCTTCGTCGATGAACATGGGAGCGGGCGGAAAAGTTGATCGGTTGAACGGGTGATGGGTTGATCGGTGGCCGGTTGAGGCTCGGAAATGCTTCCGCGCGTCAAGCCGTCACTGATCAACCCATCAACTGATTAACCGATGAGCCGGCTAATCGAGCAGAGTTTCTTTACGGGCCGGTACTTACGCCGTCGCAACGGCGGCCGCGACTTCGCGGACGTGGACCTTGCGGCCCTGGAACTCGACGGTGCCGTCGACCAGGGAGAAGATCGTGTCGTCCTTGCCCAGGCCGACGTTGAAGCCGGGCTTGAACTGGGTGCCGCGCTGACGCAGGATGATCGACCCGGCCTGGACGGCCGCGCCGCCATAGACCTTGACGCCGAGGTACTGCGGGTTCGAATCGCGGCCGTTCTTGGAGCTGCCGCCGCCCTTTTTATGTGCCATGTCGTAAACCTTTCGAAGCCGACGCACCCGACGCTGTCGCGCCAGGAGAATCGGGCCGGGCAAGATACCGCCGATCGCGGGCCGGGTCAACCGCCGGGACGGCACGACGCCCCCGCCAAAGCCCGACCCGTTCAATCCCGGCGGCCGATTTGTGCCGCCGCGATCGACTCTACCGATGCGCCCCGCCGTGTCGGCCTAAATCCTGATCAAAATTCGCCGTGGCCACCGCCCTGCCCGCCGGCGGATTTCCGCCTTGTTGCGGCCCCACGGCTTGTTAGATTCGTCCGTCAGACTCGCCGCCCTGCGGCCGTCGCCGGGCCGCCATGTTTCGACTGCTTCGCACCCCCGCCGCCTCCGGGCGGCGGCGGCCGTGCGCGCCGACTTCGCCCGAAGCCGGATCAACCGGCCACCGAACGTCCATTACAATTTTCGCCCGGCGACTTTGAAGGTCACTCCGATCGATGCCCGCGGACCCGGTCCGCACTCATAAGTCAGACATCGCCCCGACCCAAAGATAATCGAACGCGTCACACTCTACAGACGTAGGGCCCGCACCGCGGATCACACTTCGCACGTCACCGGGCAGCCCGCAGTGCGGACCCTACATGACTTCCGCAATGCTCCGTGACGGAAGCGTCGCCAGCTTAGTAAGGATCTTCGGCACGGCATTGATCAACGCCCCGAGGTCGTTCGCCTCGACATATAGGCAAACGATCGACATCGGCAGCGTGGCCGGGTTGTGCTGGTGCGGAATGCCGCGATCGGTGGTCACGAGCGCGTCAAATCCTTCCGCGGCCGCGACACGCAGCAACTCGCCGTTCTTGATGCCAGACCAGCCCATGTAGCGGACGGTGAACACTTCATGGCCCGGCACATGATTGCGGAAGTGCTCGTCCACGCACTCGTCGAGCAGCAACTTCATGCCGCGCCCGCAGGCATTTCGCTGACGCGCCGTGTCGCCAACTCCAGCACCGCAACCGCCTGCTCGCGGCTGACGCTTGGCCAACCTTCGAGGAAGTAGTCGAGCGACTGGCCGCGGGCCAAGACCTTAAACAACGTCTCCACCGGCACCCGCGTCCCTGCGAAGCACGGCGTGCCGCTCATGATGTCGGGGTCGATCTTGATCGGGGACATGTGAGAATTATAACACGGCCACGTCATGAGTGGCACGGGTTGATAGTCCAACCTGTGTTGGGTGGCCACAACACACAAGTTAGCGTATTAACCTCTGCCACCCGCCACCTTCCGCTGCTCGCGCACAAGACGGTGGCACCGGGCAACGCACCGAGTGTAGGGTGGGGTTCATCCCCACCGATCAGCGTCGCCACCGCTCGCGGTGGGGATGAACCCCACCCTACACAACTAGCCTACGGGTCGGGTCCGTTTTCGTAGGGTCCGCACCGCGGACCGTTTCGCACGGTTCCAAGAAATGGTCCGCCGTGCGGACCCTACACGGCTACGCAATTACCGACTGCTCTTCAATCGCGGAAATGCAGGAGAATATTCCAGCCCGAGCAATCCTAAAGGGCAGCTTTCGCTGGACTTCCCCTCGTTAAACGTTAGTCGAACACCAACGCCGACAGCCACACGAACGAAGCCAGCATCCCAACCTTCGCGGACGCGATCGAACGCGATCCCTTCGGCTTTCAGCATTGTTTCAACCGCTTTGCGGGATTCGCCGCGACGAGCAAACCACGGCATGAGTTCGATGACATCTCCTCCCGTGGGGAGCGCGTTGCCCTGCAACAACACATGGATTGACTGCAGACAATTGTTGCCCGTTACGTCCCAGCCAAATCGCACATCTCCGTAGTCCCACCACCATGCACGGCCATTCATTTCCGGTCCGTAGCCTTCAGGTTGTCCAAGCAAAGAAACAAGCGCCTCACGCGAATTGCCGAAAGCGATCGGGCCGAATCGGCCGTCAGTCACGAAAGACTTAAGATTAACGCGAATCATACAAAGTCCCGGCATGCATTAGCATGCCCTACCTGTCATACTCACTCGTCCGTCACGCACCCCTCGCTCGCGCTCTTCACATTCTTGATGTACTTGTACAACGTCCCCCGGCTGACTTTGTACGGCGGCTTCGTCCACGATTGTCGCCGTGTGGTCAGGTCTGCGTCGCTGACGAGCAGGTCGATCGTGTTTCGGTCCGCGTCGATCTTCACGCGGTCGCCGGTTTGGGCCAGGGCGATGTTGCCGCCTTCGATGGCTTCGGGGGTGACGTGGCCGATGATGAAGCCGTGGCTGCCGCCGCTGAAGCGGCCGTCGGTGATCAGGGCCACGTCGTTTAATAGGCCGATGCCGGCGAGGGCGCTCGTGGGCGTCAGCATCTCCGGCATGCCGGGGCCGCCTTTGGGGCCTTCGTAGCGGATGATGATGACGTCGCCCTTTTTGATGTGGCCGTCCTCCAAGCCTTTGAGCATGTCCTCTTCGCTGTCGTAGACGTGGGCCGGGCCTTCGAACTGGGTGCCCTCTTTGCCGGTGATTTTGGCGACGGCCCCTTCGGGGGCGAGGTTGCCGCGCAGGATGCGGATGTGGCCGTCTTTTTTGATCGGGTTGTCGAGGCTGTGGACGATCGGCTGGCCGGCGGTCAGGCCGGGCAGGTCTTTGACGTTCTCCGCCAGCGTGCGGCCGGTGACGGTTTTTTGGCTGCCGTCGATCAGGCCCTTTTCGATCATGAACTTGATGACGGCCGGCACGCCGCCGACGGCGTGAAGGTCTTCCATCACGTACTTGCCGCTGGGCTTGAAGTCGCTCAGCAGCGGCGTGGTGTTGTTGACGTCGGTCCAGTCCTGCAGCGTCAAATCGATGTCGAACGCGCGGGCCATCGCGATGCTGTGCAACACGGCGTTGGTGCTGCCGCCGAGGACCACGCACAGGCGCATGGCGTTGATAAAGCTTTGCTTGGTGACGATGTCGCGCGGCTTCAGGTCCAGTTCCAGCAGCTTGCGCGCGGCGTGGCCGGCGGCGACGCATTCGTCGATCTTTTCCTGCGTGTCAGCGGGCAGCGAGGAATCGTACGGCAGCGTCAGGCCGAGGCATTCGATGAAGCTGGCCATGGTGTTGGCGGTATACATGCCGCCGCACGCGCCCTGGCCGGGGCAGGACTTGCCGAGGATTTCTTTGCGCTCGCCTTCGGTGATTTTGCCGCCGAGTTTTTCGCCGTAGGTCTGGAAAGCGCTGATGACGTCGAGCTTTCGTTCTTCGCCGCGGATGGTCGCGCAGCCGGCGCGGATGCTGCCGCCGTAGACCATGATGCTGGGCCGATTCAGCCGGCCCATGGCCATCACGGTGCCGGGCATGTTTTTATCGCAGCCGGGCAGCGCGACGAGGGCGTCGTACCACTGGCCGCCCATGATGGTTTCGATGCTGTCGGCGATGAGGTCGCGGCTTTGGAGGCTGAAGCTCATGCCGTCGGTGCCCATGCTGATGCCGTCGCTGACGCCAACGGTGTTGAAGCGCATGCCGACGCAGTCGGCCTGTTCGACACCGCGTTTGACGTGGTCGCCGAGTTGGGCCAGGTGCATGTTGCAGGGGTTGCCTTCGTACCAGACGCTGCCGATGCCGATTTGGGGCTTGTCGAGGTCGGACCAGCTCAGGCCGGTGGCGATGAGCATGGCCTGGCTTGCGCCCTGACTGGCGGGCTGGGTGATGCGGCTGGAGAACTTGTTGAGCGTGGGCGATTGCGTG
This sequence comes from Tepidisphaeraceae bacterium, assembly GCA_036388295.1. Taxonomy (GTDB): domain Bacteria; phylum Planctomycetota; class Phycisphaerae; order Tepidisphaerales; family Tepidisphaeraceae; genus RYN-431. The sequence goes on along the minus strand of DASVSC010000288.1, from coordinate 178 downwards.
GTGGGTGCGGTGGCGGTGGTCATGGATGTCCTTGGAATCGAGCAGGACATCATACCGACTTAAATTGGGCGCGTCTGGTTCCCTCTCCCGGTATGGCCGGGAGAGGGTTAGGTTGTGTCTGACGGGTCACGCCAGTGCCCTCAGGTAGAGGACGGCCATGCCGAGCGTGAGCATCGTG
>DASVSC010000287.1:0-7758 GCA_036388295.1 Tepidisphaeraceae bacterium | reverse complement strand
CGGTGACCCGTTGCTGCACCCGCACGTGGTGGACATTGTTCGCCGGCTTTCCGCCGTCGCCGCCGTGTCTGTTGAAACGGATTTGTTGACGACCGATCTCGCTTTCGTCAGTGCACTGGCTGCGTCCGGCGCGGACGTGGTGGCCGTGCACCTGCCGGCGATGACGCCTGTGGTGTACCGCGACGTAATGGGCGTCGACGGCATGACGCGCGTCGTCGAGAACATCCAGCGTCTGCTCGAAGCCCGCCAACGGCTGGCGAGCGGCACGCCGCTCGTCGTCCCGCTGTTCACGAAGCTGCTTGCGAACTTCGACGAGATGGAACATTGGTACGACACGTGGCTGCGCGCGATCGGCAGCGCAGTCATCGTTGGCCCGACCGCGTTCGGCGGGCGAATCAGCGGCATCGATGTCGCCGACATGACGCCGCCCGTCCGCCGGCCGTGCGCGCGATTGAGTAGCCGAATCACCATCCTGAGCGACGGACGCATCGTCGCGTGCGAACAGGACGCGTTCGGCGAACACGCCCTCGGCCGCCTCGGCGACGACCGGATCGCCGACGTCTGGCAAGGCCCGCAGCAGGACCTCCGTGCGGCACACGGCCGACTGGCGCAGCTTCCTGATTTGTGTAACCGTTGTAAGGAATGGCACCGACCATGAAACGACAGAATGTCCTTGGCGTTGTCCTGGCGCGCGGCGGCAGCCGCGGCCTGGCGGATAAACATCTGCGACTGCTCCTGGGCCGGCCCGTGATCGAGTACACCCTCGACCACGCCGCCGCCGCCCGCACGCTGACGCATCTTGTCGTGAGCAGTGACTCGCAGGCCCTGCTGTCACTCGCACGGCGTCGCCGCTTTGACGCCATCGAACGACCCGCGTCTCTGGCGACGGACGACGCCAGCGTGCAGGACGTGATGCTCCACGCCCTGCACGCCGTCGAACAACACGGCCAGCCGATGGACGCAGTCGTCGTCCTGTACGGCAACGTCGCCGTACGCGGCAGCGGCGTGATCGACCGGGCCGTCGACTGCTGGAAGAAAACCGCTTGTGACTCGGTGCGTACGTTCTGCCCCGTCGGCAAGTGGCACCCGGCCTGGATGAGCCGCCTCGACGGCGACCGCGTTTCGGCGCTACAGCCCGGCAGCATCCATCGCCGCCAAGACCTGGAACCGCTTCACCTGCACGACGGTGCAGTGGTTGTGATGAGCCGCGCTTCGCTCCTGCGTGGCGAGGCCGCACCGAACGACCCGCACGCGATGTTCGGCGTCGACCGCCGCGGCATTGCGACGGCCGCGGATGAAACAGTGGAGATCGACACCCTGCGCGACTTCTACTGGGCCGAGGCGTCATTGCGGGCGCAGAGGATGGCCGCGTGAATCTCGGCGGGTTTGAAACGGACGACCGCGTGCTGGTGATTGCCGAAATCGGCGTGAATCACGACGGGTCTGTTGAGCGCGCAGTGGACCTGATCGCCCATGCCAAGGCGGCCGGTGCGGACGCGGTCAAGCTTCAAGTTTTTCGTGCCGACGCATTGGTCCATCACAGCGCCGGGTTTGCCGAGTACCAGAAGTCGCGTGTCGCCGCCGCCGATCCGGCCGAAATGTTGCGGCAGTACGAGCTTTCAGACGACGCCCTCGGCGTCACCGCACGCGCGGCCGCCGACGCCGGCTTGATCCTGATCTCGACGCCGTTCTCGCCCGACGATGTTCCTCGTGCGGCAGCCGTTTCAGCGGTGATCAAGATCGCATCGCCCGATCTCATCAACCGCCTGCTGCTCCGCCGCGTGGTCGAAACGCGTTTGCCGATGATCGTCTCCACGGGCGCGGCAACAGAGGAAGAGATCGACGGGGCCGTGCGCTGGTTGCATGCCAAGGCCGCCCAGTTCGCCTTACTGCACTGCATTAGCAGTTACCCCGTTGCCGAATCGGAGGCGAACTTGTGCTGGATCAGTGGGCTCGCGCGCCACGGCGTGCCGGTCGGATACTCGGATCACACCACCGAACTTTCCGCGGGCGCTCTGGCCGTGGCGTGCGGCGCGCGCATCGTCGAGAAGCACATCACCTACGACACCGCAGCAGCCGGTCCCGATCATTCCGCGAGTTTCGACCCGCCGACGTTTACCGAATACGTCCGACGCATTCGACAAGCGGAGCGAATGCTGGGCGGGGCGGGGCGGCGGGTGCTCGCGTGCGAACGCGACGTGCGTACGGTCAGCCGTCAAAGTCTGGTGCTTCGCCGCGACTTGCCGGCAGGCCACACGCTGACGGCTGACGACCTGACGACGCAGCGGCCGGGCACCGCCATGTCGGCCGAACACTTCGAGTCAGCCGTCGGACGAACGCTCGTCACTGCAAAACGTGCTGGCGATCTACTGATGCCAGGGGACCTCGGCGATGCCGCGTAGGCGAGTCACCTTCGTTACCGGCACCCGCGCAGAGTTCGGCCTGATGGAGCACGCGCTGCGTGTGCTTCGGGCCGACCCGCGGCTGGAACTGCAACTGATCGCGACCGGCATGCACCTGAGCCGCGCGCACGGATACACCGTTGCCGGGCTGCGAAAACAAGGCTGGCCCACCGACGCGACGGTGCCGTGGCGCGGAGCGACGGCCCAGGCAACGGGCACAGCGATGGCGGGCTTGGCCGCAGCCTATGCGCGACTGAGGTCGGACGTCGTTCTCGTCGTCGGCGACCGTGTCGAAGCCTTTGCCGCTGCGTCGGCCGCGCACTTAAGCGGGCGAGTCGTCGCCCACGTTCACGGCGGCGATCGGGCGCTCGGTCAGGTGGACGACGCACTGCGGCACGCAATCAGCAAGCTGTCGCACCTGCACTTCGCCGCCACCGCCGCCAGCGGCCGACGCCTGCGGCGATTGGGTGAAGACGCCTTTCGCGTTCACGTTATCGGCACGCCGGGTCTGGACGGCTTGCCGGAACGAGCGAGCGGGCCGCGTGAGCCGTCCGCGCTCGTCCTGCTTCACCCCGATGGAGCCGATGAAGGCAGACAAGCCCGGCAGGCGCGGATGCTGATGACAACGCTTCGTCGAGCGGGCGTTGACCGGGGCGTCATCGTTTGGCCGAACAATGATCCCGGCTGGCGCGGCATCGCGCGCGTCTGGAGCGGCGTCCGCGGGGACTGGACCGTGCACCAGAATCTTCCTCGCGTCGAGTTCCTGCGACGCCTCGGTTCATGTGCCTTTCTCATCGGCAACAGTTCCAGCGGTGTCATCGAAGCGGCCAGCCTCGGCGCGCGGGTGATCAACATTGGCGACCGCCAGCTCGGCCGTGAACGGTCACCGAACCTGATCGACGTGCCGTGGAAGCCCGAGGCGTTATCTGCCGCGATCGCGTCCGTCTGGAATAAGGGAAATCCTAAAGCCTATCGCGGGCGCAACGCGTACGGCGGCGGCGACGCCGGAATGCGGATGGCGGGGCTGTTGGCGACCGCGCCGCTGGACGAGCGGCTGCGGAAAAAGTTGATCTGCTACTGAATCTGGTTGAGTGGGGCGTTCATCCGGCCGATGCACCGGTAGATGGTCACCACTCCCACCGCACCGACCGCACAGGAACTTGCCAAGCAGGCCCTTAGTCAGCTGAACGCCCTGGCGACGCTGCCCGAGGTGACGGCTAAAGTGATTAAGACGGTCGAGGACCCTCGTTCGTCGGCGGCCCAATTGCACGCCATCGTCCGGCACGACCCGGCTCTGGTCACGCGGGTCCTGAAAGTCGTCAACAGCGCTTTCTATGGCCTGCCGGGACAAGTCACGTCGATCGACCGCGCGATCGTGCTGCTCGGCTTGAACGCGGTGAAAAACCTCGCCGTCGCCGCCAGCATGGGCCAGATGTTTCGTGGGATGAAGCTGAGCGAAAAGTACACCGCAAAAGATCTGTGGACACATTGCGTGGCCGTCGCCGTGGTGGCAAAAGAACTGGCCAAGAAGGTAAAACCTGCCCTGGCCGAGGAGGCGTTCCTCGGCGGGATGATTCACGACATCGGCATCCTGATTGAACTTCAGACGTGGCCGGAACAGACGCGAATCCTCTGCGAACGCGCGGGCGGAACCGAGCCGTTCATGGAACTCGAAAAAAGCATTGTCGGCGTGAACCACACCTATCTCGGCAAGATGCTGGCCGAAAAATGGCAGTTCCCGCGCGCCTGCCAGGTCGTGGCGGGTTGCCACCACATGCCGCACCTGGCCGGCGAGGGCGAGCGCGAATTGACGTACATTATTTATGTAGCCGACACCCTCTGCTGCCAGGCCGGCCATGGCTTCCCGCTGACCGCGTGCCATCAGACGATCACGCCGGATCACCTGCGTGCGATCGGCGCGGACGCCGCCACCGTGGCCGCCGTCCGCGAGCGGATCGCCGAGCTCGTGAGCAATGCCGCTCCGCTGTTGAACTAAACGTCTTAAGCCTTCGGCTCGGGCACGCTGATCGAAACGGGAAGCTCGCACCAGAAGCGTGCGCCGTGGCCGACCTCGCTTTCGACGCCGACATTGCCGCCGAGCAGGCCCGACAGTTCCCGCGCAATCGAAAGGCCCAAGCCCGTACCGCCGTGCTCGCGCGTGTGCGACTGGTCGCCTTGGCGGAACTTTTCAAAAATCACATTCTGCATCGACGGGTCGATGCCGGGCCCACGGTCGGCGACCCACACACGCACCCGCTCACCGGGCCGCGCCTCAGCCGTCAGATCGATCACGCCGTCGGCAGGCGAAAACTTGATCGCGTTCGACAGCAGGTTGTAAAGCACTTGCTGCAAGCGGCTCGGGTCTGTGTGCATGACCGGGACCGCCGGGTCAATGGTCACATTGATTGTCAGGCGACGGGGCTGCAGCAGTGGGCGGAGCAAATTAACGAGGCCTTCGAACAAGTCGCTCAAACTGAGCGGCTGCGGCCGCACGTCGAGCTTACCGGCCTCGATCTTCGCCAGGTCTAGCAGGTCGTTGATCAGGTCGAGCAGATTGTGGCCCGCCTTGCTGATGTTCTGCAGATACCGGCCCTGCTTCGCGTCGACCGGTACGCCGTCGCGCAGTAGCTCCGCGAAGCCAAGGATTGAGTTCAGCGGCGTGCGGAGTTCATGACTGACGTTCGCCAGGAACTCTGTCTTGAGTTTGTTCGACTGAAACAGCGCGTCATTCGCTTCGGCCAACTGACCCAGCCGCACGTCCAGGCTTTTGTTCATGGCCGTGAGCTTGTCGTTCGAACCTTTCAGGTTGGCCAGCATTGTGTTGAAGGTTTCAGACAGCTGCTGAAACTCATCGCCGCTCTGGATGTGCGAGCGGATATTAAGATCCCCGGCCGACACCTTTTCGGCCGTCTCCTGCAGGATGCGCACGGGCTTCAGGATGATGCGCGTGATGATCAGATAAAGCGTCACGCCGGCTAAGGCGCCTGCGATCAACCCGGCGATCAGCAGCAGCACGCGGTTGAGCAGTTGCTGCTGTCCCGATGACTGCGACGGAATATCGACGGCCACAATGCCGAGCAGCGGCGGCGGGTCGATCGGGGCCGGCTGCAACACCGGCGAGAGGGGCACGGGCGTGTGGCACTGCAGGCAGGTGCCGCGCGCGTAGAGCGGGCGGGCGTAGCGGTACCGGTCACCGCCGCGCGAAATGCGCAGGCGGCGGTCCGGATCCTGCTTGAAGTACCGTAGCGACGAGGCTTCGAAACGCGTGATTCTTGGGTCGTCCCCGCGCTGCACGCCGACGATGGCGCGGCGTTGCCAGGCGCTATCGGCCTGCTGCGTCGCGGGGACGAGTGCGGTGGACAGGGTCGTCAGCCGCGGGTCAGGCCGGCCGCCGGTTTTGACGTGTTCCTGAAGCAGCGAATCCGCCAGCAGTATCGCCGCGCTTTCGTTCGGCTGCTCACTGAGTTGTTCCATTCGCTGCCACGGCACGAACAGCGCGGCGATGATGACCAGCACGACGGCGACGCCGAAGAGCATCTGGCACTTCGTCGCCAGAGAGATGTTGAGTCGTCGCGCCACGGCCGCCATGTGGCGCTGAGTCTATGCGATCCGCAGGTGATTGAGGATGACGCCGAGCACGTCGACGGCCGCGTACGACGGCCGGTTCAGCAGGCCGGGCTCGCTGCTGATCAGAACGGGGCCGTCGGCGGGGTCGGCGGGGACTAAGCCGTGGCTGCCGTGGACGAGCGTGGCGTCGAGCGGGATCACGTCCAGCAACGCGCGCATGCCAAGCTTCCGCGCCGCCAGCTTCGCCGCGATGCGCGGCTTGATGAGTTTTAGCTTCGGGTCCAGGAACAGTTCGGCCGGGTCATAGCCGGGCTTGCGGTGAATGTCGACGGTGCGGGCAAAATCGGGGGCCTGCGCGTCATCCTGCCAATAGTAATAAGTGAACCAGGCGTCCGGGTCGGATAGCGCGACGACGTCGCCGGCACGGTCGTGGTCCAGATGGATGGCCGCCCGATCAGTTCCAGCGTAGGCGGCCGCGACGCCGGGCGTCGTGCGGATAATTTCCAATACCTTCGGCCGATCGACTTCGTCGCGGACGTAAACGTGGGCGAGCTGATGGTCCGCCACCGCGAAAGCGCGGCTGGCGCCGGCGTCGAGCAGTTCACGGCCCAGTTCCGTCCGCAAGGCTAAATAGCCATGTTCACGCAGCACGCGGTTCAAATGCACCGGCGTGTTGACGGGCACAATGCCGTACTCACTCAGGAGCAGAATGCTGATGCCCGCGGCATCAGCCATGGTGATGAGGCGAGCGACCTCGGCATCGACTTCCTGCAAATCCGCTTCGATCGAAGGGTCGTTCGGCCCGACCTTCTGCAACGCATAATCCAAGTGCGGCAGGTAGACCAGATTCAGCGTCGGCTGGTAACGCCGTTCGATTTCGATGGCGGCCGAGACGATCCAGCGGGTGGACGCGATGCTGGTCATCGGGCCCCAGAACTTAAACAGCGGGAACTGGCCGAACTGCTGTTGAAGGTCATCGCGTAGCTGTGGCGGGTGCGTCCAGAGGTCGGGCAGCTTTCGACCGTCGGCCGGGTACATCGGGCGCGGCGTTAGCGTGACGTCGGCCGATGCGTACATCGCGTTCCACCAGAAGCAGTTCGCGCAGGTGAACGACGGGTCGCGCTGTCGGGCGATGTCCCAGACACGCGGCCGCCGGACCAGCGCGTCGGTTTGACGCCAGAAGCGCACTTCGGCGTTATCACGATCGAACCAGCCGTTGCCGACAATCCCGTGTTCATCCGGCCAGACGCCGGTGAGGTACGTCGCCTGCACGCTGGCCGTGACGGCCGGCAGAGAAGGAGCGACGTGCGCCAGCCCGCCACGCCGCACCAACGCGGCAATGGCCGGCGTGTGCGGGCCGACAAGACGCGATGTTAGGCCGACGACATTAACGACAAGAGTGCGCCGCACGATTTAACGCCAAGGATTTTCGACCTTAGGTGGTAAAGCCCGACCCATCGCCGTTGTTCCCAGGTGCCGGCGGCTGGCCACCTGGTGCCGCCGGTGCGGCTGGCGCCGCGGGTGCCGGTGCGCCGGGCGGCCTGGGGACCGGTGGTCCCAATTGGGCCGCTTGGCGTAGTTGATTCATTCGGACATTGTTTCGATCACCGGTTGGCTCACGCTCGATAAGGCGTCCATCGGCCGTCAGCAGCAGGACGTACGGCCTTCCCACACCGCCATTTCCACGCGGGTCAAACCGAAGATCCACGACTGTAACGTTCGTCCCGAAGTCAATTCCGTTCAGTGGTTCGCCGACACGGTCGCCGGGAGCGACCGTGAATGGGAGTAC